>NZ_AMZB01000103.1 GCF_000313755.1 Pseudomonas nitroreducens TX1 | reverse complement strand
CTCATACCCTACGCCATACAAGCGAGCCTGCTCGCGAACCCGATTGACACCAGCGCCGCCGATAACCGCTCAACCGGCCGAGATTGACGCTCTGCCGCGCACTCACTAGAGTGCGCGTTTTCCTACGTCCTACGCTGTATCCGCACCATGACCCCGTTCTGCCGCTTCGCCGACTCATCGCTCGCCCTCCTCCGGGAGCCCCCGCGCGTGCGCAAGGTCGATGCCGTGCTGAACCTGCGTCGCAGCGTTCTCTTCGCCTTCACCTTCTCTCCTCCCACCGGCTGCTGAGCCGGACACCGCGCGCCTTCGCGTCGGTCACTCCGCATTTCGAATCCGCCCACCGGAGAACCCCGGCGGGCTCGTTTGCATTTGCAGCCCTGTCGCTGGAGCGCCCGGGCAAGAGAAGGTTTTCATGAATACCCCAGTCATCCTCAACAAACCGCTTCTCGCGGTGCTGCTGTTTGCCGTGTCCATCGTCGGCCTGAGCCTGGGCGCAACGCTGCCGCTGGTGGCGCTGCGCCTGCTGGACAACGGCGCCAGCGCGCTGCAGATCGGCATCCTCTCGGCGGTGCCGGCGGCCGGCATGATCCTCGCCGCCACCCTGGTGGACCGCGCCTGCCAGTTGGTGAGCCGGCGTCGCCTGTACCTGCTGTGCTTCGTGCTGTGCACCGCCAGCACCGCGGCCATCGAATTCAGCAGCCATTCGCTCTGGCTGCTGGCTGTTGCTCGCCTGGCGCTGGGTATTGGCATGGGTATCGCGATCATCCTCGGCGAGGCCTGGGTCAACGAGCTGTGCGGCGAAAAGAACCGCGGCACCATCGTCGCCCTGTATGCCACCAGCTTCACCGCCTTCCAGCTGCTGGGGCCGACCCTGGTCGCGCTGCTCGGCGCGCAGGCGCCGTGGGTGGTGCTGCTGGTCAGTGCCGGTCACCTGATTGCCCTGGCCACCGTGGCCTTGGCCATGCCCGAGGAAGGCCTTCACCAACACGTGGAGGAGCCGCGCAGCTTCTCCCTGGCCGGCTTCCTGCGGGTGGCGCCGGCGCTGTGCATGGGCGTGCTGTTCTTCTCCTTCTTCGACAGCGTGGTGCTCTCGCTCTTCCCGGTATACGCCTCCAGCCACGGCTATGCGGTGGGCATTGCCGCGCTCATGGCGACGGTGATCCTGCTCGGCGACATGCTCTGCCAGTTGCCGCTGGGCTGGCTGTCCGACCGCCTGGACCGGCCCACCCTGCACCTTGCTTGCGGCGTCGCGGCGATGGCGATCGGGCTCGCCCTGCCCTGGCTGATCAGCCAGCCGTCGCTGCTCTGGCCGGCGCTGATGCTGCTGGGCGCAGTGGCTGGCGGCGTCTACACCCTGGCGCTGGTACTGATCGGCCAGCGCTTCCGCGGCCGCGATCTGGTTACCGCCAACGCCGCCGCCGGTATGCTCTGGGGCGTCGGCAGCCTGCTCGGGCCACTGCTCAGCGGCAGCCTGATGGACCTTGGCCCGCAGGGCGTGCCGGTGGCACTGGCGCTGGCAGCGGGGCTGTTCGTGGCGACGGCGGTGGCATCAGTACGACGCTCAGTACTGCGCCACGCCTGAACAGCGTTCGCGAGCAAGCTCGCTCCTGCAGGGAGGCACTCCGCGCTCTTCGTAGGAGCAAGGGGGACGCCATCGCTATTGCTCGCGAGCCCGCCCGGAATCACCGTTGCCGGGAGCCGATCGCGGACAGAGTCCGCTGCTACGCAAGGTTTTAAACCGGGAACCCCTGCAGAAGCGCACCGAAGGTGCCTTTCTCGAAAGCGGCCCGCTGCGAGGGAAGAGGAAGCAGCCCCAGCCCGCTCACACCTGGGCTCCAGCTCGCGCCGAACGGCCCCCCTCCCTTCAGGGAGAGGGAAAACCCACCACGGTCTCGCAAGGAAAGACAGTTCCTGCAGGGGACGGCGACATTCGAGATCGAAGAGGAAGCGGCGGAGCGGATAGCCCCGCCGTTGTATCGGGCGTGGCCCGAGACGAGTTGCGCAGGAAGCGCGAGGGAAACGGCCTGCCGGGAGCGGGTAGCTCCGCCAGAGGGCTGGCAGGCCGGGTGGCCGCAGAAGCAGCCGGAAAGCAGGCCGGAAGCGCCCGGTAAGGCGCTCCCGGCACCGTCGTCAGCCGATGGTCATCAGGCTGGCGTTGCCGCCGGCGGCGGCGGTGTTGACGCTCAGGGCCCGCTCGATCAGCAGGCGCTCCAGAGGGATGTCGGTTTCCCCGCGGTTCAGCCCGGTGACGCCGACGATGGCGCCCTTGCGCTGGCTGGCCTGCTCGCAGACCGCACGCAGCTGGTCGGAATCGCCGTGGTGCAGGATGGCGTCGAACACCTTGTCGGTGGCGGTCCAGTCGGCGACCAGCTCGATGCGCTGGGCCACTTCCTTCGGCAGTTCCCTGACCACGGCGGCGTTGGACTCGGCCACCAGCGGGCGGCTGCCAACGCTGAGCACGGCGGCAAGCTGGGCGAGCAGGTCGGCACGGTCTTCGGCCAGGCACAGCACGTGCTCACGCGGCAGCAGCGTGTAGGTGTTGCGCTCGCCGGTCGGGCCGGTGAGTACCTGCTGGGTGAAGCTCTGCGCCAGTTCGCCGTAGCCGCCGAGCAGGCTTGCCAGGGCGGCGTCCTTCTGCCCTGCCCACTTGGCCAGCGCGTCCACGGCCTGCTGGGCATCCTTCGGACGCGGCAGCGGCTGGGCGCCATCGCCCTTGAGCTGGTTGGCCACCGCATCCTGCGGACGGGTCGACAACAGGCGGTAGAGGTACAGTGGGCCACCGGCCTTCGGACCGGTGCCGGACAGGCCTTCGCCACCGAAAGGCTGCACGCCGACCACGGCGCCAACCACGTTGCGGTTGACGTAGAGGTTACCGACGTGGGCGTTGCCGACGACCTGGGCGATGGTCTCGTCGATGCGGGTGTGCACGCCCAGGGTCAGGCCGTAGCCGGATTCGTTGATCTGCGCGAGCAGCTGGCCAAGGTCGGCGCGCTGGTAGCGCACCACGTGCAGCACCGGGCCGAAGATTTCGCGCTTGAGCTCGCTGAAGCTGTCCAGCTCGATCAGGGTCGGCACGACGAAGGTGCCGCGCTTGATTTCCTCGGCGTCCACGCGGGCGCTCTGGAATACCTTGCGGCCTTTGTCGCGCATCGCCTGGATGTGCTTGTCGATGTTGCCCTTGGCTTCCTCGTCGATCACCGGGCCGATGTCGGTGTGCAGGCGCTCCGGTGCACCGACACGGTATTCCGCCATGGCGCCCTTGAGCATCTGCACCACGCGGTCGGCGGCATCTTCCTGCACGCACAGCACGCGCAGGGCAGAACAGCGCTGGCCGGCGCTGTCGAACGCGGAGTTGACCACGTCCACCACCACCTGCTCGGCCAGCGCCGAGGAGTCGACGATCATCGCGTTGAGGCCGCCGGTCTCGGCGATCAGCGGGATGGTGCGGCCCTGGGCGTCGAGGCGGCCGGCGATGTTGCGCTGGAGGATGCCGGCCACTTCGGTGGAACCGGTGAACATCACGCCGCGCACACGCTCGTCGCCCACCAGGCGGGCACCGACGGTTTCGCCACGGCCCGGCAGCAGCTGCACGGCGCCAGCCGGCACGCCGGCTTCCAGCAGGATGCGCACGGCTTGCGCAGCGATCAGCGGGGTCTGCTCGGCGGGCTTGGCCAGCACGGTATTGCCGGCGGCCAGGGCGGCGGCCACCTGACCGCTGAAGATCGCCAGCGGGAAGTTCCACGGGCTGATGCACACCACCGGGCCCAGCGGGCGGTGGCTGTCGTTGGCGAAGTGGGTGCTGGCCTGGGCGCCGTAATAGCGCAGGAAGTCCACCGCTTCGCGCACTTCGGCGATGGCGTTGGCGAAGGTCTTGCCCGACTCGCGCACCAGCACGCCCATCAGCGACTGGATCTCCGCTTCCATCAGGTCGGCGGCGCGCTGCAGGATGGCACCGCGTTCGGCAGGCTGGGTGGACTGCCAGATCTGCGCGCTGGACAGCGCGCCAAGGATGGCGTTGTTCACATCGGCTTCGCTGGCCTCGCGCACGTGGCCCACCACGTCCCGGTGGTCCGCCGGGTTGCGGACCGGCTGCGGCTCGCCCGGAACGGCTTCGGCCAGGCCCAGTATCGGCTCGGCGACGTAGGCGTGGTTGGTGCTCGTCAGCAGCGCCGAGGACAGCGAACCCAGGCGGTGTTCGTTGGCCAGGTCGATGCCGGCGGAGTTCAGCCGGGATTCGCCATAGAGGTCGCGCGGCAGCGGGATGCGCGGGTGCGGCAGGCCCAGGGTGCCCTCCTGCGCGGCCATCTGCTCGACCTGCAGCACCGGGTCCAGCACCAGGTCCTGAAGGGAGATGCTGTGGTCGGCGATACGGTTGACGAAGGAGGTATTGGCGCCGTTTTCCAGCAGGCGGCGCACCAGGTACGCCAGCAGGGTTTCGTGGCTGCCCACTGGCGCATAGATGCGGCACGGACGGTTGAACTTGCCGTCGGCGACCTTGCCCACCACCTGCTCGTACAGCGGTTCGCCCATGCCGTGCAGGCACTGGAACTCGTACTGGCCCGGGTAGTAGTTCTGCCCGGCCAGCTGGTAGATGGCCGACAGCGAGTGGGCGTTGTGGGTGGCGAACTGCGGGTAGATGGACTCCGGCACGGCCAGCAGCTTGCGCGCACAGGCCAGGTAGGAGACGTCGGTGTACGGCTTGCGGGTGTAGACCGGGTAGCCTTCCAGGCCGTTGACCTGGGCCAGCTTGATCTCGCTGTCCCAGTAGGCGCCCTTCACCAGGCGGATCATCAGGCGGTGACGGCTGCGCTTGGCCAGGTCGATCACGTAGTCGATCACGTACGGGCAGCGCTTCTGGTAGGCCTGGATGACGAAGCCGATGCCGTTCCAGCCGGCCAGCGACGGCTCGAAGCACAGGCGCTCGAGCAGGTCGAGGGAGATTTCCAGGCGATCGGCTTCCTCGGCATCGATGTTGATGCCGATGTCGTAATCGCGGGCCATCTTCACCAGGCCCAGGACGGTCGGGTACAGCTCCTCCATCACGCGGTCGTACTGCGCGCGGCTGTAGCGTGGGTGCAGCGCGGAGAGCTTGATCGAGATGCCCGGGCCTTCGTAGATGCCGCGGCCGTGAGAGGCCTTGCCGATGGCATGGATGGCCTGCTCGTAGGACGCCAGGTAACGCTTGGCGTCTTCGTCGGTCAGCGCGGCTTCGCCGAGCATGTCGTAGGAATAGCGGAAGCCACGGGATTCCATGTTGGCCGCGTTGGCCAGGGCCTCGGCGATGGTCTCGCCGGTGACGAACTGCTCGCCCATCAGGCGCATGGCCATGTCCACGCCCTTGCGGATCAGCGGCTCGCCGGACTTGCCGATGATGCGGTTGAGCGACGAGGACATGCCGGCTTCAGTGTGGGTCGACACCAGCTTGCCGGTGATCAGCAGCCCCCAGGAGGCCGCGTTGACGAACATCGACGGGCTCTGGCCCAGGTGCTGGCTCCAGTTGCCGTTGCTGATCTTGTCGCGGATCAGCGCGTCGCGGGTGGCCTTGTCCGGGATGCGCAGCAGCGCCTCGGCCAGGCACATCAGCGCCACGCCTTCCTGGGACGACAGGGAGAACTCCTGCAGCAGGCCCTGCACCAGGCCCTGGCGGCCACCGGCGTTCTTCTGGTTACGCAGCTTTTCGGCGATGCCCAGTGCCATCTTGCTGGCGGCGGCGGCTTGCTCCTTCGGTAGGCGGGCCAGATCCAGCAGCATCGGCAGCGCTTCGGTTTCCGGACGGCGGTAGGCGGCGGTGATGGCCGCACGCAGCACGGACTGCGGCAGGATGCTTTCGGCGAAATCGAGGAAGACCTGCAACCCTTGCTCGTTGAGCGCATCCAGCGATTCCTCGCCCGCCGCCGCAGCCAGACCGGACTGTTCGGCCGGGGTCAGCCCGCCTTCCACCTGTTCCAGGTAAGAGAAGATGGCCTGTTTGATCAGCCAGTGCGGGGTACGGTCGAGTTGCTGGGCAGCCAGCTTGAGGCGCTCGCGGGTGGCGTCGTCGAGCTTCACGCCAAGGGTGGTGGTGGCCATGGGGCTTCCTGTTGTTAGAAGGTGTGCCTGAAAACGGCGAAAGGTTATACCGCCGAATCGCAAGGTGCAACCAGGTGCAACCCAATAAAAACAAGCCTTTGGTCGTAAGCGCAGTTCCGGTGCAACCGGTGACATTTCCCCCACACGGCGCTACCAAACGGAGCACGGCCACGGGCACGTCCGGCTGCAACCTGTATGGAGCGGCCGGACGGCAGGGAGAAAGCAGTGTTCGTGCCAGAGCGACAAAAGGTGCAACCCGCCACAGAGGCGTGGGCAGGCCTGTAGGAGCAAGCTTGCTCGCGAACATTCCAACGCGCCGGCAGCGCACAGCGGGCTCTTCGTTTCGCGAGCAAGCTCGCTCCTACAAAGAGCAGACGCTTCGGCGCTGGAAGGTAGGTGGCGCGTCAACCACCCAGGAAAAACCGGGGCTCAGTCCAGCGGCAGGTAGACGCAGAATTCCGCGCCCTGCCCTGGCTCGCTGTGCACTTCGATGCGCCCGCCGTGGGCCTGGACGATCTGCTCGGAGATGAACAGCCCCAACCCCAGCCCGGCCACGCGCGCAGCGCCGGCACCGCGCTCGAACTGCAGGAAGATGCGCCGCTGCTCCTCGGCACTGATGCCCTCGCCATGGTCCCGCACACACAGCTGTGCCTGGCCGTCGCTCACCGCCACGCGGACCTCCACCGGCTTGCCCGGTCCGTAGCGCAGGGCATTGCTCACCAGGTTGCTGATGACCTGCTCGATGCGGTACGCATCCCACACCCCCTCCACCCGCTCCGGCGCGCTCAGCGCCAGTTCGCAGCCGGCCGCCTGCGCCTGCACGGCGAAGTTGCCCAGGACGTGGCGGGCGATGTCGGCGAAGTTGGCCCGCTCCGGGCGTATCGACAGCTTGCCGGTACGGATACGCGAGACGTCCAGCATGTCCTCGATCAGCCGGGTCAGCCCGCCGAGCTGACGCTCGTCGCGCTCGAACAGCACGGCGAGGCGCTCCGGGGAGAAGTTCTCCAGCTTGCCCCTGGACAGGTGCAACCGGCGCAACTGGGTATCCAGCATCAGGCCGTTGAGAGGCGTGCGCAGTTCGTGGGAGACGATGGACATGAAATCGTCGCGCATCTTCACCGCGCGCTGCAGCTCCACCTGGGTTTCGCGCAGTTCGGCCAGCAGCGCATCCTGTTCGGCGCGTGCCTGCTCCAGCACCTTGCGCTGGCGGTAGAGGTCGACGAAGACATTCACCTTGCTGCGCACCGCATGGTTGTCCAGCGGTTTGTAAAGGAAATCCACCGCACCGCTCTCGTAGCCCTTGAACGCATAGTTCAGTTCGCGGCCGGCGGCAGTGACGAAAACGATGGGGATGCTCCGGGTGCGCTCGGTGCCGCGCATCAGCTCGGCCAGGGCGAAGCCGTCCATGCCGGGCATCTGCACGTCGAGCAGCGCCAGGGCGAATTCGTGCTCCAGCAGCAGCGACAGCGCCTCGTCCGCCGAGGAGGCCTTGAATACCTCGCGCCCCTCGCCCTTGATCAACGCCTCCAGCGCCAGCAGGTTCTCCGGCAGGTCGTCGACGATGAGCAGCTTGCTTCCCTGGTTACTCAGCATTGTTGGAATCCGAATGAGAGCCCAATCGGCTCAGGAGCGCATGAATACTGCGCAGGGAAAGAATGTGGTCCGGGGCGTGCAGCTCGATGGCAGCTTCCGGCATGGTCGCTACCTCGGCTTCGGCAGGGTCCTGGACGATGGTCAGGCCACCTTCGCGATGGATGTGCGCCAGGCCCTGTGCTCCGTCATGGTTGGCTCCGGTCAGCAGGATGCCGGCCAGCGTCTCGCGGTAGGCATCGGCCGCCGAGTCGAAAAGAATGTCGATGGACGGGCGGGAATAATTGCGCCGCGCCTCGCGACTCAGGGCGAAGGTGTGGTCGCGCTCGATGGACAGGTGGTAGCCGGCGGCCGCGAAGTACAGGGTGCCTGGCTCCACCGGTGCCTTGTCGCAGGCTTCCTGCACGGGGATGTCCAGGCGCCGGGCAAACAGGTCGACCAACTGGCTCTCATGGTTCTCCGGCAGGTGCAGCACCGCCACCATCGGCAGCGCGAAATCCGCCGGCAACCCGTCGAACAGCCGGAACAGCGCATCCACGCCGCCTGCGGAGGCGCCGATGACCACGGCCTGGACCTTGCGCTGCGCTTTCATCGCTTGCGGAACACCCGTTCGCGGCGATTGACCACTTCGAACTCCCCGGCAAACTCGGTGAAGTCCAGGCTTTCCTTGCTGCCAAGGCCGAGGAAGCCACGGTGGCAGAGCGATTCGTGGAACAGGCCGATGGCGCGGTTCTGCAACTGGCGGTTGAAGTAGATCAGCACATTGCGACACGACACCAGATGCGTTTCGGAGAACACGCTGTCGGTGGCCAGGCTGTGATCGGCGAAAGTCACGTTGGCGCGCAGCATCTTGTCGAACAGCGCGCCGTCGTAGGCCGCCGTGTAGTAATCCGAGAGCGAAGCCTTGCCGCCGGCGGCGCGGTAGTTCTCGCTGGCCTGGGCAAGGTCATCGATCGCGTAGATGCCCCGCTGCGCCTGTTCCAGCGAGCGCGGATTGATGTCGGTGGCGTAGATCAGCGTGCGCTCGAGCAGCCCCTCCTCATGCAGCAGGATGGCCAGCGAGTGCACCTCCTCGCCGGTGCTGCAGCCGGCAACCCACAGGCGCAGCGAGGGATAGGTGCGCAGCAGCGGCACCACTTCCTGACGCAGCGCGAGGAAGTAGCTGGGATCGCGGAACATTTCGCTCACCGAGATGGTGAGGTATTGCAACAACTCGTGGAAGGCGTGCGGGTCATGCAGGATGCGCTCCTGCAGCGCCGAGATGCTGCGGCACTCGAACAGGCTGGTGGCATGCAGTACGCGGCGCTTGAGCGAGGTGCCGGAGTAGTCCCGGAAGTCGTAGCTGTACTTCAGGTAGATCGCCTCGATCAGGAGGCGCAGCTCGATGTCCTGGCTGCGTTCGGCCATGTCAGATGCGCTCCAGCTTGGGCAGCCAGACCCGGATCAGGGAGAACAGGCGGTCCAGGTCGATGGGCTTGGCCAGGTAATCGTTGGCGCCGGCGCGCAGGCACAGCTCGTGGTCGTCCTTCATCGCCTTGGCGGTCACCGCGAGAATCGGCAGCTTCTTCCAGCGCGCGTCCTGGCGGATCAGGCGGGTCGCTTCGTAGCCATCCATCTCCGGCATCATCACGTCCATCAGCACCAGGTCGATGTCGCCAACCTGGGCAAGCTTCTCGATGGCCTCGCGGCCGTTGCGCGCGACTACCACGCGGGCCCCCTTGTGCTCCAGGGCACTGGTGAGGGCGAAGATGTTACGCACGTCATCGTCCACCAGCAGGATGCGCCGCTCCTCGAAGGCCCGGTCGCGGTTGCGCGAGGTGCGCAGCATGCGCTGACGCTCGCTGGAGAGCTGCGATTCGACCTTGTGCAGGAACAGCGTCACCTCGTCGAGCAGGCGCTCGGGCGAGCGCGCGCCCTTGATGATGATCGAGCGCGAGTACTTGAGCAGCTCGGCTTCCTCGTCGCGCGTCAGGTTGCGCCCGGTGTAGACGATCACTGGCGGGAAGGAGCAGATGTCTTCCTCACCCATGCGCCGCAGCAGTTCGTTGCCCTGCATGTCAGGAAGCTTGAGATCGATGATCATGCAGTCATAGATGTTCTGGCGCAGCAGTTCCAGGGCCTGCTCGCCCTGCTCCACCGCGGTGATCTCGATGTCGTCGTCGCCGATCAGGCGCGAGACGCTGTCGCGCTGCAACGGATCGTCCTCCACCAGCAGGATGCGCTTGACCTCCTGGGTCAGCTTGGCCTCCAGCTTGCCGAACACTTCCCGCAGCTGCTCGCGAGTGGTGGGCTTGAGCGCATAGCCGATGGCACCCAGGTGCAGGGCCGCTTCGCTGCGATCCTCCACGGACACCACGTGCACCGGCACGTGACGGGTACGCGGGTTGGCTTTCAGGCGCTGCAACACGGCAAGGCCGGATTCGTCGGGCAGATGCATGTCCAGCAGGATGGCGTCGGGGCCATGCTCGTCGGCCAGGCGCAAGCCTTCCTCGGCGCCCATGGCCACCAGGCAGCGGTAGCCCAGCTCGCGGGCGAGGTCGTAGAGGATGCGGGCGAACTTGGGCTCATCCTCAACGACCAGCACGCAACGCTGGCCGATGTTCAACTGCTCGCGGTCGTCGGCGAAGGCCGCAGCCACCGGCGCATGCACTGCCGGCGCGGCGACGGGAGTCGCAACCCTGGGGACGATGGCGGCCGGTGCGCTGACGACCTCCGTCGCTGCGGGCTCGTTGTAGCTCAGCGGCAGCAGCAGGCTGAAGACGCTGCCCTTGCCCGGCTGGCTGCTGACGATGATGCTGCCGCCCAGCAGGTGCGCCAGGTCGCGGGAGATCGACAGGCCCAGGCCGGTACCTCCGTAGCGGCGATTGGTGGCGCCATCGGCCTGCTGGAAGGCTTCGAAGATGCGCTGCAACTGGTCTTCGGCGATGCCGATGCCGCTGTCGCGCACGTCGAAGCGCAAACCCTCGGGCGCAGCGCCGACATACAGGCTGACTTCGCCCGCATCGGTGAACTTGAAGGCATTGGACAGCAGGTTCTTGAGGATCTGCTCGACACGCTGGCGGTCGCTGTAAAGCATGCCCGGCGCATCATCGGCAATGTTGACCACGAAGGTCAGGCCCTTGTCGTCGGCCTGCGGGCGGAACAATCCCTCCACGCCTTCAACCAGGCGGCGTACGCTGGCGTTTTCGGGGCGCACTTCCAGCTTGCCGGCTTCGACCTTGGAGATGTCGAGGATGTCGTTGATCAGGTTGAGCAGGTCGTTGCCGGCGGAATAAATCGACTCGGCGAATTTCACCTGCTCGTCGTCCAGATTGCCCTGCTCGTTGTCCGCCAGCAGGCGCGCCAGGATCAGCGAGCTGTTGAGCGGCGTCCGCAGCTCGTGGGACATATTGGCGAGGAATTCGGACTTGTAGCGGCTGGCGCGCTGCAGTTCGTCGGCGCGGCCCTGCAGGTCCAGGCGCGCCTGGTTCAGCTCGGTGTTCTTGCTGTCCAGATCATCACGCTGTGCCGCCAGTTCCTGGGCCTGCTCGGCAAGGCGCTCGTTGGTCTGCTCGAGTTCCGCCTGCTGCGCCTCCAGATGCGCCTGGGACTCCTTGAGCACCCGCGACTGCTCTTCCAGCTCCTCATTGGCGGTCTTCAGTTCTTCCTGCTGCACCTGCAGCTCTTCGTTGAGCTGCTGGGTTTCCGCCAGCAGGTCCTGCAGGCGCTGGCGGTGCTGGGCGGAAGCGATGGCGCTGCCCAGCGGCTCGGCGACCACCTGCAGGAAGGCCTTGTCGCGCTCCTCCAGTTGCCGCAGGAAACCCAGCTCCAGCACGCCCACCACGCTTGCTTCATGGACCAGCGGCAGCAGCGCGACGCTCACCGGTTGGCCGTTGCCCAGCGCCGAATTGACCTTCAGGTAATCCGGAGGCAAGCCGTCCACCAGGCGCAGCTTGCGCTGGCGGGCGGCCTGGGCGATCAGGCTGTCGTCCGCGGCGAAATAGTCCTCGCCCAATGACTGTGCGGCGAAACCGAAGGTGCCGGCCACGCGCAAGCCGCCGCGGTCGTCGCGCACATACAGCGCACCCACCGGAGAGGCCACGAAGTCGCCGAGAAAATCCATCAGGCTGCGGCCCAGCGCCGACAACGACGGCTGGCCGATCAACTGTTCGCCCAGGCGCGTCTGCCCGTCGCTCAGCCAGGCCTGCCGCTCCAGGTGCTCGTTGTGCAGCACCTGGCGGCGCAGGGACTCGGCGTAGGAGTCGGACAGGCCGAGCAACTGCCGGCGGCCGAAATACGCCAGCAGCGTGCCGACGACGATGCTGAACACCAGGTAGAGAATCACTACCCCGGTGGACAGGCTGGAAGCGAACTGGTTGCGGTCGTGGCGCAGTTGCTGCTCGGTGTTGATCAGCGAGGCGTACTGGCCGCGGATCGCGTCCATCATGCTCTTGCCACGGCCGGCCTTGATCGCGTCGGACGTATCCTGGCCGGAGCGGCGCTGCTCGATCATCTGCTGGGCGAAGGTCATCCATTCGTCCTGCATCGAGGTCAGGCGCTGTACCCGCTCGACCTGGGGCGGGTTGTCCGCCACCAGGTCCGCCAGGCCCTTGAGGCCAGCATTGATGCGCGGCCGCGCCTGCTCCAGCGGCTCGAGGAAGCGCGGATCGCCGGTGATCAGGAAGCCGCGCAGCCCGCTCTCCTGGTCCACGCTCAGGCGCTGCATCTCATTGGCGCTGGAGATCACCCGGTCGGTGTGCTCGACCCAGCCCAGCACGTCGAGCATGTAGAGAATCAGGCCGATGAACAGCACCGCGCCGAGCAGGCAGATGCCCAGCGGCAGTGCCATGTTGCGCGCGAGGATGCGGCGGAAGGCGCTTTCGTCGGCGATGGCTTTCTGGTTCATCTGCAAAATCCCTGATGCTGGAGCTTCCCTGGACGTGGCCTGTCGACTCGGAGAGATCGCAGCAGAAGCCAGGTAAGTATTTGAAGTTATTGTAAGAACATTCTTAAAACCGAGGAAATAATAACGCGAAGCATTGTAGGCTACACCTCAGCTGGCGAGTTGACAGCCGCTCCTGTAGGACGTTCGAACTTTTCGCGCACTGGACGAAGAAAAGTGGAATTTTCTTCCTTCAGACCTTTCCAACGTTCGATGTGAAACAACACTGTACGAAGGATCAGACGCAGGGTCTGCTCGATGCCAAGTTTGACGGGGGAAACCCCAGGGTTACCCGTGCCCAGCCAGGGCGAATTTCTCAACAGCAGCAGCGCCATGGCACCGCTGATCCGCCAGCTCGACTGGGCGGCCACCCCGCTCGGCCCGATGGACCAGTGGCCCGCGACCCTGCGCGGGATTCTCGAGGTCGGCCTCAACTCGCGGCTGCCGGTCTGCATCTACTGGGGGCCGGAATTCGTCCTGCTGTACAACGACGCCTGGAGCGCCATTCCCGGCGACAAGCATCCCGCATGCCTGGGCCAGCCCGCGCGCGTGGCCTGGTCGGATATCTGGTCGATCCTCGACCCCATGTACAACGGCATCCTGGAGACCGGCGTGGCCGCCCATGAGGAAGACCGCCTGCTGCCCATGGTTCGCTTCGGCTACGTCGAGGAAGCCTATTTCACCTACAACGTCAGCCCGATCTTCGGCCTCGAAGGCAAGCCCATCGGCCTGTTCAACACCGCGGTGGAAACGACCGGCAACGTCATCGGACAGCGCCGCCAGCGTCTGCTGACCCGTATGGCCGAACGCCTCGGACATGCCGAGGACAGTGCTCAGGTGTGCGCCGACGCGCTGGCGCTGCTCGGCGAAGCCAGCCATGACGTACCCTTCTGCCTCCTCTACCAGGCCGGCAAACTGCTCGGCGCCTGCGGCACCGACCCGAGCGACCGCTTCGCCCCCGCGCAACTGAGCCCCGACGACGACCCGCTGCATCTGTTCAATGGCCTCACGCAGGCCCACCAGTCGCCGCTGGCCAGCCAGCACGTGCGCGCGTTCGCGCCCTGGCCCGAGGCGCTCGACAGTACCTACGCCATACCGCTGGACGGCCCCCCTGACAGCCTCGCCGTGTTCGGCATCAGCCCGCGTCGACGCCTGGACGAGCACTACGCCAACTTCTTCAACGAACTGGCCGCCCTCCTCGGGCACGCACTGGCCGCCGCCAACCAGCGTGCCGCGGAGCGGCAGATCAAGGTGGCGGTGCAGGAAGAGGCGCGCCAGCGTACCCTGGAGCGCGACCGGGTCTGGTCGCTCAGCCAGGACCTGCTCTGCGTGCTCGATCACAAGGGCATCCTGCGCAACGTCAACCCGGCCTGGCAGATACTGCTGGGCTGGAGCGAAGAGCAACTGATCGGGCGCAACAGCGAAGAGCTGGTGCACCCCGATGACCTGTCCTCCAGCCTCGATGCACGCGTCCTGCTGGTAGGCGGCGAGCGTCTGCAGCACTTCGAGAACCGCATGCGCAAGGCGGACGGCGGCTACCGCTGGGTGTCCTGGCACGCCAGCGAAGACAACGGCCTGATCTATGGCTGCGGCCGCGACGTCACCGAGCAGAAGCGCGCCACGGAGCTGCTCGAGCAGACCCAGACCGCCCTGCTCAACGCCCAGCGCATGGAAGCGGTGGGCCAGCTCACCGGCGGCATCGCCCATGACTTCAACAACCTGCTGGCGAGCATCCGCTTCAGCCTCGACCTGATCACCCGCCGCGCCACGGTCAAGGCGCAACCGGAGCTGAGCCACCTGCTGCAGGCCGCCACCCAGGCCACCGAGCGCGCCGCCGAGCTGACCCACAACCTGCTTGCCTTCGCCCGCCGCCAGGCGCTGGCCATGCACCCGGTGGAACTGGACCGGCTGCTGCGCGACTGGCAGCCCGAACTGATCGCGCGTGCCGGCCCCCGCGTGCGCCTCAGCCTGTCCACCCAGGCCTCGGGCAGCGTACTCAGCGACCGCGACCAACTGCACAAGACCCTGCTGCACCTGGTGGACAATGCACGCGACGCCATGCCCGGCGGCGGCGCCCTGGACATCCTGCTGCAGCGGCACGAAGCCAGCGGCGGCGACAACGACCTGCCGGCCGGCGACTACCTGGTACTGAGCCTGCAGGACAGCGGCCAGGGCATGAGCGAGTCGACCCTGAGCCACGTCTTCGATCCGTTCTTCACCACCAAGGGCATCGGCCCCAACAGCGGGCTGGGCCTGTCGATGGTCCATGGCTTCATCAAACAATCGGGCGGGCAGATCCGCCTGCGCAGCGAGCCCGGCAAGGGCACCTGCGTCACCCTTTATTTTCCGAGAGGCTCTTCCGTGGTCGATATTCCCGAGGTACCCGTCACCCCTGCCGAACCCGCCAACCAGCAGTTGTGCGTCCTGGTCGTCGAGGACAACGACCTGGTGCGCATGCTCACCGTGGAAGTGCTGGAGGAAATCGGCTACCAGGTGCTGCAGGCCGAGGACGCCGAAGAGGCGCTGCCGATCCTGCAGGGCGACACCGCCATCGACCTGCTGCTCACCGACGTCGGCCTGCCCGGCATGAACGGCGAGGAACTGGCCGCCGCCGCGCGTGAAGCCCGGCCGGAGCTACCGATCCTGTTCGCCACCGGCTTCGCCGAGATCGTCCATATCGACGGCAGCGAGCTGGCCACGCGCATGTCGATGATCGCCAAGCCGTTCTCCATCGATGCCCTGCGCGACAAGGTCAACGGCATGCTCGGGCGCTCGGGCGCCTGATCCCTCGCAGCGCCGTCTCAGGAACTCAGCAGCAGGCTCAGCACCGCGCGCAACTTGCCCGGCTTCACCGGTTTGTTCAGCAGCGGCATCCCCAGCCGCTGCAGGCTGCGGCGGCAATCGTCGCTACGGTCGGCGGTGATCATCACCGCCGGCAGCTCGCGGCGGAAATACTCGCGCAACCCGCGCACCGCCTCGCAGCCCGTGCGGCCATGGTCGAGGTGGTAGTCGGCCAGGATCACCTCCGGTGCCTTGCCATCCAGCGCCTTCAGCGCTCCCTCGTAGCCGGTCGCCACCAGCACCTCGCAGCCCCACTGCCCGAGCAGCGCCGCCATGCTGGCGAGAATCGCCTCCTCGTTGTCGATCACCAGCAGGCGCCGGCCCGGTAGCGGGTCCCCGGTGACCGGGCGCGGACCGTTCTCCGCCAGAGCCGGCTGCGGCAGATCGCGCACCAGCGGCACCTGGATGGAAAACACCGAACCGCGTCCCGGCACCGAGCGCACCTGCACCCGGCAACCGAGGATGCCGGCAATGCGGTCGACGATCGCCAGCCCCAGCCCGACCCCTCGACGATCCGCCGCGCGGCCGGCATCGAGCTGGTTGAATTCGAGGAAAATGGCTTGCAGCTGGTCCGCCGGAATCCCGCGCCCGGTATCCCAGACCTCCAGGCGCACGTTCTCACCACGCCGGCGCGCGGCGAGCATGACGCTGCCACGCTCGGTGTAGCGGCAGGCGTTGCTGAGGAAATTGCGCAGGATGCGCGACAGCAGGCGGTGATCGGTGCGCACCGCCAGCGCGGGGATCCGCGAGCGCAGGCGCAGCCCGGCGGCGCGGGCCACTTCGTCGAACTCCGAGACCAGCGGGCCGAGCAGCTCGTCCAGCGGGTACACCTCCAGGTCCGGACGGATCGCGCTCTGGTCCAGGCGGGCGATTTCCAGCAGGTCGGTGAGCAGGTCTTCGGCGCCCTCCAGCGCCTGGTGCGTGCGCTCCACCAGCACCTGCTCGGCGTCCGGCAGCTTGCGCTCGCGCAGGGTGGAAACCAGCAGGCGCGCCGCGTTCAGCGGTTGCAGCAGGTCGTGGCTGGCGGCGGCCAGGTACTTGTCCTTGCTATTGTTGGCCGCCTCGGCGGCATCGCGGGCCTCGCGCAATTGCTGGTTCAGCCCTTCCAGCTCACGGGTGCGCTCGGCGACGCGCTGTTCCAGCTCTTCGTTGAGGCTCTGCAGACGCTGCTGGGCCTGCACGCGCTCGGTGATATCGGCGACGAAGCCTTCCACCAGGCCCTCTTCATCCGGCTTGATCAGCAGGTTCATGAGAACGATCACGTGGCTGCCATCGCGGCGGCGCAGACGCGTCTCGTAGCCGAACAGGCCGTCGCGCTCGCGCAGCAACGCGCGGATGCGGCGCATCTCCGCCTCGCCGCCGACGAACAGCTGGCTGGCCATGTCCTGCAGGTTCCACAGCACCTGCTGCGGGTCGTCGTAGCCGAGCATCCGCGCCAGCGCCGGGTTGGCGGCGCGCAGGCCCTGGTTCAGGCTGGCCTGGAAGATGCCATGGACGGCGTGCTCGAACAGCCACTTGTAGCGGTTGCGCTCGGCCTCCAGTTCTTCCAGCCGCGCCACCAGTTCGGGGTAGTGGCTCTTGCGCGCGGAATGGCTGCCCAGCCCGAGCAGCCCGGCCAGGGCCTGTTGCTGCTGCTCGTCAGAGGGCCTCGCCATACACCACCTCCACATCGCGCTGGCTGGACTCGCGAGGGTTGGTGAGGATGCAAGGGTCCTGCATCGCGTGGCGCGAAAGGAAGGGAATGTCGGAACTGCCCACGCCATGCAGGCCCAGGCTTTCGTGGAAGCCCACGGCGTTCTTCAGGGCGATCAGGTGTTCCACCAGGCGCTGGCGGATCTGCGCATGGTTCATGCCGCGGCAGTCGATGCCGAAGGTCTCGGCAATCACCTTGAAGCGCTCGGGCGCGGCACTGTAGTTGAAGGCCACCACGTGCTCCACCAGCACGGCATTGCACAGCCCGTGCGGCAGGTCGAGGTAGCCGCCCAGGCTGTGGGACATGGCGTGCACCGCGCCGAGGATCGCATTGGAGAACGCCAGCCCCGCCTGCATGCTGCCCAGCATGATCTTCTCGCGCAGGGCAATGTCCGCCGGGTTGGCTATCATCTGCACCAGGTTGCCGTTGATCAGCCGCATGGCCTCCAGCGCGTGGGGGTCGGTGAGCGGGCCATGGCCGGTCGAGACGAAGGCCTCGATGGCGTGCACCAGCGCGTCGATGCCGGTGCAGGCGGAGAGGAAGGGGTCCATGGTCAGCGTGGTTTCCGGGTCGATCAGCGACACGTCGGGTACCACCGCCTTGCTGACGATGGAGAACTTCATCCGCTCGTCCTGGTTGGAGATGATCACGAACTGCGAGACGTCCGCCGAGGTGCCGGCGGTGGTGGGAATCAGGATCAACGGCGGGCTGGGCACGCGCAGGGTGTCCACGCCTTCGAATTCGAGGATATTGCGGCCGTGGGCGGCGACGATGCCGATGCCCTTGGCGCAGTCCATGGGGCTGCCGCCGCCGACCGCGACGATGACGTTGCAGCCCTGGCTGCGATAGAAGTCGGCGCCGCGCATCACCTCTTCCACGCGCGGGTTGGGTGAAACGTCGGTGTAGCGGCAGAAGGGAATGTCCTGGGCGGCCAGGCTCGTTTCGATGTCGGCGACCCAGCCGGCGGCAAGTACACCGGGGTCCGACACCACCAGCACCTTGCGGGCGCCGAAGGTTTTCACGTAATTGGCGACATTGTGCCGGCATCCGGCACCGAAAATGATCTCTGGCGAGACGAATTTGCGCAGCTGGCTGAGCTCGTGGGACATCTTGGGCTCTGTCGTTATTGTTATGGAATGTTTCCGGCAGCCTACTGCATCCGTCAGGTATTGCAATGCGACCTTGGCAGACGGTTCTGACAGCCGTCTCTGTCAGGTATCAGTCCGCCAGCAGCGCCTGATAAAAGCGCCACTCGGCCTCCAGCGCATGGGCAAGATTGGCGGCTTGGCGGAAGCCGTGGCGCTCACCGGCGTAGCGGTGAACCTCTACCGGCACACCGCGCTGGCGCAGGCTATCGACCATCGCGTCGGTCTGCGCCGGCACCACCACCGCATCCAGCTCGCCCTGGAAGAAGATCACCGGCGCGCGGATATGTTCGGCCTGCAGCACAGGCGTGCGCTCGCGGTAGCGCGCGGCGTCCTGTTGCGGGTCGCCGATCAGCCAGTCCAGGTAGTCCGCCTCGAACTTGTGGGTCACCCGCGCCAGCGCCTGCGGATCGCTGACGCCGTAGAGGCTGGCGCCGCCACGCAGGCCTGGCAGCCGCGCCAGTGCCATCAGCGCGCTATAGCCGCCGGCGCTGGCGCCGCGTACGAATACCCGCTGGCGGTCGATGCGCCCTGTCCTGGCGAGAAAATCCAGCGCCGCGCCGATGTCTTCGACCTCGACCTGTCCCCAGCCCAGGTGCAGGCGTTCGCGATAGGCGCGGCCGTAGCCGCTGCTGCCGCGATAGTTGATGTCGGCGACGGCAAAGCCCCGGCGCGTCCAGAACTGGATGCGCCCGTCGAACACCGGGTAACTGGCCGAGGTCGGCCCGCCATGCAGGAACACCACCAGCGGCTGCGCCCCTTGCGCGACGTAGGGCGGATAGAAGAAGCCATGGCCGCATTCGTCCTCCCCCACCGGGTAGTGGAAGGCCTCGCCACGGGACAGCTCGGCCTCCGGCAATGGCCTCTCGCCACCGGCCAACACCTGGGTGGAACCGTCCAGCCGGCGAATCGCCAGCAGCGTCGGCAGGCGGTCCGGCGCCGCGGCGATGCAATAGAAATGGCGCTCGTCCGCCGCCAGCGCTCGGAAGTGGCTGTACTCCTGCGCCAGCCGGCGTTCACCGCCACGCCCGTCATACAGCACCAGCACACCGCGGCCCTCTTCGTAGCGGGTCGCCAGCAGTTCGCCGCGCGGCAACGGCAGGAAGGTGCGCCCGCCCAGCTGCCATGGCGCGCTCGCGTGGTCTGCGGCAACGCAGGGCACGACGCCATGGGTTTCGTGGTACGGCTGCCAGTAGCCATCGCAGTCGCTCAGCCAGTGCAGGCGGCCGTCCTCGGCGAAGCGCGGCTGCTGGATGGATTCGTGGCGGGCCTGCCCGGCCAGGCAGCGCACTTCCCCAGCGAAGGACTCGCACAGGCGGGTTCGCGTCCAGGGCTGGTGCGGGCGGTCCCACTCCACCCAGGCAATACGGCCGGCGTTGCCATCGGCCACCGGGGAGGCGTAGAAGTCCGCGCCAGCGGCGATCACCCGGCGTCGGCCATCGGCGTCGAGGCGGACGATACGGTGGACCGCCCCGCCACTGCCGTTCTCTTCCTCCACCGCCAGCAGCGCATGCCAGGCCGGGACGTAGTGCAGGTCGCCGTAGCGGCAATCGTCGCGGTGGGTGATCGGCCGGGGCACGCCACCCAGGCGCAGCCAGTGCACCTGCTGGTCGCCCTCTTCCACCCAGGCCACGCCGTCGGCGGTGACGCAGCAGGAGCCGCCGCCGTACTCATAGACGCGGCTGCGCACCGAGGCGCCGGGCGGTGTCAGCTCGACACTCTGCCCTTCACGTCGGAGAAACAACCGGCAGCGTGCGCTGGCGGGGTCAAAGGCAGCCCACAGCAGCCCGCCGTGGGCCACATGCAGTTCGGCAAAGTCCCCCGCGGCGGCCACCGCGCGTTCGGCGCTCCAATCGCTGCGCTGCATCCTCAGGCCTTGCAGATCAGCTGCGAGGCTCGCTCGTTGCGCAGGGTCAGCGCGCTGAGCGGCGCGGCCGCGGTTTCCGCTTCGCGGCGGGCGTCGAGGATGATCCCGTGGTGGGCCGACTTGGCGCACACCGGATCGGTCGCCTCGGCATCGCCGGTGAGCATGAAGGCCTGGCAGCGGCAGCCACCGAAATCGCGCTGCTTTTCGTCGCACGAGCGGCACGGCTCGGGCATCCAGGCGTCGCCACGGAAGCGGTTGAAGCCGAAGGACTCATACCAGATGTGTTGCAGGCTGTGCTCGCGCACGTTGGGGAACTTCACCGGCAGCTGCCGCGCGCTGTGACACGGCAGCGCGGTGCCGTCGGGGGTGACGTCGAGGAACACGCTACCCCAGCCGCCCATGCAGGCCTTGGGGCGTTCCTCGTAGTAGTCCGGCACCACGAAGATCAGTTTGCACGGGTTGCCTTCCGCGGCCAGGCGCTCGCGGTACTCGGCGGTAATGCGCTCGGCGCGCTGCAGTTGCTCGCGGGTCGGCAGCAACCCTGCACGGTTCAGCTCGGCCCAGCCATAGAACTGGCAGGTGGCGAGCTCGACGAAGTCGGCCTCCAGCTCGATGCACAGCTCGATGATGCGGTCGATGCTGTCGATGTTGTGCCGGTGGGTGACGAAGTTGAGCACCATCGGATAGCCGTGGGCCTTGACCGCGCGGGCCATGGCGAGCTTCTGGGCGAACGCCTTGCGCGAGCCGGCGAGCAGGTTGTTCACCTCCTCGTCGGCGGCCTGGAAGCTGATCTGGATATGGTCGAGGCCGGCGTCCGCGAACGCTTTCAGGCGCGTCTCGTTGAGCCCGATGCCGGAGGTGATGAGGTTGGTGTAGAAGCCCAGCCCGCGCGCGGCGGCGATCAGCTCGGCGAGGTCCTGGCGCACCAGCGGCTCACCGCCGGAGAAGCCCAGTTGTGCCGCGCCCATCTCGCGGGCCTGGCGGAACACCTCGACCCATTGCGCGGTGCTCAACTCTTCGCCGCCCCTGGCGAAGTCCAGCGGGTTGGAGCAGTAAGGGCACTGCAGCGGGCAGCGGTAGGTCAACTCGGCCAGCAGCCAGAGCGGCGGCCCTACCGGCGCGTCAGCGCAGCTCGATCCAGAATTGCGCATGAGCCACCTCGAGGAATGCCAGGATGTCTTCGTCGATGCCCGGCACACCGGGGAAATCGGCACGCAGGCCATCGATGATGCCGGCGACGTCGGCTTGCCCATCGACGCGGCCGAGGATGGCCCCGGCACTGTCGTTGAGCTTCACCATGCCCTCCGGATAGAGCAGCACGTGGCAGCCCTGGGCCGGTTCGAATTGCAGGCGGAAGCCCCGGCGCAGTGCCGGTACGCTGTCCAGCGAAGGCAGACTCATCACAGCAACCCCCTGTGCCATACGCGCTCGCTCGTCACCGTGTGGTAGGGCGGGCGCTGAAGTTCATAGGCCATGCTCATCGCGTCGAGCATGCTCCAGAGCACGTCGAGCTTGAATTGCAGGATTTCCAGCATGCGCTCCTGGGCCTCGCGGGTGCGGTAGTGCTCCAGGGTGATGCGCAGGCCGTGCTCGACATCGCGGCGTGCCTGGGACAGGCGCCTGCGGAAGTAGTCGTAGCCGGTGGCGTCGATCCACGGGTAGTGCTGCGGCCAGCTGTCCAGACGCGACTGGTGGATCTGCGGGGCGAACAGCTCGGTCAGCGAACTGCTGGCCGCTTCCTGCCAGCTGGCGCGGCGGGCGAAGTTGACGTAGGCGTCCACGGCGAAGCGCACGCCGGGCAGCACCAGCTCCTGGGACAGCACCTGTTCGCGGTCCAGCCCGACCGATTCGGCCAGGCGCAGCCAGGCTTCGATGCCGCCCTCCTCGCCGGGCGCACCATCGTGGTCGAGGATGCGCTGCAACCACTCGCGGCGCACCTCGCGGTCCGGGCAGTTGGCGAGGATCGCCGCGTCTTTCAGCGGGATGTTCACCTGGTAGTAGAAGCGGTTGGCCACCCAGCCCTGGATCTGCTCGCGGGTGGCGCGGCCTTCGTACATGGCCACGTGGTACGGGTGGAAGATGTGGTAGCAGGCGCCCCTGGCGCGCAGGGCCTGCTCGAATTCGGCGGGGCTCATGGCTTCGCGGGTCATCGCGAGCCTCCTTCTGGAAGGACCGTCACAGGAAGATGCCCATGCCGTCGAACGCCACCTCGATGCCGCGTGCGTCCAGTTCGGCGCGTTCGGGCGAGGCGATGTCGAGGATGGGATTGGTGTTGTTGATGTGGATGAGCACCTTGCGCGGCCCGTCGATGCCGTCGAGCACCTCGATCATGCCGCCGGGGCCGCTCTGGGCCAGGTGCCCCATCTCGCTGCCGAGCTTGTCGCCCACTTCGCAGACGCGCATCTCGTCGTCGCGCCAGAGCGTGCCGTCCACCAGCAGGCAGTCGGCGCGGCGCATCCACGCCAGCAACGCATCGTCCACCTGGCCCAGGCCCGGCGCATAGAACAGCTTGCCGCCGGTGGAGGTGTCCTCGATGAACAGGCCGATGTTGTCCCCCGGATGCGGGTTGCCCCGGTGCGGCGAATACGGCGGCGCGCTGCTGCGCAGGGCGATGGCCGTGATCTGCAGGCCCGGACAGGCCGGGATGACGAAGGGCTCTTCGTCCAGCTCGATGAGCCGGTGCTTCAGCCCGCCATTCCAGTGCGACAGCATGGGGAAGAGCGGGAAGCCGCTGGACAGGTCCTGGTGGACCATCTCAGTGCACCACACCTCGTGCGGGCAGCCCTCGCGCAGGCTGAGCAGGCCGGTGGTGTGGTCGATCTGGCTGTCCAGCAGGACGATGGCGGCAATCGCCGAATCGCGCAGGCGCCGAGCCGGTTGCAGCGCCGGAAAGGACGCCAGCTGGGCGCGGATGTCGGGTGAGGCGTTGCAGAGAATCCAGTTCGCGCCGTCATCGGACAGCGCGATGGAGGATTGCGTGCGTGGCTGCGCGATCACGCTGCCGTCTCGCACGCCGCGACAGTTCCGGCAATTGCAGTTCCACTGGGGAAAGCCGCCACCGGCGGCCGACCCGAGAATTCGGATGTGCATGGCAGTGCCCCGTGGGCAGGGGCCCCGGCGGACCGGGGCCGTGTGGATCAGCGGTTGGCGAAGTACAGGGTCACTTCGAAGCCAAGGCGCAGGTCGGTGAAGCTAGGCTTGGTCCACATGGGTCTGTCCTCTTGTTGTAGGCCGGTTGAGCCCGGCTGCTTGAGTTAAACACCAGGGTCAGGCACTCCGAATGATACTTTCGAAGGAGATTCCCCCCTGATTTGGTAGCGGGCCCGCGACATCTGTCGCGCCCCGCCGCTACAACTGTCCCATCGCTGCGACAGCCGTTGCCCGGTTGCGCCCGCGGCGCACTGCCGCGGGCGCTCTGGCGCGGGGCTCGGCACCCCGCGCGAAGTGTTCCGGCACAAGCCTTGCTCGGCCTCTCGTCGCCCGTGACCCATGGGTCTAGACTAGCCAATCCTAGGACCGGTCCTACGACGCATCGGTTTCGAAAAACAACATCGCGCCGCAGCCCGACTGACGGCCACCGGGAGTGACCATGCACCCGCAATCCCTGGAAAGCTGCCCGAACGACCTTGCCGCCTTCATCGCCGATCACTTCGGCGAGCGTGATATCCAGCCCGAGGGCGCCATCGCGCGCTCCTGGTACCGCAGCGTGATGGAGCACCATCTCGACCCACGCGCGCGGGCGGAAAAGCACATCCTCACCGCCGGGGAAATCCGCGAACACCAGAGCCAGCACCAGGACTACCTGGCGATTGCCAGCCAGGGCGTCACAGGCCTGGCCCGTCGCGTGCTGCCGGCGGGCTTCGCGGTGCTGCTCAGCGACGAGCGCGGTATCACCCTCGATGCGCGCCTGCCCAGCGAGCGCGACCGCTACACCCAGGCCGGGCTGATCGTGGGCGCGCGCTGGGATGAATCCATCGCCGGCACCAACGGCATCGGCACGGCGCTGGCCGCCGGCGAGGCGCTGACCATCCACCGCCAGGAGCACTTCCTGGTGAGCAACTTCCGCCTGAGCTGTTCGGTGGCGCCGATCTTCGACGCCCAGCACCAGCTGCGCGGCTGCCTGAACGCTACCTGCCTGTACAACGACGGGCCCAAGGATGCGCAGTACCTGACCCTGCAACTGGTGATCCTGTATGCCCGGCTGATCGAGAACGCCAGCTTTCGCCAGCGCTATCGCGACCGCCTGACCCTCTCCGTGAAGGCTCGTGACGAGGTGTCGGACCTGGCCAACGAACAGCTCATTGCCCTCGACGAACAGGGCCGGGTGATCGGCGCCAACCATGCCGCCTTCGCTGCCTGCCGGGGCGAACTGCTGGGCAGCCGCATCGAACAGTTGCTCGAAGCGGACGTCGACCAGTTGCTCGACCTGAGCCAGGGCGGCGCGCGGGGCATCCGTCTGCGCACCCTGGCCGACCACGCGCAGGTGGATGTCGGCCTGCGCACGCCGGCCAGCCCGCCTCGCCGCAGTGCGCCAGCCCCTCGTCCAGCAAAGGGTCCGGAGCACCCCGACCTCACCCGCCTCGCCGGCGCCGACCCGCGCCTGCTGGACGGCGTGCGCAAGCTGCGCAAGCTGCTCGACAAGGGTATTTCCATCCTGGTCACCGGCGAGACCGGGACCGGCAAGGAAGCCTTCGCCCGCGCCATCCACCAGGCCAGCGCGCGTCACGCAGGGCCCTTCGTCGCGCTGAACTGCGCGGCGATTCCGGAGAGCCTGATCGAGAGCGAACTCTTCGGCTACCGCGGCGGCAGTTTCACCGGCGCCAGCAAGAAGGGCATGAAGGGCAAGCTGGAACTGGCCAACGGCGGCACCCTGTTCCTCGACGAGATCGGCGACATGCCGGCGCACCTGCAGACGCGCCTGCTGCGCGTGCTGGCCGAGCGCGAAATCCTCCCGCTCGGCGCCGAAGCGCCGGTGGCGCTGGACGTGCAGGTGGTCTCGGCAACCCACCAGAACCTGGCGGAAATGATCCGCACCAGGGGCTTCCGCGAGGACCTGTTCTACCGCCTCGCCGGCATGACCCTGCAACTGCCGGCGCTGCGCGAGCGCACCGACCGAGAGGCGCTGATCGACAACCTGCTGGCGGGCCTGGGCGGCGACCTGCAGCTCGACAGCGCAGTGCGTGAGCGGCTGCGCGGCCATCCCTGGCCGGGCAACATCCGCCAATTGCTGAACTGTCTGCGCTACGCCGCCGCGCTGGCCGAAGACGGTCGCATCGATCTGGATTGTTTGCCGATGGAGCTGCATCAGATGGCTCCCATGGCGGTTGCCGAAGCACCGCCGACTGCCCGCACGCCCGCCCTCGCCGCTCGCCTGGACGACGACGAGGCGCGCCACCTGCTGGCGGTTCTGCGCGAGCGGCAGTGGAACATCAGTGCGGTGGCGCAGCAGTTCGGCATTGCCCGGTCGACCCTGTATCGGAAGATGAAGAAGCACGGCATCGTGCAGCCCAACGCGGTGTATTGATCGCTTCCCTTTTCCCTGCGTCCGCTGATCAGGTGGCTAACCCGCTCCTACGCAATGCCCACCTCCGGGCGCAGGGAAAAAGGAGCGAGCCGCACCTGGCAAGGACGGCCCGCTCAAGCAAAACGGTGTTGTGTTTCGAGCAAGGATATTCGTTAAGCCTGAACATTCCGTGCGTGCCTCGATCCCCTCTCCCCAGCCCTCTCCCTGAAGGGAGAGGGAGCAGCTCGTGCCAGCTGATCGCATGGTTTCATCCTGCGCCGTACGGTCCCCTCTCCCTTCAGGGAGAGGGTTAGGGAGAGGGCCTAAGCCCAGTCACGGGCTAACCGGCAGCTCACTCCTGCGCGTACACCACATGGGTATGGGTGTACTCGTATAAGCCATGCTTGCCATCCGCGCCGCCGATGCCGGACTTGCGCGTGCCCGCGTGGAAGCCCTGCATCGCCTCGAAGTTCTCGCGGTTGATGTAGGTCTCGCCGAAGTCCAGCTCGCGGCTGGCCTTGAGCGCAGCGCTGAGGTTGCGGGTGTAGATCGATGAGGTCAGGCCGTAGTCGCTGTCATTGGCCAGGGCGATGGCTTCGTCGAGGTCGTCCACCACCTGGATCGGCAGCACCGGGCCGAAGATCTCCTTGCGCATGATCTCCATGTCGCCCCTGCAGCCGGCGAGCACGGTGGGCTGGTAGTGGAAGCCCTTGCCGAGGTCGGCCACGGCGCCGCCGGTGATGACCTGGGCGCCCTGTCCCGTCGCCGTGCGGACCATCTGCGCAACCTTGTCCAGACCGATGCGGTTGACCAGCGGGCCCATGTCGAGGTCGGCCTGCACGTTCGGGTCGCCGAAGCGGGTGGCGGCCATGGCGGCGGCGATCTTCTCGATGAACTGGTCGGCCACCTGGCGCTGCACGTAGACGCGCTCGGCGCAATTGCACACCTGCCCGGTGTTGATCACCCGCGAGGCCTTGATGGCATTCACCGCCAGTTCCAGGTCGGCGTCGGCGAGGACGATGGCCGGCGCCTTGCCGCCCAGTTCCAGGTTCAGCTTGGTGATGTTCGGCGCGGCCGCGGCCATGATCCGCGAGCCGGTGGCGACGCTGCCGGTGAAGCTGATCAGGTCGACGCCGGCGTGGCTGGTCAACGCGCTGCCGGCGCTGGCCCCGGTGCCGCCGACGACGTTGAACACGCCGCTGGGCAGGTCGGTCTCCGCCACCAGGCGAGCGAACTCGAAGCAGTTGATCGGAGTTTCTTCGCTGGGCTTGATGACGATGGTGTTGCCGGTCAGCAGGGCCGGCGCCATCTTCCGCGCGATGAGGAAGAACGGGAAGTTCCACGGCAGGATGCCGGCCACCACGCCCAGCGGCTTGCGCAGCAGGAAAACGTGCTCGCCGACGCGGTCGCTGGTCAGCACCTCGCCCTCCAGGCGGCGCGCCCATTCGGCCATGTAGTCGAAGTAGTCGGCGGTGAAGTTCACTTCCACTTCCGCCAGCGCCGGCACCTTGCCCTGCTCGGCGGTGATGATCTTCGCCAGGCGTGGCGCGTTGGCGCGGACCTTCTCGGCGATCCTGCGCAGGTAACCGGCACGCTCGATGGCAGGCTTGGCCGCCCAGGCTTTCTGCGCCGCGCGGGCAGCGCCGATGGCGCTGTCCACCTGGGCGACGCTGGCCTCGGGGATGCGCGCCAGCAGCTCGCCGTTGGCCGGGTTGTGCACTTCGATCAACGGCTCGCCGGCGACGAAGCGGTTGTCGATGTAGTGCTGGTAGGTCGTTACGTCAGTCATGAGTCGGTCTCCTGCGGGAATGCTTCTTGTAGAGCGGTCACTTGGCGGCGGTCTTCTGTGCGCCGGCCAGTTGTTCCTTGAGGTCGTAGGCGCGCTTGATCAGGTACTGGTGCACCGCCTCGGCCTGCTGCAGGTCGAGATGGCCCTGGAACGAGGGCATGCCGTCGGGGATGCGGCCGCCATAGACGATGCCGAGGAAGCGCTGGTGGTTTTCCGCGCTGAGTGTGCGCAGGTCGGGCACCACGCCGCCGCTGATGGCGTTGATGCCGTGGCACTGCGAGCAACTGGAGTTGAACAGCTCGCGACCCTGGTCGATCTGCGCGGAGGTGCCGGTCAGCGCCGGCGGCTCGGGCTTGCGGTCGGCCCACTTGTAGTTGATGTCCGGCAGCTTGGCGGTGCCGCCAAGCTTGTAGGTCAGCACCTGGGCGTTGGGCTTCACCCCGGCGCGCAACGACAGGGCGCCGGCGAAGGTGGAGAAGGCGCCGCCCCAGCCGGCCATGAAGGTCACGTACTGCTCGCCGTCCACCTCATAGGTGATGGGCGCGGCCATTACGCCGGTATTGGCCGGGGACTCCCAGAGCTTCTTGCCGGACTCGGCGGCGTAGGCCACCACGCGGCCGTCGGCGGTGCCTTCGAATACCAGGTTGCCGGCGGTGCTCAGGGTGCCGCCGTTGAAGATAGTGCTGTAGGGCACTTCCCAGCGCTTTTCCTGCTTCACCGGGTCCCAGGCGATCAGCTTGCCGGTCCAGGTGTCGGCGATCTTGCGCAGGCCCTCCGGGTCCTCGGGCATCATCCCGGTGTTGACGTCGAGCTGGTAGATGCTCTTGAACCTGGAACGCGGCGGCGCGCCGTCGACGTCCTGGTACATCGCCGACATGATGTGCGCCGGGATGTACACCAGGCCGGTGTTGGGGTTGTACGACATGGGCTGCCAGTCGTGGGCGCCCCAGAAGGCCGGCTGGATCAGGCGCGCCTTCTTCTGCGGGTCCTTCCAGTATTCGGCAACCTTTTCGTTGCGGATCGGCCGGCCGGTCTTCATGTCGATGCCGTTGGCCCAGTTGATCGGGATGAAGTTCTTCGCCGAGAGCAGCTCGCCGGTGGCGCGGTCGATGACGTAGAAGAAGCCGTTCTTCGGCGCCTGCATCAGCACCTTGCGCGGCTTGCCGTCGATCTCCAGGTCCACCAGCATGATGTGCTGGGTGGCGGTGTAGTCCCAGGCGTCGCCCGGCGTGGTCTGGTAGTGCCAGACGTACTCGCCGTTGTCCGGGTTGATCGCCACGATGGACGAGAGGAACAGGTTGTCGCCCTTGCCTTCGCTGCGGATGCGCGGGTTCCATGAGGAGCCGTTGCCGACGCCGATGTACAGCAGGTTCAGCTCCGGGTCGTAGGACATCGAGTCCCACACGGTGCCGCCACCGCCCTGCTTGGCGTAGTTGTCGCCGAACCAGGTCTTGGCGGCGATTTCCATGCCCTTGCCCTTGGGCATTTCCTTGGGGTCGCCGGGGACGGTGAAGAAGCGCCAGTCCTGCTTGCCGGTCTCGGCGTCGTAGGCGGTGATGTAGCCGCGCACGCCGAACTCTGCGCCGCCGTTGCCGATGATCACCTTGCCCTTCACGATGCGCGGCGCGCCGGTGATGGTGATGCTGCGCGACGGGTCGGTGCGGGTATCGACGCTCCACACGCGCTTGCCGGTCCTGGCGTCGATGGCCTCCAGGCGACCGTCGAGCACGCCGACGTAGACCTTGCCCTTCCACACCGCCACGCCGCGGTTCACCGCGTCGCAGCACGCCTCGCCGGCGCGGCTGCGGTCGGACTGCGGGTCGTACTTCCACAGTTGCTCGCCGGTGCGGGCGTCCAGCGCGTAGACGATGGAGAACGGCCCGGTGGTGTACATCACGCCATCGACCACGATGGGTGTGGCTTCCACGCCTCGGTCGATGTCCAGCTTGTGGCTCCAGGCCAGGCCGAGGCTGCCGACGTTGCTCTGGTCGATCTGCTTGAGCGGGCTGAAGCGCTGCTCGTCGTAGGTGCGGCCGGTGGACATCCAGTTGCCCGGCTCACTGTCGGCGGCGGCGATGCGTTTGCCGTCGACATTGGCGGGGGTTTCAGCAGCCTGGAGGTCGGCGGACAGACCGGCCATCAGCAGTGAGACGGTCAGCAGGGAATGACGCAGGGCGGGTTGCAGGCGAACGGAAGGCACGTGCAGGCCAATCGATCTCATGGAGGTTCTCCGATTCTTGTTGGTGCCGCAGGTCGTTCGCCGCGGCTTGAAAGGCTCAGAGCAACCGCTGTGCCAGGCTGTTCGAATCAGGCTGAAGAGCCCGCCGTTCGGGGCTTCTGGCGCTTCCTTCCGGACGCGATGCGGGTGGTGCGGGCGCTACAGGTGTTGCGCGGGACAGTGCCAGGTGTCGCGAGGACGGGACGCTGCGGATGCTTTGCAGGATGGGCTTGCTCGCGAACAACGCCCCATCCGGAAAAAAGAAAACGCGGCCGGAGCCGCGTTCGACGAAGGCCGTCACCCGTGGAATGGGTACGGAAGCGGACGGCCGCCCGAACCGGGCGCGTCGACACAAGGGATACCTGGTGGAGTGCCAGGCGGGGTACACCGGAAAGGGCCGGCGAACCTGATGGGGGAAGGCTCGCCGGTTTGCTGCTGAGGGTCAGAAGAAGCCCAGCGGGTTGATGTCGTAGCTCACCAGCAGGTTCTTGGTCTGCTGGTAGTGGTCGAGCATCATCTTGTGGGTTTCGCGGCCGACGCCGGACTTCTTGTAGCCACCGAAGGCGGCGTGGGCCGGGTACAGGTGGTAGCAGTTGGTCCACACGCGGCCGGACTGGATGCCACGGCCCATGCGCCAGGCACGGTTGATGTCGCGGGTCCAGACGCCGGCGCCCAGGCCGAACTCGGTGTCGTTGGCAATCGCCAGGGCTTCGGCTTCGTCCTTGAAGGTGGTGACGCCCACCACCGGCCCGAAGATTTCCTCCTGGAAGACGCGCATGCCGTTGTGCCCCTTGAGCAGGGTCGGCTGGATGTAGTAGCCACTGGCCAAATCGCCCTCCAGGCGCTCGCTGGAGCCGCCGGTGAGCAGCTCGGCGCCTTCACCCTGGGCGATATCGAGGTAGGACAGGATCTTCTCGTACTGCTGCTGCGAAGCCTGGGCGCCGACCATGGTCTCGGTGTCCAGCGGATTGCCGCGCTTGATCGCCTTGATCTTCTTCATCACCTCGGCCATGAACGGCTCGAAGATCGACTCCTGCACCAACGCCCGCGACGGGCAGGTGCACACTTCGCCCTGGTTGAAGAAGGCCAGCACCAGGCCCTCGGCGGCCTTCTCGATGAAGGCCGGCTCGGCCTGCATGATGTCCTCGAAGAAGATGTTCGGGCTCTTGCCACCCAGTTCCACGGTGGACGGGATGATGTTCTCCGCCGCGCAGTGGAGGATGTGCGAGCCGACCGGGGTGGAGCCGGTGAAGGCGATCTTGGCGATGCGCTTGCTGGTGGCCAGTGCCTGGCCCGCTTCCTTGCCGAAGCCCTGGACGATGTTCAGCACGCCCGGCGGCAGCAGGTCGCCGATGATCTCGGCCAGCAGCATGATCGACAGCGGCGTCTGCTCGGCCGGCTTGATCACCACGCAATTGCCGGCAGCCAGGGCCGGAGCGAGTTTCCAGGCGGCCATCAGCAGCGGGAAGTTCCACGGGATGATCTGCCCGACCACGCCCAGCGGCTCGTGGATGTGGTACGCGACGGTGTTCTCGTTGATCTCGGCGGCGCCACCTTCCTGGGCGCGGATGCAGCCGGCGTAGTAGCGGAAGTGGTCGGCGGCCAGCGGCACGTCGGCGTTCAGGGTTTCGCGCACGGCCTTGCCGTTGTCCCAGGTTTCGGCGACGGCGAGCTGCTCCAGGTTCTGCTCGATGCGGTCGGCGATCTTCAGCAGGATCAGCGCGCGGTCCTGCACCGAGGTGCGGCCCCAACTGTCGGCGACGGCGTGTGCGGCGTCGAGTGCCCGTTCGATATCCTCGGCAGTGGAGCGCGGGAACTCGGCGATGACTTCGCCGTTCACCGGCGAGGTGTTGCTGAAGTACTGGCCCATCACCGGCGCGACGAACTCGCCGCCGATGTAGTTGCCGTAGCGCGGCTTGAGGGTGACGACGGCGCCTGGGGTTCCGGGTGCGGCGTAGATCATGAGGTGCTCTCCTGTCGGTTCCCGGCCTGAATCGGCCAGGTCATGGAGCGATCTTAGGCAGCGCCCTTCCCGCCCCGGAATGCACCCATGGGAGCGGTGGGTTACTCATTTGGTAGTAAATGCCGCGAATGGCTTTTCGTAGGAGCGGACCTTGTCCGCGAAAGCTCACCACTGCACCCACGTTGCAGGATGAACACCCGCAGGGCGGATAACGCGAAACGCTATCCGCCTTTGTAGGAGCGAGCTTGCTCGCGAACAGAATTACCCGGCCGCATCGGCGTTAAGCGGTTCGCGAGCAAGCTCGCTCCTACAAAAAGCAGCCCTGCGCTCACGCACCAGAGTCGCAGGCACGCGCAGAGTCCCGTCAGGATGCCGAGCAGCGGGGCCATCGATGCCGCGAGGGACTTAGAGGAGCAGGGATGGCCCTCGTACGCGCCCTCGGAGCGATACCGGACCCTGATGTCGGGACGAGACCTTTGCCTACGCTGGAGGCGTTTGCCAAAGTCGGTCGCCCGAGGGGGAGAAACAAGAAAACATCCCAGCGCGCCGAGGCGGCGCAAAAACACCGAAAAAGACGGCGGATGACGCTAAAGACGTTATTCACCCTACGAAAAACTTCGCGGGCAGAGTCCGCTCCTACAAAAGCGAGCCAAATCCACTAAAAAACAAAGGGCCGGCTCAATGGCCAGCCCTCTGCTCACCTCACAGAATCATCACTTCTTGGCGACGAGATCCTTCGGCAGCTTGAAGGTCCAGATCATCCCGCCCTGGTCCAGGTCCTTGATCCGCTTCGCTACCTCGCCACCCCACAGCGGCACCGCGCCGCCCCAGCCGGACAGCACGGTGACGTACTGCTCGCCATCCATCTCCCAGGTGATCGGCGATGCGATCACGCCCGAGCCGGTGTTGAACTCGTAGAGCTTCTTGCCGGTCTTGGCGTCGAAGGCCATCAGGTAGCCCTCGGGGTTGCCGGTGAACACCAAGTTGCCGTGGGTCGCCAGCACGCCGCCCCACAGCGGCGCGTAGTTCTCGTAGCGCCAGACCTGCTTGCCGGTCTTCGGATCGATGGCGCGCAGCACGCCGATGTACTTGTCGTTCAGCGGCTTGATGGTGAAGCCCGCGCCGAGGTAGGCCGCGCCCTTCTTGTAGGCGATGTTCTCGTTCCACATGTCCATGCCCCACTCGTTGGAGGGAACATAGAACAGGCCGGTATCCTGGCTGTAGGCCATGGGCATCCAGTTCTTGCCGCCGAGGAAGGACGGCGCAACGAATACCGATGAGCCCTTCTCGGTGCCCTCGCCCGGCGCGCCCGGACGGTGGGCGTCGTCGTAGATCGGCCGGCCGTCCTTGTCCAGGCCCTTGGCCCAGGTCACCTTGTCGACGAAGGGGAAGCCGCGGATGAACTTGCCGTTGGTGCGGTCGAGCACGTAGAAGAAGCCGTTGCGGTCGGCGGTGGCCGCGGCCTGCACGGTCTTGCCGCCGTCCTTGTAGTCGAAGGACACCAGCTCGTTCACGCCGTCGAAGTCCCAGCCGTCGTGCGGGGTGGTCTGGAAGTGCCACTTGATCGAGCCGTCTTCCGGGTTCAGTGCCAGGCGCGAGGAGGAGTACAGGTTGTCGCCCGGCCGCAGGTGGGAGTTCCACGGCGACGGGTTGCCGGTGCCGATGAACAGCGAATCGGTGCTCGGGTCGTAGTAGCCGCCCAGCCAGGGTGCAGCGCCGCCGGTCTTCCACAGGTCGCCCGGCCAGGTCTTGCCCGCCTCGCCGCCGGAGATGCCGTTCTCGATGGCCTTGCCGTCCTTGTAGACGTAGCCCATGTGGCCTTCCACGGTCGGGCGGCTCCACAGCAGCTCGCCGTTGGTGGGGTTGTAGGCCTCGATCTTGCCGACCACGCCGAACTCGCCACCGGCCACGCCAGTGATCAGCTTGCCCTTGGCGATCAGCGGCGCGGCGGAGATCGAGTAGCCGGCCTTGTAGTCGGCCACGGTCTTCTTCCACACCACCTTGCCGGTGTCCTTGTTCAGGGCGACCAGCTTGGCATCGAGAGTGCCGAAGATCACCAGGTCACCGTACAGCGCCACGCCACGGTTGATCACATCGCAGCAGGGCATGATGCCGTCGGGCAGGCGCGCGTCGTATTGCCAGAGCTTGCGACCGGTGCGCGCATCAGCGGCGAACACCCGCGAATAGGAGGCGGTGACGTACATCACGCCGTCCTTGATCAGCGGTTGCGCCTGCTGGCCGCGCTGCTTCTCGCCGCCGAAGGACAGCGCCCAGACCGGCCGCAGCTCCTTCACGTTGTCGCTGTTCAGGGTATTCAGCGGGCTGAAGCGCTGGCCCTGCTGGTTGATCCCGTTGACCACGATCTGGTCGGTGCGCTTGGCGGCGTCACTGATGTCCTGGTCGGTCACCCCGGCGTGGGCGCCCAGGCAGGCCAGGCTGATGGCGGTGAACAGCACGGTGCGGGCGAAAGGTTGAAGCTGTCTCATGGCGGTGCGCCTCTGCGATTGTTGTTGTACCCGGGAAAATGTCCCGGTCTGTCGCAGATTCTTGGTTTGCTACGGTGGGCCAACAATTGAACGCAGTGCCGAATTTCCTAGTTCCTTGGTAGCAATACCGGGCTGCAGAGGCGCGAAAATAGGGGCGCGCGTAGGAGCGGACTCCGTCCGCGATGGCATCCGGCGCGATGCGAACCTATCGCGGACAGAATCCGCTCCTACCGGAGTATCGCGCCGGGGCATGCCCTCTCTCTCGCCCTCGCCCTTCGGAGCGGGGCGCGTAGCCAGGGTTAGGGAGAGGGAAATCCCAGGTACAGACCTTCAGAGGAAGACAGTTGGTCATGCGAAAGTGCAGTCACTGCTCGTCGACGCGCGGCAGCGCCTTCTGCTCATACCGCGGATACAGATGGCTGACGCTGCGGATCAGCTCATAGCGCGTCAGGCTGACCCCGGCAAAACGCTCGGGAATCGGCGTACGCAACAGGTCGTTCATGTCCGCGCCCTGGGCGATGCCATCGCGCATGACGCTGTCGAGCCAGCCGAGGTAGTCGCGCATCTGGGCGAACGGCGCAGTATCCGTGGCGATGGGCCCATGGCCAGGGACGATCAGCTTCCACGGCAGTTTCTCCAGCGTACCCAGATCCCCCAGCCACACGTCCAGCCCCGGACTGTTCGGCGTGGTCAGCGCACGCTGGTAAAACACGATGTCCCCGGCGAACAGCACGCCAGTGGCTTCGTCGAGGATCGCCAGGTCCGCACCGGTATGCCCGCGCAGCCCCACCAGCCGGAACCGGTGATCGCCCATCTGCAGGCTGCCCGGCTCCACTGTCTCGGTAGGCAACACCACTTCCGTGCCGCGCATCCAGTCGCCCACCAGGCGGTACATGTTCTCCGCCATGGCGTTGCCCTGCTCCTTCAGCAGTCTGCCGGTGCCTGCCAGTGCGCCGATGGGCACGTCGGTGAAGGCCTGGTTGCCCAGCACGTGATCGGGGTGATGATGGGTCAGCAGCACGCGCTTCACCGGCTTGCCGGTGGTCTGCTGGATCAGCTCGCGCAGGGCTTCGCCATAGCGTTTCGACGGGCCGGTATCGATCACCAGCACACCGTCGCCGGTGTCCACGAAGGCGACGTTGACGATGGCGCCGCCATTGTCCTTGCCGAAGTTGTCGGTGCTGCCTTCCACCAGCCAGGTGCCGTCGGCGATCTGCCGGGGTTGAAGGTGGTACTGCAGGTCGGCCAGTGCCGGCAGGCACAGGCACGCGAGGGCGATCAGCAGGAAACGCATGGACACCTCGTCAAGGCAGAGCGGCCTGGAATTCGTTGCCGTTGTTGTCGTGCAACCAGAGTTCGGTGTGTGGGTGGCCGCGCACCTCGAAGGTGAACGTCGGGTTCTCGCTCACCGCCGGGAACAGGTCCAGCCGAGCGAAGACTTCCCCGCCCGGCCCGCGCAGCTCGGCGTGGTCCAGGTAGAATTCGGGGATGCCGCCGACCAGGCCGTTGTCCATCGGGTGCGACACCGACAGGCGCACGCGGCTGTACTCGCCCCTGGGATAGGACTCGCCGTGAACCTGGCCAAGCCGATCCTCCCAGCCCGGCTGCGCGCGCACCACGCTGGGCGCGGTGCAGCCGCCACCGGCGGCGTCGATCCAGGCCGAGCCGACGTGCCAGACGCCCTTCTCGTCCCGCAGCGCGGCGCGGATCGGCGTGGCCTGTTCGATGCGGATGCGCACGGCCAGCAAAGGCTCCAGGTGCTCGCCGGGATAGAGCGTCAGCACGTGGGGAATCGGGTTCAGCTCGGCCCACAGCAGCAGGCGGTCGAAGCGCCCCGGCAAGGCGCGGGCGTCCACTTCCACCGGAACCTGGCGGGAGTCCTCGGCGAACGGCGGTACGCCCAGCTTCACCCGCTCATCGAAGACGTAGGGCTCGCCATTCAGCAGGCGCTTGTGGTGGTACTCCCACATCACCGAGGGCATCGGGTCGCCCTCCACCGCCGCTGCCAGAAGCGGCAACGCGCACATCCCGAGCAATACGTGGCGCCGGTGCATCCTGTTTCCCTCACTGCACGTCCTGATAGAGCCCCGGCAGTTCGTAGCGCACGCCGTAGGCCGCATAGAGCTTTTCCATCTCGCCGCTGCGCACCAGTTCTTCCATCTCGCCGTCCAGGGCGTTGGAGAGCTGGCGGTTGCTTTCGTGTACCGCCATGCCGATGTCCCACTCGGGCTGACCAAGGTTGGGATAGGTGTTCTCGGCGTTCTTCAGGTGTTCATCGGCGGCCTGGGCGCGCATCCAGTCCAGCTCGCCACGCAAGGCCATCACCGCATCCACCTTGCCCGCACGCATGCCGTCGAAGGCCGCCTGGGTGCTGGGGAAATGCACGGTCATGCGGCTGAGCTGGCCGCCGAGCACCGAGGTCAGGTAGAAGGACGGCACGCTGTCCAGTTCGACGCCGATGGGGTGTTCGCGGAAGGCGGCAATGGTGTCGACCTTCGGCAGCCGGCGGTCGTCATTGACGACCTGCCACCGCTCGCGCTGGTAGGGGCCGAACATCACCACCTGCTCGTTGGCGAACTCGCCGACATCGTTGCGCCGGTTGGCATACTGGCGGTCGTAGGGCACGCGCAGCATCACATCGGCGACCACGCCGGGGCGCAGGTAATGGCCTTTCCAGATGAAGTTGCGCAGGTCGTCGTCGAGGCGCTCGCCCGGCGTGACCCAGAGGAATTCCGCGCGCAGGCCCAGCCCGCTGGCCAAACGCGTCGCCAGGTCGATGTCGATGCCGCGCGGCTGCCCGCCCTGCATGAAGCTGTAGGGCGGGAAGTTCTCGTACACGGCCACTCGCAGCACGCCGCTGGCGACCATGTCCTCGTAGGGGCGGACCCCGGCCTGCGCCTGCCCCAGCAGCAAGCACAGGAGCACGCCGATCAGCCGATTGGGCAGGCGCATGGCGGTCACTCTTCCACGTGCACGCTGTCCAGGTAGGTGCGGATCGCCCAGAGCCCTTCCTGGCTGATGTAGTCGGCCATCTTCGGCATGTACACCGCACCGTCACGCACGGCGCCGTTGATCACCCGCTCCTTGAACCACTCGTCACCCTCGGCGCCGGGATCGAGCATACGCAGGTCGGGGGCGATGCCGCCGGACTTGGCTTCCAGTCCATGGCAGCGCGCACAGTTCTGGTTGTAGGCCGATGCGCCGATTTCCACCGCCTTGGCGTGGTTGGCATAGGGCTCACGGTAGGGGTTGGTGTCGCGCCATTCCTTGCCCAGCGGTTCCAGCCCCGAGGTATCCACTGCCTGGGGGGTCACATTGCCGTGGGACAGGGCCAGACCCGAGACACCCAGGCCGGCCACTAACAGCAGGCCACACAGCACGTTCTTGTTGTTCATCACTTCATCCTCTCATCGAGATGCTTGGCAAGGCTTGGCGCATGGAACGACGCCAGTGATGAGGATGTTAAGAACGCGCGGCCGGCGGTCGAATCCTGCTTTGGATGCTCCCGTCTACTCCCTTGGTACTAGAACGGCGGTCGACCATGTCCGTTGAATGGCCTTCATTGGTCTGCCGGTATTGCCGGGAATTGGCTATTCGAAGACCAGGCTACAGACGGTAACTTGGCTCCATTCCCGCACGCCCGCGGGCCTCACTGGAGATCGCCATGAGCGCACGAATCGAATGGCCCAAGGCCGCCCCCGACGCCTACAAGGCCATGCTCGGCCTGGAGCAGGCCCTGGCCAAGTCAGGCCTGGAAACCTCGCTGCTGGAACTGGTGCGTCTGCGCGCCTCGCAGATCAATGGCTGCGCGTACTGCGTGAACATGCACGCCAATGACGCCCGCAAGGCCGGCGAGACCGAGGCACGGCTGCAGACCCTGAGCGTCTGGGAGGAAACCCGTTTCTTCACTGAACGTGAGCGCGCGGCGCTGGCCTGGGTGGAAAGCCTCACCCGCCTGCCGGAAAAACATGCCCCGCAGGATCAGTTCGACGCTCTGCGCGAGCAGTTCAGCGAGGCGGAGATCGTCAACCTGACACTGGCGATCGCCACCATCAATGCCTGGAACCGCTTCGGGGTGGGGATGGCGATGGAGCCCTGAGCGGGCATCCGTGCCTGCGGCGGATAATGCCTTCGGCGTTATTCGCCCTACGGCGCTGACCGACCGCTGCCTTTGGGCGGATAACCCGGAACGGGTTATCCGCCCAAAGGCTGGGCCAGCACGTGCCGGTGCAGTCCTCACCCCAGCCCTCTCCTTTCAGGGCGAGGGCTCTTGATCCTGTAGGAGCGGACTCCGTCCGCGATGTGCTCCGGCGCGCTTTGAACTCATCGCGGACAGAATCCTCTCCTACGCATGCCGACACGACCGGCGCCCTGCCCTGCATCCAGGTGCCTTCCACCAGATGACTGAGCGAGGGCTGTTGTAGCAGCGAGCTTGCTCGCGAACCGCCCCGCTGCGAGGCCTGGGTTCGCGAGCAAGCTCGCTCCTGCGAAAAGCCCATCAGCCCTCGATCAGCTCCACCCGTTCCGGCTCGCGCTTCATCAGCACGCGGCCATGGCGGATCGAATACAGCGCCTTGCTCTGCTGGCGCACCGCTTCGTAGTCGCTGTCCACACCCAGCACCAGCAGGTTGGCCGGACGGCCGGCGGCAATGCCGTAGCGCGCGCCGAGGTTCAGCGCGCGGGCGCTGTTGTCGGTGACCAGGTCCAGGGCGCGCTGCAGGTCGTCGAAGCCCATCATGTGGCAGATGTGCAGGCCGGCATCCAGCACGCGCAGGATGTTACCGTTGCCCAGCGGGTACCACGGGTCCTTGATCGAATCCTGGCCGAAGCAGACGTTCATGCCGGCGCGGTCCAGCTCGGCCACGCGGGTCACGCCACGGCGTTTCGGGAAGGTGTCGAAGCGGCCCTGCAGGTGGATGCTCTCGGTCGGGCAGGAGACGAAGTTGATGCCCGAGCGCTTGAGCAGGCGGAACAGCTTGGAGCAGTAGGCGTTGTCATAGGAACCCATGGCCGTGGTGTGACTGGCGGTGACGCGACCGCCCATACCGCGCACGCGGGCTTCTTCGGCAAGCACTTCGAGGAAGCGCGAGTTCGGGTCATCGGTCTCGTCGCAGTGCACGTCCACCAGGCAGCCGGTGCGCTCGGCCAGGTCCATGAGGAACTTGATCGAGCTGACGCCCTGCTCGCGGGTGTTCTCGAAGTGCGGGATACCGCCGACCACGTCCGCGCCCAGGCGGATCGCCTCCTCCATCAGCTCGCGGCCGCCCTCGTAGGACTCGATGCCTTCCTGTGGGAAGGCGACGATCTGCAGGTCCACCAGGTGGCGCGCCTCTTCACGGACTTCCACCATGGCCTTGAGCGCGGCCAGGGTCGGATCGGTCACGTCGACGTGGGTGCGCACGTGCTGGATGCCGTGGGCTGCCAGCATGCGGATGGTGGTGTGGGCGCGGGACTTGGTGTCCTCGTGGGTGATGGTTTCCTTGCGCTGGGCCCAGCGCTCGATGCCCTCGAAGAGCGTGCCGCTCATGTTCCACTCCGGCTCGCCGGCGGTCAGGGTGGCGTCCAGATGGATGTGCGGCTCCACCAGCGGAGCGATGGCCAGGTTGCCACAGGCGTCGATGTCGTCGCCGCTGGCGGTGACGGTGCCGGCTTGCTGGACGACGTCGGCAATGACGTCGCCGTCGCAGCGGATGGTGAACAGGCCGGTCTGCTTGCGCAGCGAGGCGTTGATGATCTTCATGGGCGCTTGTTCCTCTTCAGGCTATTCGTGGCGCGGCGCAGTGGACATACGCCAGATGAGCAGCGCCACGGAGGTATTCAGGCGGAACTGCGCGTCGTCCAGGGACTGGCCGCTCAGGGCCTCGATGCGCGCGATCCGCTGGTTCAGGGTGTTACGGTGAATGCCCAGGCGCTGTGCCGCCCTGAGCGCGTTGCCGTTCTCCTGGACGAGCGCGTCGAGCGTCTCGATCAGCAGGTGCGGCTGTTTGCGCCCCGGCTCCGAGAGCGGGCCGAGGGTGTCTTTCATGAACTGCTCGACCACCGCGCGATCGGGGATCGCCCGCAGCAGGCGCAGCACGCCCAGCTCACGGTAGTCGCAGAAGCCACCGGGCGCCTGCATGCCTTCGGCAACGTCCAGGGCCTGGCGCGCTTCGAGCAGCGCACGGGGATATTCCGCGCAGCTATCGGCGCAGGCGGAAAGACCGAGGTAAACACGCAGCGGTGCCAGTTGCTGCTGCAGTTCGGCAGCCAGGGCGTGCAATTCGGCGCGCTCGGCGTGGGCTAGCAACAGGACGAAAAGATCGCCCTGAATCACCACCGGCAGGCGCTCCGGGCGTTCCTGCTGCCAGTTTTCCAGGTGATCGAGCAGGCGTTGACGCGTCAGCTGCAGCGCGCGTTCGGCCTCTTCGGGATCGTGCTGCTGGAACAGTGTGTCGACGCCCGACAGCCGCAACGCCACCAGGCGACGCGGGACCTCCAGCGGCAACTGCAGGTGTTGCGCACGGCGCCGGACGATTTCCAGGCTGGGGAAGTCGCCGCTGAGCAATTGGCCGAGGATGTCGCGGCGCGAAGTCTTCACCTGGGTCATCTGCACCAGCGCCGTGCCGATCAGGTGGGTGACGATGACCATCTTCAGCGCGTAGGGCTGCTCGATCAGCGGCAGGCCCTCGGATTCGGCCAAATGAATCACGGACTGGGGAATGCGCTGGATGAACTCGTCGCCGGTGAGGATGACGATGCCGGCGATGCCGCTGGCGACGCCTTCGCGCACCAGCTCCAGCAGGTTGGCTTCGTCGCGGCTGTGGTTGATGCCGGTGACGAACACCAGCTCGCCGCCCATCACCCAGTCGGCAATGCCGACGTTCTCCGCCACGTAGGACCAGCGCACGCTGCGATGCAGGTTGCGCGCGCCGGCTCGCAGCGCGAGGCTTTCCAGCCCCGGCAGGCGGAGGATTTCCTCGACGCTCAGGCTCAAGCGCGCGGCTCGGCCACCGGCGCACGGGCGCGGGTGACTTCGGTGAGGGCGATGTAGCAGAGGGCCGAGGCGGCGATGCCCACCAGCGGCGCGATCCATGGCGAGGCGTAGGCCAGGCCGGCGCCGACCGCGTAGGACGCGAGGCCCGAGACGTTGAAGGCCGGGATGTGCGTGCCTACCAGCGCCGGGTACTCGCCGCGGTTGCGGTACCAGAAGTCGGCCATGATCACGCCGCCCAGCGGCGGGATGATCGAGCCCAGCAGCACCAGGAACGGGATCAGCCATTCGTACATGCCGCCGATGGCGAGGATGATGCCGATACCGGCGGCCAGCAGGGTCATGCTGCGGCGGCGCTCGCTGCGCACCAGGTGGCAGGCGGCGGCGGAAACGTTGTAGATGGTCGGGCCCTGGATGGTCCACAGGTTCAGGCAGAGCATGATCACCGCGGCGAAGGACAGGCCCTGCAGCACCATCACTTCGACGATGTCGGCGTTCTGGTAGACGATGGCGCACCAGGCGCCGGCGACGATCATCAAACCGTTGCCGATGAGGAAGGCGACCACGCTGGCGATCACCGCGATGCGCCCGCTGCGGGCCATGCGCGTCCAGTTGGTGGCCTGGGTCGCGCCGCTGGCGAAGGTGCCGAAGACCATGGTCACGGCGGCGGAGAAGGTCAGGGTCTGGCTCGGCTCCTTCGCCAGCAGGCCGCTCCAGCCGCCAGCATGGTTGGTGGCGATGACCATCGACGCCACCAACAGGATGAACATCAGCGGCACCGACACGCGGGACATGATGTCCAGGCCCTTGAAGCCGATGATCGCGGTGATCGAGAACAGCAGGCCGAACACCACCATCAGCGGAATGTTCAGCCACTCGGGCAGGCTCAGCATCTTCACCAGCACGATGGCGACGGTGGCGGTGCCCCAGGCGTACCAGCCCAGTTCCGCGAAACCGAGGAGGAAGTCGGACAGCTTGCTGCCGCGCTCGCCGAAGCAGAAGCGGCCCATCAGCACGGTGTTCAGGCCGCTGCGCGAGGCGATCAGGCCCAGGGCGGCGGCGTAGATGGCGAGCAGCACGTTGCCGATGAAGGCGACCCAGAGCATGTCGACGAAATCGAAGGCCATGCCGATCTTGCCGCCGGCGAACATGGTGCCGGTGAAGAAGGTGAAGCTGAACAGGACCATGGCGATGGGCAGCAGGCCCTTGCGCCCTTCCCTGGGCGTCGCGCTCAGGGGGAACTCACTGGGGGAACTCATCGAGGTTTTTTTCATCGGGGGAGCATCCGCGAGGATTGGTTGAGGACTCCCGGCCCAACGCAAATAGCGGGCCGGAAAAGCCAATCAGGAACGACGCGGAAATTTTGAGCATGTCGAACATTGTGAACTGTTCACAATGCACACTTCCGGTGGGTGTAACGGCGTTTCAAGATAGCTCAAATGTGCATTGTGCGGATTTTCGGGGCACTCTGCAGCCTTTTCGCACCAAAACAGACGAATCCCCTGACATTGATCACTGCCGTTCGGCGGAATTCCTGCCGCGAAGCGCAGCGGCGATCTGCACTTTCTGCCTACGACACGCTGTCACCCCCAGACAAGGAAATGGCACGGACAACAAGTCCGCCCTGCCCCGACGCAGGCAGACTCTGCTCACTGTTCCGTCCGCTGCCTGCGCTGGGCAGGCGGCCTGAAAACAACCGAAAGCCCGCCAACAAGAAAAAGGGAGTACCCGCCAATGAGCGTCGCCAGGTTCCTCGCTCCATCGGTCCTCGCGCTGGCCACATGCATCGCGATGGGCGCAGCCCAGGCCGAGCTGCCGACCGAGAGCATCGGTGAGACCGTCTTGCCATTCCCGCCCTCGCCGCACCGCGCCTACATCGTCGACGTGGAGTTCGAGAACTTCATCGCCGGCCGCGTCACCGTCGTCGACCCCGAGCAGAAGAAGATGCTGGGCATGGTCAGCACCGGTTTCGTCGCGCCGTCCACCCTGAGCCACGACGCCAAGACCCTGTATTCCGCCGACACCTTCTACTCCCGCGGCACCCGCGGCGTGCGCACCGACGTGCTGACCGCCTGGGACACCTCGAACCTGCGTCCGAAGTGGGAAGTGGAAATCCCGGCCAAGCGCGCCTCGATCCTGACCCAGAAGTACGCCCTGGGCACCAGCTCGGACGATCGCTTCGTCTACATCTACAACTTCACCCCGTCCACCTCGGTCACCGTGGTCGACACGCAAGAGAAAAAGGTCGCCAGCGAGATCGCCATCAGCGGCTGCGTGCTCAACTACCCGGTGGGCAAGCGCGCCTTCGCCTCGCTGTGCGGTGACGGCCAACTGCAGATCACCAGGATCGGCGACGACGGCAAGGAAACCGGCCGCAGCCAGACGCCGTTCTTCGACCCGAACAAGGAGAAGCTTAACGAACGCGGCCTGGCCGTGGGCGAGACCTACTTCTTCGTCACCACCGACGGCATGGTCAAGCCGGTGGACGTTTCCGGCGACAAGCCGAAGATGCTGCCGAGCTGGTCGCTGACCACCGACGAAGAGCGCAAGAAAGGCTGGGGCACTGGCGGCTGGCAGTTGATGGCGGTAGCGCCCAAGCTGAACCGCATGTACGTGCTGATGCATGAAGAGCACAGCGCCGGCAAATGGGAAGACCCGAGCCCGTTCATCTGGGTCTACGACCTGAAGACGCAGAAGAAGATCGGCACCCTGGAAGCGCCCAAGCCGGTGTGGAGCCTGCACGCCACCACCGACGACAAGCCGCTGCTGCTGGGCACCGACATCGAAGGCGGCCTGCAGATCTTCGACCTGAAGACCGGCAAGTACAACGGCGCCATGGACAAGATCGCCAAGACGCCGATCCTGGTCCTGAGCCACTAAGCCTTTCAAGAAAGCCAACCGAGAGGTACGGAAATGTTTTCCGATCCGATCCTGATCATCGCCAGTGCGGTGGCCGTCGCGGTGCTGCTCTCCAGCGCCGCCAGCCATAAGCTGCGCGCGCCGATGCGCTTCGCCCGCCAGGTCGAAGACTACGGCCTGCTGCCAGCCTCGCTCGTCGGCCCGGTGGCCCGCGTGCTGCCAGTGGTCGAGGGCGTTATCGCCTTCGCCCTGCTGGTGCCGGCGAGCCGCCACGTCGCAGCCCTGGCCGCCGCGGCGCTGATCCTGTTCTATGCCGGCGCCATCGGCATCAACCTCTGGCGCGGTCGTCGCGACATCGACTGCGGCTGCTCCGGCCCCGGCCAGATGCAACCGCTGCGCCCGGTGCTGCTGCTGCGCAACGCGATCATCGCCGGTCTCGGCCTGCTCGCCGCCGGCAGCCCGCAGGCTCGCGAGCTGGGCGTGTTCGACGCCTTCGTGATCCTTGCGGCCAGCGCCGTCACCCTGCTCCTGTACGCCGCGGCCGACAGCCTGCTGGCGAACCATCCCCGTCTGCTCAAACTCATCGGAAGGTGAACAAATGGAAGGCCTGATCGTTTCCAACATTCTTCTCTGGGTGCTGCTCATCGCCCTCGCCTTCACCGTGATGGCGCTGGTGCGCCAGATCGGCGTCCTGCACGGCCGCATCGCTCCGGCCGGCGCGCTGATGGTCGACAAGGGCGTGGCCGTCAACGAGCCCGCGCCGAAAGTCACCGCCGCCGACCGTCACGGTCGTCCGGTCAACTTCGGCTATGAAGGTGAGCGCGGACAACTGCTGTTCTTCCTCTCGCCGACCTGCCCGATCTGCAAATCGCTGCTGCCGGCGATCAAGTCCATCGCCAAGGACAAGGCCGGCGAGTTGGACGTGGTCTACGTCAGCGACGGTGACATGGCCGCCCAGCAGGCGCTGATCGCCGAGCATGGTCTGGAGAAAGCTGCCTACGTGGTCGGCCCGGAAGTCGGCATGACCTACCAGATCGGCAAGCTGCCCTACGCCGCGCTGATCGACAGCAAGGGCATCCTGCGCGCCAAGGGCCTGGTGAACTCCCGCGAGCACCTGGACAGCCTGTTCGAGGTCGAGCACCTGGGCAGCGCCACCCTGCAGCAGTACATGAATGGCCACAGCCACAACGGCGTGCACGCCCACGACGCCAGCCACGGCCACAGCCACTGATCACGGAGAGAACAAGAATGAAATTCCTCGACAACCTGTTCGAGCGCTCCTCCCGCCAGGTGGCCAACGTCACTTCGCGGCGCAAGCTGCTGGGCCGCTTCGGCTCGCTGCTGGTGGCCGGCGCAGCCCTGCCGATCATCCTGCCGATCGACCGCACCTCCAAGGCGCTGGCCGCCGAGGCGCCCAAGGCCGGTGACCCAGGTGACCCGAACAGCTGCGACTACTGGCGCTACTGCTCCATCGACGGCTTCCTCTGCTCCTGCTGCGGCGGCACCACCACGTCCTGCCCGCCCGGCACTGATGCATCCCAGGTGACCTGGATCGGTACCTGCCGTAATCCGGCAGACGGCAAGGACTACATCATTTCCTACAACGACTGCTGCGGTAAGCACAGCTGCTCCCAGTGCGCCTGTACCCGCAACGAGAGCGAGGAACCGCTGTACCGTCCGTTCAACAACAACGACGTCAACTGGTGCCTGGGCGCGGAGTCGCGCATCTACAACTGCACCGTCACCATCATCCGCGGCGTCGCGGTCTAGGTCGGGAGAAGTCACATGCGCAGTCTCGTTGTCGGCGCCCTGCTCTGCAGCCTGGTCGCCCCCCTTGCCCAGGCCCGTGCGATCCCCGATCCGCACCAACGGCCGGCGCCCGGCAACGAGGAGGTGCAAAGGCCGATCTCCCAGCAAAGCTACACCCCAGCCACCAACTACCAGCTGCAATGCGCCGGCTGCCACCTCACCGAAGGCAGCGGCAGCAAGGCCAACGACACGCCGCGCCTGCACGGCTTCGTCGGCAACTTCCTGAAGGTGGACGGTGGCCGGCAATTCCTCGTGCGTGTACCGGGCATGTCCCAGTCCGCGCTGAACGACGCGCAGCTCGCCGACCTGCTCAACTGGCTGCTGCGCAAGGAAGGCATGGCCGGCGACAGCATGCCCGCCGAGTTCAAGCCCTACACTGCCGAGGAAGTCAAAGCCACGCGCTACCAGGCCCTGCTCAACCTGCCGGGCACCCGCGCCGGGTTGATCCAGGAAATGCGCAAGCAGGGCATCGCCATCACCGATGGGATGAGCGATTCCTATTGAAGATTTGCCTCCGCACTCAGCCCGCCGCTCCAGCGGGCTTTTTTATGCGCGCGAACAGTGGCCTGAGGCTGCTCAGCCCAAACAACGAATTCATAGCGACTGGGCACAGGTGTGCACTCCTTCCACCGCATCGCTGGATCTCCCGACTCAGCAATCCCGTGATCCTGAATGCGTTACCCATGTCTCCCAACACCTGTTAACCATGTCTTTGGGCAGAACACTCAGGCGCGCCCCCTCCCACAAAGGCCGGAGCCCGGGTCTCAGGGCACCGGCGCACTCATGTACTCGACCATCCGCTCGCGCAGCCAGCGTTCTGCTGGGTCATTGTCGTGGGCGGCGTTCCAGACCAGGGACAGCTCGGCCGGCCTGATCTCCAACGGGGGGGATTCGGCGCGCAGGCAGCTGTCCTCCACCAGCGCGCAGGCCGCGTAGTCGGGAACGGTGGCGATCATCTCGGTGTTGCGCAGCAGCGCGCGCAGGCTGCCGAACTGCGGCACGGCCAGCACCACGCGACGGCGGCGTTCGATACGCTCAAGGTCCAGGTCGATGGCGCCGTTCAGGTCGCCAGAGAAGGACACCATCACATGTGGTCGCGAACAGTAGTCGTCCAGGGTCAGCGGGCCGGGGCGATCGTCACCGCGCAGCACCTTCACGCCGATATCGCGCAGCTTTCGGCGCTTGGCGTTGGCCGGCAGGTCGGTGGTGTAGCTGACGCCGACAGTGATCTCACCGGAGGACAGCAGCGCCGGCATCAGCAGGAAGTTGGCGCGCCGCACCACCACAGTGATATTCGGCGCTTCCTGCTGCAGGCGCGCCAGCAGCGCCGGGAACAGGCCGAACTCGGCGTCGTCGGAAAGGCCCAGGCGGAAGATGTTGCAGCTGCTCTCGGGCTCGAAGGTCTTGGCCCGGCTGACGGCTGCGGAGATCACGTCCATCGCCGGGCGCAGCTCCTCGAAGATATGCAGCGCCCGGCTGGTGGGTTCCATGGCGCGGCCGGCACGCACCAGCAGCGGGTCGTCGAACAGGTCCCGCAGGCGGGCCAGGGCGGCGCTGACGGTGGACTGGGTGATGAACAGCTTCTCGCCGACGCGGGTGAGGTTCCGCTCCAGCATCAGGGATTCGAAGATCACCAGCAGGTTCATGTCCAGGCGGCGCAGATCGTTTCGGTTCATGGCTGGTCGCTCGGGGCTGTGGAGTGGGCATCTTTGCACAAGACGAGGGCCGCGCCAGTCGATCATGAAACAGGGTATTTTTCTTGGACGCGTGTGCTCATTCGCGCACCGTTTGGCTTAATCCGATTGAGCATCGGATCACCTTGATTTACCTTGATTTTTTTACATTCCGGAGCGGCATTTCAGCCGCCGATGAAACGAGAAGAGAGACGCCATGCCCGCACCTGCCCACCAGGTAGCGACCATGCTCGCCCCCCAGACCCACCGCCTGGTCCAGCAACTCATGGAGGCGCTGGAAAGCCAGGGCGACGGCCTCCACCAGGCCAGCCAGCGCCTTTGCCAGCACCTGCTGGAACACTACCGGATGCCCGCGCCCTGCGATGACGGACCGGATGCTTGCGAGCGCCTCGCCCTCGCCCCCTGGCAGGAACGCAAGGCCAAGGACATCCTCGCCGGCAGCCTGCTCAGCCGTTTGTATATCGCCGATGTCGCCGAGCAATGCGGTATGTCGCGCAGCCATTTTTCCCGCGCCTTCAAGCAGGCCACCGGGCTTGCGCCACGGGAGTGGGCGCTGCGCCTGCGCATCGACCGCGCCCGCGAACTGCTGGCCAGCGGCGAAGCCCCGATCTCCCAGGTCAGCCAGGAATGTGGCTTCGCCGACCAGTCGCACTTCTGCCGCAGCTTCCGCAAGCTGGTGGGCTGCACGCCGAACCGCTGGCGACAGGCCAGCCGGGTGGGCGGCGCGGAGGAGCTGACTTCTTCGTAGGAGCGGACTCCGTCCGCGACTGATTTTGCCCAAGTCCCGGATGCCCCTGAGCGGCGGAAAAGCGATCGCGGACAGAGCCCGCTTCTACCTGGATAATCCTGTGCCAGCCTCGCCCCTCTCCCCCGCCCTCTCCCTGAAGGGAGAGGGAGCCGTCCGTGCCGGCTGACGCTTTGGTTTCAACCTGCACCGACCCAGTCCCCTCTCCCTTCAGGGAGAAGGAGCCGTCCGTGCCGGCTGACGCTTTGGTTTCAACCTGCACCAACCGAGTCCCCTCCCCCTTCAGGGAGAGGGAGCCGTCCGTGCCGGCTGACGCTTTGGTTTCAACCTGCACCAACCCAGTCCCCTCTCCCTTCAGGGAGAGGGAGCCGTCCGTGCCGGCTGACGCTTTGGTTTCAACCTGCACCAACCCAGTCCCCTCTCCCTTCAGGGAGAGGGAGCCGTCCGTGCCGGCTGACGCTTTGGTTTCAACCTGCACCAACCCAGTCCCCTCTCCCTTCAGGGAGAGGGAGCCGTCCGTGCCGGCTGACGCTTTGGTTTCAACCTGCACCAACCCAGTCCCCTCTCCCTTCAGGGAGAGGGAGCCGTCCGTGCCGGCTGACGCTTTGGTTTCAACCTGCACCAACCCAGTCCCCTCTCCCTTCAGGGAGAGGGTTAGGGAGAGGGAGTCCAGGGCACTGACTTTCAGAGAAAGACAGTTGCTCCTACACCCATCCCGCCTGCGGAGACGCGCGCCCCGCCGCAGCGAACCCTCGACTCAGCTTCGTTCAGGAAAGGTTCAGCCAGGATCGGCCGAACCTTGAGATATGACAGCCCTACAGCAATTTCCTACAGCTACGCTTCCCTGCAGTTATTCACCTTTCCCACTTGGCAGGAGCCGGGAGTCAAAGCATGACTGCACAGCAAACCACCGACGGCAATCGGCACAGCACCGACCCCAAAAGCACCGACTGGTACCGCAAGAGCGTCGACCAGACCCTGGCCGATCTGCAGACCTGCGCGCAGGGCCTCTCCCCTGACGAAGCCGAGGCGCGGTTGCTGCGCGTCGGCCCCAACGCCTTGCCGGCCAAGGCGGTCGATCCGCTCTGGCTGCGCTTCGCCCGGCACTTCAACGATGTGCTGATCTACATCCTCCTGGCCGCCGCCGTGGCCACCGCGCTGATGGGCCACTGGACCGACACCGTCGTCATCCTGCTGGTGGCGGTGATCAACGCAGGCATCGGCTTCTTCCAGGAGAACAAGGCGGAGAAGTCACTCGCTGCCCTGCGCGGCATGCTCAGCAGTACCGCCCACGTGGTGCGCAACGGCAAGAAGGTCGAGATGGACGCCGCCCGGCTGGTGCCGGGCGACATCGTCATCCTGCGTCCCGGCGACAAGATTCCCGCCGATGTACGCCTGTTTGACGTGCACCACCTGCAGGTCGAGGAATCCATGCTCACCGGGGAATCCCTCACCGTGGGCAAGCACGCCGACGCACTGGACAAGGAAGCGCTGCTGGCCGACCGCACCAACCTCGGCTTCTCCGGCACCAACGTCAGCGCCGGAAATGCGCGCGGCGTGGTGATCGCCACCGGCCCGACCACCGAACTCGGGCGCATCAACAAGCTGATCGCCAACGTCGACGAGGGCGAGACGCCGCTGCTGCGGCAGATCGCCGAGCTGGGCAAGCGCATCTTCCAACTGATCATCGGCATGATGGTGGCGCTCTTCATCATCGGCTTCTTCTGGCACGACTACCCCTTCGGCGAACTGCTGCTGTCGCTGATCAGCCTGGCGGTGGCCTCGGTACCGGAGGGCCTGCCGGCCATCGTCTCGATCATCCTGTCGCTGGGCGTGCAACGCATGGCACAGAACAAGGCGATCATCCGCAAGCTGCCGACCGTGGAAACCCTCGGCGCCATGAGCGTGATCTGCTCGGACAAGACCGGCACCCTGACCATGAACGAGATGACCGTGAAGAGCGTGCTGCTCGCCAACGGCATTTATGCGGTTGAGGGCCAGAGCTACGAGCCCAGGGGTCGCATCACCTTCGGCAGCACCAGCGAGGAGCTCGACTGGTCGCAACACACCGCGCTGGAGTCCTTCATCCGCGCAGTAGACATCTGCAACGACAGCAGCCTGCAACTGGGCGACGAAGGTCGCTGGGGCGTGGTCGGCGGCCCCACCGAGGGCGCGCTGAAAGTCCTGGCGCGCAAAGCCAACCTGCCGGAGATCGAGTTCCAGAAGTTCGGCAAGATTCCCTTCGACTCCGCCTACAAGTACATGGCGCGACGCTGCGACGTTGCCGGGCGGAGCCTGGTCTACCTCAAGGGCGCGCCCGACGTGCTGCTGCGCATGTGCCAACAGCAGCTCGGCGCGGGCGGTGTGGAGCCGCTGGACCGCGAGTACTGGGAGCGCGAGATGAGTTTCATCGCCGGGCAGGGCCTGCGCATGCTCGCCGCCGCCTACAAGCCGGTGCAGCCCGATGACGGCGTGATCGACCACGAGGACGTGCAGGACGGCATGATCTTCCTCGGCGTCGCCGGCCTGCTCGACCCGCCGCGCCCCGAGGCCATCGAGGCCATTGCGCTGTGCAAGCGCGCCGGCATCCAGGTGAAGATGATCACCGGCGACCACCCGGACACCGCCGTGGCCATCGCCGGCATGCTCGGCATGGGCAACGACCTGCGCGCCATGACCGGCCAGGAGCTGGAGCAGGCCGATGACACCCGGCTGAAATCCCTCGCCATGCAGTACTCGGTATTCGCCCGTACCAGCCCCGAGCACAAGCTGCGCCTGGTGCGCGCGCTGCAGGCCAACGAGGAAGTGGTCGGCATGACCGGCGACGGCGTCAACGACGCTCCGGCGCTGAAACAGGCCGACGTCGGTATCGCCATGGGCATCAAGGGCACCGAGGTGACCAAGGAAGCCGCCGACATGGTGCTCACCGACGACAACTTCTCCACCATCGCCGGCGCCGTGCGCGAAGGCCGCCGGGTCTATGACAACCTGAAGAAGACCGTGCTGTTCATCCTGCCGACCAACATGGCCCAGGGCCTGCTGATCGTCATGGCGATCCTCGCCGGCGCGGTGATTCCCCTGGCGCCGCTGCAGATCCTCTGGATGAACATGGCGACCTCCACCACCCTGTCCTTCGCCCTGGCCTTCGAGCCTGGCGAGCCGGGGATGATGCGCCGGCCGCCGCGCAACGCGAAGGAGTCGATCCTCAATGGCTTCGCGGTCTGGCGGGTGCTCTACGTCGGCGGCCTACTCACCGCCGCGGCCTTCCTGCTGGAAGCCTGGATGGTCAGCAACGGCCAGGACACCGACCACATCCGCACCATGATCCTGCACACCCTGGTCACCGCGCAGTGGGCCTACCTGTTCAATTGCCGCCTGCAGGAGGAGTTCTCGCTGAACACCGCGCTGCTGCGTAACGGCGCGCTGCTCACCGTGACCCTGGCGCTGATCCTGCTGCAGTGCTTCGTGATCTACGTGCCCTTCATGCAGACCGCCTTCCATACCGTTGCCCTGCCCTTCAGCGGCTGGCTGATCTCGCTGGGCATCGGCGTCGTGGTGTTCTTCGCGGTAGAGCTGGAGAAGCTGGTGATCCGTCGCTGGAAAGCGTCGCGCAGCTGATGCGCTTTTCGTAGGAGTGTGAGTGCAGGGTGTCGTGGGGTTAAAAATGATCGGGCGCAGCGCCTTGATCAATTGGAGTGGCGGAGATTCGATCGCGGACGGCGTCCGCTCCTACGCGGAACCATACCGTTGCAGGAGTGAGCTTGCTCGCGAACAGCCCATGCCACTCTGCCACGAGGTTTTGAGGACGCATCTGATAGCGACCTCATTGGCCGCCGTAGGAGCGAGCCCGCTGGCAAGCCCCGCCCGGATACTCACGACCGGCGGGCTCGCCCCTACAGTGCCACGCCCTTCCCTCCCCAGGTCCCCGGCCCTTCCCTGTAGGGGAAAGGAGGCGCATGCCGGGTGTTCCCGTTACCGCGAATAGCAAGCCTCGCGTAGGAGCGGACTGTGTCCGCGATCAATCCACCACTACTCAGATCCAGCCGGGAGCCGAGCGAAATCATCAATGATGAATCCGTTCCTGCGCGAGCAATCCATGTCCGCACCGGCCACACGTAACGGCGTTTCGTTTCTCTTGGATCGCGCCGGTACATTTGTGTTCCGAACAGCGCCAAGATTCGTGTGAATTCAAAGTAAAAGGCCCGCCAATCGGCGGGCCCGTGGAACCTTGGATCGGTCAGAGCGCCATGTCACTAGCGGCCTTTTCCAGCGCTGGGGCAGTGTCGGTCGGCTGGGCGGCAGGAGCCTGGTCGATGGCCGGCGGCGGGTCCAGTTGCAGGACCTTGGCGGTGTAGCTCCACTCCGCGAAGGTCTTCTGCGGGCTGTCGTTGAGCTTGGTGCCGTAGCTGGGGACGATCTGGTGGACCTTGGCCTGCCATTCGGGGGTGGCGAGTTTGTCCTTGAACACCTTCTCCAGCACGCTGAGCATGATCGGCGCGGCGGTGGAAGCGCCCGGCGATGCGCCCAGCAGGCCGGCGATGCTGCCGTCGGCGGAGGCGACGATCTCGGTGCCGAGCTTCAGCACGCCACCCTTGTCCGCGTCACGCTTGATGATCTGCACGCGCTGACCGGCTTGCCACAGGCGCCAGTCCTCGGCCTTGGCTTCCGGGAAGTATTCGCGCAGCGCCGCGAGGCGGTCGTCGTCGGAGAGCATCAGCTGGCCGGCGAGGTACTCCACCAGCGGATACTCATCGATGCCCACGCGGGTCATCGGCCAGACGTTGTGGACGTTGGTGCTGCCCAGCAGATCGAGGTACGAGCCTTCCTTGAGGAACTTGGTGGAGAAGGTGGCGAACGGCCCGAAGAGGATCACGCGCTTGCCGTCCAGCACGCGGGTATCCAGGTGCGGCACGGACATCGGCGGCGCGCCGACCGATGCTTTGCCGTAGGCCTTGGCCAGATGCTGCTGGGCGAGAGTCGGGTTCTCGGTGACCAGGAACGAACCGCCCACCGGGAAACCGGCGTAGTCCCTGGCTTCTTCGATACCGGATTTCTGCAGCAGGCGCAGTGCACCGCCGCCAGCGCCGATGAAGACGAATTTGGCGTCGGTTTCGGTAACACTGCCGTCCTTGAGGTTCTTGTACTCGACGCGCCAGGTGCCGTCGTCGTTGCGGGTGATGTCCTCGACTTCGCTGGAGAGCTTCAGGCTGAAGTTCGGTTTGGTCTGCAGGTAGCCGGCGAACTGGCGGGTGATCTCGCCGAAGTTCACGTCGGTGCCGATCGGCGTCCAGGTGGCAGCGATCTTCTGCGAGGGGTCGCGGCCCTGCATCATCAGCGGCACCCATTTGGCGATCTGCGCCGGGTCTTCGGAATACTGCATGCCGCGGAACAGCGGGCTGGCCTGCAGCGCCTCGTAGCGCTTCCTGAGGAAGGCGATGTTGTCGTCGCCCCAGACGAAGCTCATGTGCGGAGTGGAGTTGATGAACGAGCGCGGGTTCTTCAGCACGCCGTTCTGCACCTGCCAGGCCCAGAACTGACGGGAGATCTGGAAGGATTCGTTGATCTCCACCGCCTTGGCGATAGTGACGTTACCGTCTTTATCTTCGGGGGTGTAGTTCAGCTCGGCCAGGGCGGAATGGCCTGTGCCGGCGTTGTTCCAGCCGTTGGAGCTTTCCTGGGCGACGCCGTCCAGGCGCTCGACCATCTCCATGCTCCAGCCCGGCTCCAGCTCGTTGAGCCAGACGCCCAGGGTGGTGCTCATGATGCCGCCACCGATAAGCAGCACGTCGACTTTTTTTGTGTCCGCGAACGCGGGCGCGCAATTCACTGCCAGAGCGAGGCCCAGCAGCGCCCCGCTAACTTTCTTGATCATCGAAAGGTTTCTCGTCGTTAGGGCTTGGCCTTCCTCACCAGCGTCATTCAGCGTGAAGGCCGGCCCCGCGCACAGAGCGCGAACGATGGGCAAGGCGACAGATGACGAGGATGAGTCGGGACTCAGTTCCCTCCTCCGCCGACTCTGAGGCCTGCTTGATGGAATGAGGGACGTCCTGCGCAGAGAGACACGCAAAGCCTTCGGCTTTGGCTTTTGTTGTGGGAGGGATGCATGGTCTGCTGAAACGTTTGCGCATTCTATCGAAAGCGCCGCGCATCACCAACCTTTGCAGTCAACTATCGGCTGTCCGACTGAGCTGTAAGCCTCTTCGTATTGTTACAAGCCATTGATGGAGTAACTGTCTTCTTCTGAAAATCCGTGCCTGAGCTTTCCCTCTCCCCCGCCCTCTCCCTGAAGGGAGAGGGAGCCGATCCTGCCCGCTGAAGCCATGGTTTCGTCCTGCACCGAACGGTCCCCTCTCCCTTCAGGGAGAGGGCAAACCCCCGTGCAGGATTTCATATAGGAGCGAGCCAACGCCCTACGCACCAGAACGTTACCGAAGCGCACCGCCAACGCGCACGAATCGCCCCGTGTGTTACCGTTCCGCCCCGTTCCCGCACGCTCAGTCCTACGCCGTTTTCCCATACTCACCGCTCTACTTCGGCCAATCGCCACCAGTTCGTCAGGCTTGGCACGGCATCTGCTTAGTTGCATGCATGGATACTTGGATCCAAAAATCCACGAGGAACCCCCATGCGCCTGGTACCCGCTGCCCGCTCGCCGATGAGCGCTGAAGACGAGGCCTACGACTATCTCCTCCAAGCCATCTGCACCGGCCGCTACAAGACCGGCGACCGGCTGGTGGCCGAAGACATCGCCAGCGACATCGGCATGAGCCGCATGCCCGTGCGTGGTGCCTTCAAGCGCCTGGACGCCGAGGGCCTGGTGACCCTGCGCCCCAACCGCGGTGCCATCGTCAGCGGCCTGAACATCGAGGAAATGCGCGAAGTCTTCGAGATGCGCAGCGCCCTCGAAGGCCTCGCCATCCGCCTCGCCGTGCCACAACTCACCGACCGCGACCTGTCCCGCCTCGAACGCATGCTCGACGAAATGGACGACTACCGCGACGACAGCGCCGGGTGGGTCAGCCGCCACCGCGCCTTCCACGAATACCTCTGCAGCCTTTCCGGTCGTCCGCGCCTGCAACGGCAGATCACCGCACTCTATTCCGTGATCGAGCCGCACATGCGCCTGTGGCTGCAGCACGTCGACAAGCCCATGAGCGCCCGCGAGGAACACGCGGTGATCCTCGACGCCCTGCGCTCGGGTGATGCCCGCGAAGCCGAGCGGGTGATCTGCGACCACATCGAGGGGACTATCCCGTCCCTTGCGAAATTCCTCGAGGCGCAGTCCTCCTGAGAGAAAGAATCGAAGCAACGGGCGCCTAGACCCGTACTTCTGTGTCCCTGAACTGCCCCTGGCAACCCACCCCGGAGAGCAACATGTTCGAACGCAGGATCCCGCAGTGCCTTCTCGCCCTTTGCCTGGCCGCCCCGCTGGCGCACGCCGAAGTGAAGATTCCCGACCGCTTGCAGAGCGTCCAGAAAGTGACCTTCTGCGGCGGCATGGACTCCCCGCCCATGGGCTTCTATGACGCCAACCAGAAGCTCACCGGGGTCACCATCGACCTGGGCGAAGCCATCGCCAAGCGCCTGGGCGACAAGAAGATCGACTGGCGCATCACGCCCTTCTCCGGACTGATCCCGGCGCTGCTCGCCGGCCAATGCGACATGCTGGTGGACCAGTTGTTCGACAAGCCCGAACGGCGCGAAGTGATCGACATGGTCAACTACATGTATTCCAGCCAGGCCGTGGTGGTCGCCAAGGGTAACCCCGAGGGTATCCGCAGCCTGGACGACCTCTCCGGCAAGAAAGTCGCGGTGCTCAACGGCTCCACCATTCGCACTCTGCTCGACGCCCACAACGAAAAGCTGGCCAAGGCCGGCAAGCCACCGATGAAGGTGGTGGTCTACAACACCGACACCGACGCCTTCCAGTCCCTGCGCATCCGCCAGACCGACGCCTACGGCACCACCGTGGAAACCGCCGGTTACTACCAGAGCATGGCGCCGGACCTGTTCGAGATCGGCGTGCCGGCCTTCGCGCGCATTCTCACCGGCCTGGGCATCCGCAAGGAAGACAAGCAGCTGAGCGAAGCCGTCACCCAGATCATCAAGGACATGCAGGCCGACGGCAGCTACGCCGCCCTCCTGGCCAAGTGGCATATCGAAGGCGACAAACTGGACTGAGGTAACGAGCCATGAACTTCAGTTGGGACGTGTTCTGGCAGTACCTGCTGCGGCCGAGCGACATCTACCTCTACGGCCTGTGGCTGACCTGCGTGATCGCCGTCAGCGCCATGCTCCTGGGTTGCGTGCTCGGGCTGCTGGCGGCGCTGATGCGCCTGTCGAGCAATCCGCTGTTGCAATACCCGGTGCGCTTCTACGTGTGGCTGATGCGCGGCACACCGTTGCTGGTGCAGATCGTCTTCCTCTACACCGCCCTGGCCGCCGGCGGCATCTTCCGCTTCGAGGACCTGGACCTCGGGCTGTTCATCCTGCCCGGCAATATCCAGGCGGCGATCATCGCCCTGGGGCTCAACGAAGGCGCGTACATGGCCGAGATCATCCGCGCCGGCATCGGCGCGGTGGACAAGGGCCAGTACGAGGCCGGCAAATCCCTCGGCATGACCTTCCCCAGGCTGATGCGCCGCATCGTGCTGCCCCAGGCCTTCCGGGTGATCGTTCCGCCGCTGGGCAACGAGTTCAACGTGATGCTCAAGAACACCACCCTGGTCAGCGTGATCGGCGTGCAGGAACTGCTGCTGAGCACCCAGATGGTCACCTCGGCGACCTTCCGCGTGTTCGAGCTGTACCTGGTCGTGGCGATCTACTTCCTCGCCCTGACCACCCTGTGGGGCTTCTTCCAGCGCTGGCTGGAAGCGCGCTTCGGCAAATCCGACGGCCAGGCCGCGGCACCGAACCGGATGTTCGGCCGGCAGGCCATGAAACTGCTGAGGGGGCGTTGAGATGATCCCGGACATGAAAGACGTGGTGATCCAGGCCCGCGACGTTCACAAGGCCTTCGGCGAGCTGGAAATCCTCAAGGGCGTTTCCCTGGAAGTACGTCGTGGCGAAGTGGTGGTGCTGATCGGCTCCTCCGGCTCGGGCAAGACCACCTTCATCCGCTGCATGAACCACCTGGAAGACATCCAGGGCGGCAGCATCCGCGTCAACGGCGAGCTGATGGGCTACCGCGAACGCCCGGACGGCAAGCTGGTGCGCGATTCGGAAAGCAACATCGCCCGTCGCCGCCGCGACATCGGCATGGTGTTCCAGCGCTTCAACCTGTTCCCGCACATGACCGTACTGGAGAACATCATCGAAGCGCCCACACAGGTGCTCGGTGTGCCCAAGGGCGAAGCCCTGGACCAGGCTCGTCGCCTGCTCGCCCGCGTTCGCCTGTCGGACAAGGCCGAGCACTACCCCGGCCAGCTCTCCGGCGGCCAGCAGCAGCGCGTGGCCATTGCCCGCGCCCTGGCGATGAAGCCCCAGGCCATGCTCTTCGACGAACCCACCAGCGCGCTGGACCCGGAAACCGTGGGCGAAGTGCTGCAGGTGATGAAGGAGCTGGCCGACGAAGGCATGACCATGGTGGTGGTCACCCACGAGATGGGCTTCGCCCGCGAAGTGGCCGACCGCGTGGTGGTGCTGCATCAGGGCGAACTCATCGAGGAAGGCCCGCCCGCGCAGGTCTTCGGCAATCCGCACCACCCGCGCACGCGGGAATTCCTCAGCCGCGTTCTCTGAAGATAAGGACAAGTCATGCGTAAACGCGTTCTGCTCGCCAGCACTCTCACCCTCCTCGCCTGCGCCACTGCGGCCCAGGCCGACGACAAGCTGGTGCGCTTCTACAACTGGTCCGACTACATGGGTCCGGACACCCTGAAGAACTTCGAGAAGGACAGCGGCATCAAGGTCCAGTACGACGTCTTCGACACCAACGAGATGCTCGAGGCCAAGCTGCTCTCCGGACACTCGGGCTACGACCTGGTGGTGCCGTCCAGCCAGTTCCTCACCAAGCAGATCAACGCCGGCGTCTACCAGAAGCTCGACCGCGCCCAGCTGAGCAACTGGAAACACCTCGACCCGCGCCTGATGAAACGCCTGGAAGCCGCCGATCCGGGCAACCAGTACGCCGTGCCCTACATGTGGGGCACTGTGGGCATCGGCTACAACTACGACAAGGTCAGGGCCGCCCTCGGCGACAGCGCCCCGCTGGACTCCTGGGACCTGATCTTCAAGCCGGAAAACCTTGCCAAGCTGCATGGCTGCGGCGTGGCCTTCCTCGACGCACCAGTGAAGATCATCCCGCAGGCGCTGCACTACCTGGGCCTGGACCCGAACAGCAACAACCCCGAGGACTACACCAAGGCCTCCGCACTGCTGCAGAAGCTGCGCCCGTCGATCACCTACTTCAACTCCTCCAAGTACACCACCGACCTTGCCAACGGCGACATCTGCGTGGCGGTCGGCTACTCGGGCGACGTGATGCAGGCACAGACCCGCGCGCAGGAAGCGGGCAAGAAGATCGACGTGCGCTACGTGATCCCCAAGGAAGGCGCCAACCTCTGGTTCGACATGCTCGCCATCCCGCGCGACGCGAAGAACCCCAGGGGCGCCCACGCGCTGGTGAACTACCTGCTGCGCCCGGAAGTGATCGCCCCGGTCAGCGACTACGTCGGCTACGCCAACCCCAACCCCGACGCCACTCCGCTGCTCGATGCAAAAGTGCGCGACAACCCCGGCATCTACCCCAGCGACGCGGTGATCGAGAAGCTCTACGTCTCCGCCGACCTGCCGCCGAAAATCCAGCGCGTGATCACCCGCGAGTGGACCCGTATCAAGACTGACCGCTGAACCGAAGAGAGTTTTCCATGCTGAGCTTCTCTGCCCACGAGTACCCCTACGCCTCCCAGCGCCAGAGCGTGTTCGCCCGCAACGGCATGGTCGCCGCCTCGCAGCCCCTGGCTGCCGAGGCCGGCATCGCCATGCTGCGGGCCGGCGGCAACGCCATCGACGCCGCCATCGCCACCGCCGCCGCGCTGACGGTGGTCGAACCCACCGGCTGCGCCATCGGCGGCGACGCCTTCGCCCTGGTCTGGGTCAAGGACCAGTTGCACGGCCTGGACGCCAGCGGCCACGCACCCGCCTCCATCTCCATCGACAAGGTGAAAGACGCCGGGCACGACAAGATGCCCGTGCACGGCTGGCTGCCGGTCACCGTGCCGGGCATTCCCTCGGCCTGGGCCGAGTTGTCCGCGCGCTTCGGCAAACTGCCCTTCGCCGACCTGCTGCAACCGGCCATCGCCCTGGCCCGCGACGGTTTCCCGGTCTCCCCGGTAGTTGCCCACCAGTGGGAAATCGCCCGCCAGGAATACCAGCAAAGCCGCGCCGCCGTGCCGGCCCTGGAAGCCTGGTTCGATACCTTCACCGTCGACGGCCAAGCCCCCTGCGCCGGCCAGCTGTTCCGCAACCCGGCGCAGGCGAAAACCCTCGCCGAGCTGGCCGAGACGAAGTGCGAAAGCTTCTACCGTGGCGCCCTCGCCCAGCGCCTGGCCGCCCACTCCGCCAGCACCGGTGGCGAGCTGAGCGCCGCGGACCTGGCCGGCTACAAGCCCAAATGGGTCGAGCCGATCAAGACCCACTACCGTGGCTATGACGTCTGGGAAATCCCGCCGGCCGGCCAGGGCCTGATCGCCCTGATGACCCTGAACATCCTCCAGGGCTACGACTTCGACCAGCGCGACAGCCAGCTCACCTGGCACCGCCAGCTCGAAGCGATGAAGAAGGCCTATGCGGACGGCCTGCACTACATCACCGACGCCGAACACATGCGCGTCAGCACCGCAGCGCTGCTGTCCGACGACTACGCCGCGCGCCGCCGCGCCGAGATTGGCGAACGGGCCGCCGAGCCGAAACACGGCGACCCGCACTCCAGCGGCACCGTGTACATCGCCACCGCTGATGGCGAAGGCAACATGGTCTCGTTCATCCAGAGCGCCTACCACGGCTTCGGCTCTGGCGTGGTGCTGCCCGACAGCGGCATCGGCCTGCAGAACCGTGGCTCGGAATTCAGCCTCGATCCGGCGCATTCCAACGCCCTGGCGCCGGGCAAGAAAACCTTCCACACCATCATCCCCGGCTTCCTCAGCAAGGATGGCGTGGCCGTCGGCCCGTTCGGCGTGATGGGCGGCTACATGCAGCCCCAGGGCCACGTGCAGATGGTGATGAACCTGGTCGACTTCGGCCTCAACCCGCAGGCCGCGCTGGACGCCCCGCGCTGGCAGTGGCTGGGCGGCATGAAGGTCGGCATCGAGCAGCACGCCAACCGCGATCTCGCCTTCGGCCTGGCGCGACGCGGCCACGAGGTCGAGATCGCCTGCGACCTGACCGACTACGGGCGCGGCCAGATCATCGTCCGCGACCCGCAGACCGGCGTGCTCTGCGGTGGCACCGAGCCGCGCGCGGATTCGCATATCGCAGTGTGCTGACGCCTTGCTTCTCCTCGCCGGCGGCCGCTGGCGAGGAGAAGATGGCACCGCACCGCCCCGCCTCTAGCGCTTCTCGCAAGCACCGCCTTCCGGCGTCAGGGTGATCTCCACGCGTCGATTGGCATTGCGGCCCTCCTCGCTATCCTCGGCAGCAACCGGCTCGCTGGCCCCTGCGCCCCGAACGACGAAGCAATCATCGGGAATATCGCCCATGCGCTGCATCCAGTCGCGCACGGCCGCCGCGCGATTGCGCGACAGCTCCAGGTTGCGCTGGGGATCGCCGGTGGAATCGCTGTGACCGGTGATGACGATCAACCAGCCGGGTTGCGCCTTGATGTTGATCAGGCTGTTCACCAGCACCTTGGTCGAGTCCGGCTTGAGTTCAGCCTTGCCGGGCGCGAACAGCAACTGGCCGTCCAGGCGGATCGGCGCGACGGCAGCAGAACGCACGCGTTCTTCCGAGGAGGGCCCGGCCATCGGACTCGATGCCGCCAGCTGAGATGGATCGCCCAGTCCTTTCACCCCTTGCCAATGGCTGTGGACCCCAATGAACAGGCCGGTCAAGGCAACCAACGCGCCCAGCAGAAGCAGCCAGGTCCAGAATGGCCGACGCTTGCGGGCTGGCGGTGGCTCGACCGACGGCTGTGCGCTGTCCAGATTCAGCACAACCACGGCAGGCGCCTCGCTGCGTGGCTTGCGCGGGGTTCGGCGGCGGGTCGGCGAGACGGCAACAGGGTTCGGCGCAACCGCTGTGGTTACCTCGTCTGCCGCAGCTCTCGGCGCAACCACGGCTTCGGCAGTTGCAGCATCCGGGGCCAGGCGTCGGAGCAGGCCCAGCAGCTGACCGCGCAACGCCGGCAATGGAGGCAAGGGCTCAGCTTCGTGGCGTCCCAGCAATTGCTCCAGCCGCTTGAGCTGATCGTCCAGCCGCAATAGCTCGGGCAGGTCCTCCGCCGAGAACTGCAAGCCACGCAACCAGGGCCGCAACTCGGCCAACAACCAGCCAAGAATCTCCAGGCGAACCGAATAGGCCGGCGGCCAGAGACGCTCCCAGTCACGCTGGAGCAGGCGTTCGAGCAACTCCAGTCCGTCGTCCAGCCCTGCCGGGCCACGCAACTGCGCTCGCGCCAGGACAAAGGCCGCGACCGCTTGCAGCTCCATTCCGTGCTCGCGGAACTGCGCCAGACACAGCCGCTCCACACGCGCCCAGTCCATATCCGGTCGCGCCGGGTGGCTGAGTTTCGCCAGTTCCCTTCCCAGCGCCGCAGACGGCTCGCTCCCTTGCGGATCGCCGCCCAGGCGCAGCTTTTCCTCGATCACACTCATCCCTTCGTCACGCTCCCCTGCCATCAGCGCGCCAGAATGTCGCGCTGTTTCAGATGGCGCACCAGCACCTTGCCTTGCGGCTCGAGCGTGGTACCGAAGGTGGCGCGGGCCCCATCGAGCAACTCCACCTCGAGGCTGTACTCCAGGTGCCCCGGCAGGACCTGCGGCAGGAGCACGATCTGCACCGAGGCCAGACGCGGCTCGTACTTGAGCAGCATGGTGCTCATGGTCGCCATTAGCCCATGGGCGCTGCCCGGCATGCCATGCAGGATCTGGCTCATGTCCGGCAGGCCGTAGTCGGGCAAGTGGCTGAGGGTGCCGGCCCGGCAGTTGAGGATACGCTGCAGGTTGTCCAGCACCGACAGCATCGGCTGGTCCTCCTCGTGCACCTGGTGCAGGTCGAGTTCACCGCTGAAGTTCTGCAACAGCAGTTCATAAAGTGACGGATTCTGCTCGCTCACCACCAGGAATCCTTCTTCGGCAGCGGCGCCAGGTGCAGGACGTTGTCGCCCAATTCGATGACGCGCGCCTTGTCGGGGTCCAGTTCGTCGCGGGCCAGTACCAGGCGCCAGCTGCCGTCCTGCAGGTCGGGTGAACGGAACAGCGCCACCACGGCAACGTACTGCGCGTCCTCCAACATCGGCACGTTCAGCTGCGCCCCCTCCTCCGGCTTTACCACCAGCCGCCGCTCGTCCAGCAGATCGGCCGCCAGCGTCTGGTCACCCTCTCCCAGCAGTTGCTGGTAGCTGGCCTTGTCCAGCGCCTTGCGGTCACGCAGCTGATAGACCCGCACCAGGGTCGACACCGACAGCCCGTTCATGTCCCGCCTGTCCGTATTCAGCGCCGGACGTCCGGTGAAGTCCAGGCGCAGCACCTTGACCTGCTTGTAGAAGATCGCGTGGCCGACCGACTTGCCCGCATCCATGGTTCGCTGCGTCAAGCCGCAGCCGCCCAGCAAACCCGCCAGCAACGACACCACCAGCAGCGATCTAGAAACGGTAAGCGACATCTTGTATCTCCCTGCTCATCGAATTTTCGCTCAGTCCCTGATAGCGCCCCAGATTGACCGTGACGCAGGTATGCCCCGCCCTTTGCCGCATGCGCTCGTCCAGGCCCGGCACGGCGGTCATGCCCAGCAGCACCGCGGGATTGCCCAGGCTGGGCGCCGGCAGGCAGCCAAGCGGCAGCGACAGCTGCAATCGGGCCGTGCAGCGCCAGCCCAGGTAGACCCGCAGCAGCACCAGCAGGTCGCTGTGCAGCTGCCCGCCTGGTAGCCAGCCGCGAGCCTCATCGAGGTTTTCGGTGGTCAGCACGAGCAACAGTTGGCTATTGGCATCCGCCCCGCTGGCCCCCAGCGGCGTACCCTGGCCCAAGCGCACCGGTTGGTCACGCGACAGGCTCGCCGGCCGGGCCAGCGGCACCTTGCGCGGCCAGTGCGGCGTTACCTGCGCCTGGGTCGCGGGCGCCAGCAACTTCACCAGCGCCACGATCCCCTCGGCATTGCGCGTCGGCAGGCGCATCACGCCCAGCAACGCAAGGAAGCGCGACACCGGCGTGGCGATGTGCTCGGCGGTGCCGGGAATCCCCAGGCCGATCAGGCCCAGCAGGCACTGCGAGGTGGCGTCCGCCCCGCCCGCCTCGAAGGACGCGGGATAGGAGTATTTGCGCCAGATCCGGTAGAACTGGGTGAATACCCGGTGGTTGAAGATGTCGAGGAAGGCCTCCAGCGCCTCGTATCCTTCACGGCGCTGGGCGATGTCATCCAGGTAGGCGCTGGGCATCGGCGAATCGACGCCATAGAGCCCGAGCAGGCGCGTACGCACCGTCACCGGGCGCAAAGGATGCTCTTCGTCCACCTCGAAGGCCTTCAGCTCACTGGCCGGGAAGCCCATGCCCGGGTGCGGGCGGAAGCGCACAGCGTCGTCCGCCGGGTTCGCCGTGCTGCCCAGGGGTGGATTGCCTGGAAGCGCCGCCTCCAGCAATTGGCAGAAGCGATACAGGCTGGCCTGGGGCAGGCGCTCGCCGAGCGCCGCCAGCAGCCCGCTGGCCTTCAGCCGGGAATACGCTGACTGTGGTTCTCGTTCCATCGCAGGCACTTTCCAGTGGGTTGCAGGATCAGCGTGAGCTGGTTGAACAGGTGAATATCGGCGTAGAGCGCGAAGAAGCGGTTGAGCATTTCGCCGAACAAGTGGATGTCGCCCTCACCCGAGAAGCCGTTGGCATCGAGCGTCACCTCGATGTCCACGCCGCGCAGCAGGAAACCCTTTTCGAAGTGCTGGACCAGGTGATGACGGACCTCGGCAATGGCTTCCAGGCGTCGGCGGTTGAGCTCGCTGTGGGTCCAGTCGTACAGCGCCAGGGTGCCGCGCAGTACTTCGGCGTTGTCCAGCATCGGCAGGAAGTTCGAACCCAGGTGGCTGAGCACGCGCCAATGGAAGCGGTCGCGGTTCGGCGGGTAGCAGGGCAAGGTCGGCGCGCACAGGTTGCGTACGCGCAGATCGACCTGCGCGGCCTTCACCACGGTATCCAGCAGCGTGCTCTGCAGTGCCTTGCGCGGCAGCAATCCGTTGGTGCCGGTAAGGCGCAGCGACAGGCTTTCACCCTCGCGCAGGCGATCTCGGTCGAAACCCTCGCCGCCGAGGATAAGCCAGGTGTCGTGCATGCCGTTGACACCCCGTTTCAGCCGCGTGTGAAAGTAGCGCTCGGGCGCCTCATCGCGCAGCATTCCGCCCTTGTGGCGGAAGCTGGTGAAGGGAACGTAATCCTGGCGTTCGGTGCTCTTGGACGAAGTGACGCCGTCCACCGAATAGATTTCCGTGTGCCCGTCCTGCAGGCGCATCGGTCGCAGCAGGTAATCGGTCTGCAATGGCGCCAGCCGCATGGGGTCGGCTTCCAATGGAAACAGATTGATCACGGGCACCGCGTGCAGGCGCACATTCTCGGCGCTGAGCAGGAACTCATGGGGCCACTGCTCGCCCAGCACTACGTCCAGTTCAAATCCGGAGAGCCCCTCCGTTGCCCGCAATTGCTCCAACCCATGCAGGGTGACGAACATGAATTTCTCGCGGAAGGTGAAATACTCCAGCAGCAGTTGATAGCCGCTGAAGGCACTGTCGGCCTTGGGCCAGAGGCGATCCCCGGCGGCGAAGCCCTTGGGCGAGAAATAGCCCTGCAACGGCCGGCGCTCCGCCTCGCCGGGCAGACGCAGGTACAGCGCCTGGGTCTGCAGGGTCAGCGCATGATGCAGGGCACTGGCCAGCGGCGCATCGGCGTTGAGGTAGAGCGGCAGGCGGCTCAGGTCGATCTGCTTCCAGTCCGCCAGGGAGCCGCAGCTGAAGCGCAGGCGAAGTACCGAACGACCGTCGGGCTCGTTGGCGACCAGCAGCGAGTCCAGGGCCAGCGGATGCAGGTTCACGGCCTCGGTGGTGGTGTAGCGACAACGGGTGCGCTGCGGCCCGATGGGACGCGAGAGTATCTCGAAACCGGCCTCGATCAGCTCGTCTCGCTTCATTTGCAGCGGGTCCGGCGCCAGTTCAACCACCGACAGCGACGGGATGGTGCGCAGGTAGTGGGGCCAGAGCAGGCTCACCAGCCCTTCCGTCAGCTCCGGCAGGTCGTCGTCGAGTTTCTCGCGCAGGCGCCCCATCAGGAATGCAAAGCCCTCGAACAGGCGCTCCACATAGGGGTCGCGAGCCCCGGCCTTGTCCAGGTTGAGCTGGGCGGCGCGGTCGGGGAAAGCCTCGGCGAACTCCTTGCCCGCCTCGCGCAAGTAGCGCATTTCGGCGTCGAAATAGCGCAGTGTCAGATTGTCCATGGTCCAGTCCCGGGAATTAGGTTCAGCCGCAGAGCACGGCGGCGCGAACAGGGTCGATGGCGACCAGGGCGGCCAGCAGGCCTTCCATGCGGCGCGCCAGGGCAGGTTTGTCGGCATCGCTGCGCTGCGCTTTCTGCCGCAGCAGCTTGAGCAGACGCGCCTTGACCTCGAAGCACAGCTCGGGCTCCCAGTCGCTCAGGCTTTGCGCCTGCGCGTCCAACTCGGCCAGCAGGTGCGCCGCCAGCTCAGCCTTGCCATGCTGCTCGGCCACGCGCGCCATCAGCAGGCGCACCAGCCAGCGCTGGCGTCCGCTGCGCAGGTCCGGGCGGGATGCCAGCCAGGCCAGCGCCGCCTCCACGCCATCGCTGTCGGCCTGGGCCAGGGCTTCGCTTTCCAGCGCGAGCACGTCGTCACTGGCCGTGTCGGCAAACATGGTGCTGCTCATCCATTGCGCGGCCTGCCCGGTGCTGACATGTTGGGCGATCCAGTTGCGCGTGGTTTCATCGGCGAATGGCGTGCCGTCGCTCCAATGCAGCAGCTCCAGCCCCGGCAGGCGCTCCAGCAACAGGCGCAGGTCGCCCTTTACCAGCTCGGCCCAGCCGTCATATGGCGTGCCGAGCCGGCCCAGCGCCTGGCAAAGGTGCCACTGCAGGTCCAGCCAGAAGTGATTCACGCCTTCGGCGAACATGCGCTCGGCCTGGTCGAGCAATTCGGCCCAGCCCTGCTGCAGGTTGAGCCGCTTGAGCTGCGCCCGATACTCCGTGCGCGGCGGCGCCAGCCGGGTGTTGCCGCTGGCATCCTGGGGCGGCAGCTGGTGCACGGTGTCCCAACGCAGGCTGGTGAGCAGGCGATGCGCCGCCAGCCAGCCCAGGGGTTGATCGCGCAGATAGCTCGCCAGCACCTTGCCGCTGTCGAGCAGATCGCGACCGGACTGGACCTTTCCCGGTATCGGCGCAGCGGAAGTCAGCGCTGGCTCGCTGTGCGCCGCACTGTTCTGCGGCACCAGGGCATTCACGCCGCCGGACTGCGCCAGACGACTACCCAGCGCGGCATACAGCCCACCCAGCCCCGGGCGCTCGGCTTCCGGCCAGGACGCGAAAGTTGCTTCCAGCCAGGCCAACGCCGCGACCGTGCGCTGCGTCTCCGCCTTCACCACCTCCGGGAACAGCGACAGGCTATCCAGCACCTTGGCGCTGGCCAGCCATTCCAGCGCCATGCGCCGGCTGTTGGGACGCGCCGGCAACACCAGCCCACCGAAGCGATCGAGCAGCGCCGCCAGCAGTTCCAGACCATCAGCGAAACCGGCTTCACCGTCTCCCTGGGTACGCGCCCAGAGGTAGTAACTGACGATTCGCACGTCCTTGCAACGCTGTTTCAGCAACTGCTCCGCCAGCCGGGCTACCAGTTCCACGTCAGCGGCGGAGAGCTTGTTGACCTCCTCGCGCATACGCTGGAAGTCATCGTCATAGCCCGGGTCTTCGCCCACCGGCGCGGCGCCCTCGATGGGCTTGAGCCACGCCTCCCATTTCGCCGCCTGAGCCTTCACCAGCGCCACCGCGTCCTGCCCTTCCAGGCAGGTCGATATCAATCCCTGCAAACTCATCGATGCGTCCTGAATTTTCGTGCGTCCATCATTCGTCGTATTCGAACGGGTCGATTGTGGCGAGGGGTGCAACCTGTCCCGCAGCCACTTCGAAGATGTTGTCCGGCAACTTGAATCCGCGCAGCTTCAGCACCGCCAGCGGTCCACGGCCCAGCTCGGTCTGCAGGTACCAGGTCAGCGGCAAGCCATCCGGCGCCTTGAGCACCAGCTCGAAGCGGGTATTGCTGTTGTCCAGCGGAGTCACCTGCGCCTGCTCCAGCAGACGGATCAGCCCCCAGACGCCCGAATAGTCGCCGAACAGCCGCGCCCCGCCCTTGAGGCTGGTCCAGCTCAGCGAGGCGCCAGGGTGGTCAGTGCCGCCCGGCCAGGTGAACTGCTGCCAGCTCTCCATCTGGTTGAAGTACTCCAGCGTCACACCGTCGAGGATGAATGTGGTCTCCACCAGATTGCGCACCGGCTTGGCCTGCATCTGGAAAGTCATGCCCAGCCCACCATCGGTGTAGAGCATGTCCGCCAGGTCGCTGAGCTGATTGACGGCCTTGAGGAACTGCGGATTGAAGTGCAGCCCCTGGCTGTGCGCGCTGTCCGGCACCCAGCGGTTGCCTTCCTTGCGCAGCACGCCACCCAGTTGCGTCTTGAGGAACTGATCGATACGCCCGCTGCCGGAGCGGATCATCTGGCCCAGCATCGGCAGCGATGCCTCGCTGTCGCTGACCTCGAAGGGATAGCGTCCGGTGAACGCCCTGTCCCAGTTCGCCACCACGGCGCGTTGCCACTGGCGATTCAACCCCGCCGCGGACGGCTGCAATACCCCTTCCCAGGCCTGGTTGAGCGGCTGCACGAAGAGGTTCTGGCCAAAGCCGCTCCATTCCCCGCCCAGGCTGGCGGCAATCAGGCCGCCGTAGTCGAGGGTATCGGTGAGGTCCACGCTGGTGCCCTGGAACACCGTCTGCGCCAGGGCCTGGGTCATCGCCTGGGGATCGCTGGCGTTGGTCACCTGCTGCAGCTTCAGGCGCACACGGGTGACCCGAGTCAGGAATGCCTGCAGGCTCAGGCCGTCGTCCGCATAAGCCGCCCCCCCCTTCTCCTTGCCGAGTAGCGCGAGCAACGGGCCGAAGGTACTCGCCAGCGGGCCGTGGGGGGCGTCGCTTTTCTGATCGATCAGCGGCCCCTTGTCTTTCTCCAGCAGTTGCTGCGCCGAGCGCATCAGCGAGTCGGCCAGCGCCTCGCCCTTGACCTCGGTCTTGCCCTGGTAGGCCAGGGTGTTCATCAGCGCGATCAGCGGCGACTGGCGCACGTCGCTGAGCAGGGTCAACTGGCTGATGGAGTCCGACAGGCTGTCCGCCTTGCGCCAGCGGATGCTGTTGAGGAAGGCGAGCCAGGCGTTGCTGAAGTCCTGGAAGTAACGCTCGGTTAACTGCTCCTTGAGCACCTCGGGCTGCAGATCACTGTCGAGGGTGCCCTGCTGATCGCTCAGCACCCAGTCGATTTCTTCGCGACGCGTCTCGGCCACCTCGTCGATGGCCTTGCTGACCTGTCCTTCCCAGGCCTGCCGGGTGAACACCCCCGGTACACTGTTGGGCGTGTCGAACAGGCTGGCCGCATCGGTTTCGCCGAGCATGTCCCGCAACGTCATCGTGGCGTAGTTGTTGCCCGCACGCTCGATCACCTGCTGGTACAGGTTGGCCATGCCATTGCGCTGGCCCAGTTGCCCGAGCAGCACTTGCCGAGCCTGGGACACCAGGGCGGGCTTCGCCTCGATACGCCAGTCCGGATGCGTCTTCAGGTGCTGCGCGTAGAACGTCCACAGACCAGGGGCAACACCCTGCCAGAGGCCCGGCGCCACATCGGCGCGCTCGGCCATCTCCGCGCTCAGCACCTTGGCGAGGAAAGCCGCATCGACCTTCTCCGGTTGCGCCATCATCAGGTAGGCCTTGAGCTGCCCATGGGCCTCTTTTGCCCGCGACGCGCGCTCAGGGCTGTCCGCCGGCAACGCGGCCAGCTCGGTCAGCCGTTGCTCCAACAGCTGCGCCGCCACATCGCGCATCAGCCGATCATTCGCCTGCGCATAACGCGGCCACAGCGACGCCAGCAGCGCATCGTTCTGGCTCAGGCCGAACCGCTGGTACCAGGGCACGCCGTGCTCGCGCCGGTAATCCAGTCGCGCGATTTCGCGGGTCAGCTCGCTGAGCGCGCTCAGTTGCGCATCCGGGTCTCCCGGCTGGCCGATAGTGGCCAAGGCGCCTTCCACCGTGGCGATCTGCGCGCGGTTGCTGGTGAACGACAGCAGCACGGCCAGGGCGCAGAGGCCGGCGAGCGTCAATCCCGCGATATAAGCTCCACGCGCCCAGGACCAGGCTAAGCGACGGCCGCGCGTCTGCTTGTCCCCCAGCACCGCGCTCCAGCTTGCTTCCGGCCACCACGTATTCGGCGTGCCGGTCGCGATGCCGGCGAGCTTCGGGCTGAACAACAAGCCACGCAATGGCACCGAGCGATTGAGCTGAGCCAGGAAAGGACCCAGCGCCTGGCGCCACTGGCTGATGCCGGAGCGCTCCAGATCGCGGGACAGGCGCAACAGGAAGTCATGGCTGGAATGCTCCGTGAGTTGGTCCATCCCTCGCTCACGCAACGGCACCACCAGCTTGCGCAGCGATGCTTCGATCTGCTCTGCCGTGACCTTCGCCGGCAGCAGGCAACCCACCGCTTGCCCCTCACGGCTATCCTGATTCCAAGGGCTGGAACAGACCTGCCAAAGGTACAACGGTGCCTGCCAGCGCACCGTCTGGCTTAGGTCGCGCAACTGACGCACACCCGTGCTGACAGTGGCCACGTCATTGCCCTGCGCCTCGCTCAGCGCCCAGACAATGCCATCCACCGGGCGCGAGCGGCGCAGTGACTTCAACAGTGCGGCTACATCGGTTTGCCACTGGCCGTTGAGCGAACCGCCATGCAGCAGCACGGTGTCCTGCCCCTCCAGCCAGTTCTGCTTGGACAGCCCCGGTGCAACCGCGTCGACCTGCTCCTGCTCACCGACCACCAACAGCAGACGGACCTTGCGCTTCCAGAAGAAGCCGTACTGAGCCCGCAACTGTCCGGGAATCTCGTCCTTCGGTGAAGCACGCTTGCTCGAAGGCGGTAGCGTGCCATCCGATACTGGGCGAACCCCCGTCGCCACACCCTGCTGCCGATGCTGCTCCCGTTTGAGATGAGCCAACAGCTTGGGAGCGAAACGCAGGATCAGCACAATGACCGACAGCAGCAGGAAGGCCAGCACCTTGTCGCGATCCGCGACCAGCCCTATCCGCTCGCCATAGCGCCAGATCAGCCAGCCCATCGCCGCCAGCGCCACCGCGATCAACATCCCTCCGCCAGCCCAGCGCCACGAGTTGCTATAGACCTTCATGCCAACTCTCCCGTGGCGACCGTACTGATCCAACGCTGCGCAGGCTCCTGACTGAGCAACACCAGCGGTTGCTGGAAGTGCCGACTCATCTCAAGGCCCAACGCCGCCAGCAACCAGGCACTGAACGGCCCCGGCACGCCGCACAGCGACTCCTGAATCCACTGCTGCCCTACCTGGAACTTCACCTGCTGGGCCGACCCCATTGAAAGAAGGCTCCCCAGGCTTGGTCGCCACTGCGCACTGTCGGCGAGAATGCCGATGGCGTTGCGTGCGGCGAGTTGGGTTTCCAGGAAGAGCGGAATTTCAGTGTCCAACTGCTCAACATCCAGTGGCATTGGCCGCAGCAGACGGCCTTGCACCGGCAGGTCCCATTCCTGTGCCAGAGCATCCGGGCACAGCAACAAGGCCGCCAATCCATCGGAGTAGGCCTTGGCACCGTTGACCTGCAGCACCAGGATCAGCTCAATCGCCGAGCCAGGGGCCTTCAGGTTGTCTTCCAGCCATTGCAGGGAGAGTTCACTGACAAAGGTCGGCTTTACCTGCGAACGCCCAGGCACGGCCTTGAGCCAAGCTTTTCCCCACGCGACGCGGAACGCCTCCAGGCCATCTGCATCAAGGTCACTCAGCACCGTCACCTGCAATGCTCGATCAACAGGCAGCGACGCCACCCCAGGTGCCAAGCCCTCCATCAGCATCTCCAGCCCCGCCAGCGCTCGCTCATTGGCACGCAGGGGCAGCGCGGTGATCCGGAGAGCAACGTCAAAGCAGGGCGAAATACCTGAGTTTCCCTGGGCGATCACCGCGGCGGAAACCTGGTTCGGCATCAACACACATGCACTCTGTACGGCAAAGTGACGTTGCGCCCATTGGTTCCAAGCTGACCGCGCTTCACCGGCTTGATCCTCCAAAAACTGGAAATGGCTCAGTGCGCCACCGTAGGTGTAACTGCGCACCGCGAAGGCCAATAGCCAAATCAACAAAGGCGTACCAGCCAGCATCCAGATATTGAAGCCGGCCAGTTCTGGTATACGCCCTGAAGCCACCAACACGAACAGGCCCATCCCAACTACTGCCGCCAGCAGAGCGGCGCCCAGCCAGCGTGGCATCGACAAGGGCGCGGGTTCCGCTACCACTTCAGGAGGTTGGCGATTCCATGCCATGGATCAATCCACCGCACAATTGGGGGCACTGGAAATCACTTGGCTACCGCAAGCGCTTCGGCAACCATCCACTACCAGGGCCCGACCGTCCTCGGACCAGCCTGTGCAGCCTTCGACAATGGCGTTGACACCATGGGCAGGGCAACTAACCAGATCGCCAACAAGTGCCACCAGCTTTCCATGTACTTCATGGGTGGAGGCCGCAGAAATGACCTCGCCACCATGGGTGGTTTTGTCACCCAACAAAACGAGTCCTTTAGGCATATAACCCCTCCCGATAGTCAGAAATTTCACACAGACATTGAGAAAATAAAAAATGCCTTTATCTAATGAAGAAAAATAACGCCCTACCGGCAGGCGTAAAAAGCTAACGCAGTCATCCCTTATGAGCCACATAAGCCTTAAATCGCCAGATCTAGTCCGCATCAGAATAAAGCTCATCAAAAATCTAATATAGAGGGCATCGCCATCAGTAATTAGAAAGCCCCTTCTTGCGCTCTGCATCTAATCGATCAGCTTCTAATTTATCGAAATCAGGCTCAGAACGTGTACTATTTTCCACCCGCCCGCTAGGATAGGTGAACACTTCATAACTCCCTTTATCCTTATATTTTGGACCTACAGAATAGACAGCAAATTCTGAATGCATAACCATGTCAAAATATACCTGACGCTTATCCCTTAAACCATACGACGACTTCCTTCCAAACAAGATAAATGACTTACTATACCCTCCGATAAAGCCCTCACTAATCCAAGGATAATAAGACTTAGGAACAACCAACACATTTTTATCTGCTGAATAAGTGGAGCCATTTGATACAGCGTCGCGATAAAATTCGAGAGACACCTCATCCCCATAGCTAGAAGCAATATCCGCCGAGAATCTTTCTGGATGACGATAGACAACCTTTAAAGTTGCCTTATAAAGACTCCATTGGCAAGCACCACCGCCATCCTGCTCCAAACTAACCTCATAAAGTTCGTTACCTACAGATTTAAGATCAACTCCTAAGACTTTAAATCGATTACTGTATTTGGCCCCTGGGCTCGCAAAATTGTAATACTTCTCTTGACATTGCGTAGAGATATAAATAACTGCAAGCCTATCAGCCTTGATATCCGAGGGCGCCTTGACCCGCACAAGAAATTTCTCACCATCCCTTGGCGGATCCAAGTTGTAATTTGTGCAACCGCCCTGGCTGGCCAGCAAAAACAAAACAACAAAAACGCGCATAATTTCCATTTTCGAATAGACTCCAACCTCTGAAACCCTGAATAAACATCTCTACTATCGAAAACATCCCTCATTTGAAAAATCGAGTCTGGAAGTTTTTTATTTCAACAAAACCAACTACGCAACGAGGAAGTCAGCCAATTCGAAAACACATCACAAGCTTCCTGCATGGGACTTTCGTTTAGGTCACTTTGAATTTTCCCCGTACCGTCACCTGTCCACTGCTGGCCGGCGGCGCCAGGCTGTAGTCCTGGGTGCAGCCGCCAAAGCAATACAACAAAAGACCCAATACACCCCCGAAGATGCTATTCATTTCTTATTTTCTGCTGCTAAGCGAATAGACTCTAACTTATCGAAGCGAGGTTCAATATCTCTATTCTCCAAGATACTGCCATCAGGGTACTCAAACCTAGTATAGCTATTATCCAACTTCACCCTGGGACCCGCAGAGGCCACTAGATATTTCGGGAATAGAGTCGGCTTAAAAAACACCTCACGAGCATTCGGCGCTTTATATTTAATAAAACCAATTCCGCGCCCCGCCAAGCGCACCGTCTTCCTATACCCCCCCAGAAATTCCTCATCAATCCACGGATAGTAACCCTGACTAATTATAAGATCGCCATCAACTTTTTTATCCGCGCCGCCCATGGGAGAGTCATTATTATCAAAAATAACTACAACCCCTCCCCCAGCAGCAAAAGTCACCCCAGCACCAAACTGCTCTGGATTTCGATACTCAACTCCAAAGATCACGTTAGCCAAATGCCATCGACAGGCGCCGCCGCCATCCTTCGCCAGCTTGGCCTCATAAATGTCGCTTTGCCCCTCACGCTGCGGCTGCACGTCGACCCCATGAAAGCCATCCACTTTGTAAGGCTTGCCATAGGCGTCATAGCGCGTGCGTTGGCAGCTAGACGAGCGGTACATCACCTGCATGGTTCTCGCTTTCAAATCATTAGGAACTTTCACACGTACCGTAACCTGTTCACCATTGGCCGACGGCGCCAGGCTGTAGTCCTGGGCGCAGCCGCCAAGGCTGGTGAGCAGGCACAGCAGCGCTAGAGCGAGTTGCCCAGGCAGGCGGGCATTCAGGGGCTTAGCCATAGATTTTCTCCACATAGGCTTTTTCCTCGACGATGCCGTCGAAGCGCTGTAGGCCGTCCATTCCGCCTGGGCACTGCTGCGCGGTGGCGAGGCTGCGGCTTACCTGGTTCTGCAGATCGAAGAAGGTGCGGTTACGCAGAAGTTCCTCTTCGGGGATCAGGTGGGCATTGGCCGTCATCTGTTCCTCGAATTGCTGCCGGTTGTCCTGGCGTGCCTGCATGCGCGCGGGGTTGATGCACTCGACCAACTGGTTGTAGAGGAAGGGCTGGTACTCCCCCATGAAATGGTTGACCAGCCCGACCACCCGGCCCGGCTTGGCGTTGCGGCCTTCGGGGAAATAACGCTGGAGGCTTTCGGCTGTCAGGCAGGCCTTGAAGTCCTGTTGTGCCTTGCAAGCCTGTTCGCTGTCCGCCCGGTTCAGGCTGGGCACGAGGAAGAGCTTGGTCTTGACCGGCAGCAGCCGGGTCAATGTGGTGTGATAGGGCGCACCCAGGCCGTCGCGCATCTTGTGGAATGGGTTGTCCGAAGCGCGCATCTGGATGTGCTGTTCAAGACGGAAGAAGGCGACGATCTCGCCATGGTGGAAGAACGGGTCTTTCCCCCTGATCACCGGATCAGCCAGCAGTTGCGCCACCGACCACACAGTGCCCAGGGTGGTCCCAACCGGGCCGTAGAGCTTATAGAGCCAGTTATCCAGATCGGCCTCGGGCGGCACATCGGGAATCAGGTCGGTGTCGTTGACATGGCGGAAGTGTTTCACGCCCGCCAGGCAGCCCACCGCCTGGAGAGTGAAGGTACGAGGCATGCCGTAGGTGTAGAGCAAGGGGTTCTGAACCTTCATCGCCGCCGCGTGGATCAAGCCCAAGGCACCACCAAGGCTATGGCCGCAGATGAACAACTTTCTGGTTCGAGCAGCATCGGAGACCCTCGTCCCTAATTGTTCGGTGAACTTCCTCCTAGCAATCTCGTAGCCATCCCGGAACCCCAAATGCACACTGCCTTTGGCCGTCAGGTCGCCACAAGGCACCTTGGGCTGGCAGTTGGCGGCAACCTCCGGTTTTACCGGGCGGAAAGTCACATCGGTCACTAGGTCCGCTCGCCCCATCTCGGTGCCGCGCCACCCCACCAGCACCTGGGTCTGACTGATGGCGTAGAACAGTTGGGTGTCGCCTTCGGGTGGTTCCGACTTAGTGGTATCTAGGGGTTCGGCGAGGGTATAGCGCTCATTGAACGGCACATCGATAACGACACAGGGCGGGTTGGTTTTCCCATCCAACACGCGGGGTGTACGAGAGAGGTCCTGGCACTGTCGCTGGAAGAACTCTTTGACGGAGCCCGACTCCAGATCAGTGAACTTGCTGTAGGACAGTATGCTCATCAGCCCCAGGTTGTAGGCGGTCACCAGGCAGTAATCCGGCTGGTGGTTGAGCACCAGCGACCAGGCACGGAAGGGGCAGACCTCCAGCACATAGCGGCAATCCAGATCGGTGAAAGCCCCTCCGCGCGGAACATCGGCGCCCAAGGTGAAACCGCGGAACGCTGGGTCCGGAAAGTGATAGGCCGAGAGTGGCTCGCTCTCCGCCAGAGGCGGGTCAAATTGGGGCTGCTTGTCGCAGAGCTCACCAATTCGCAAATAGCGGTAGCCATGGCCAGCTTCGAAGGCTTTGGCCTCGACAGGGGAATGACCGGTACACGGAGGGCAGTACAAAGGCGTTCTATCCCCTACCCCAGGCCGCAAAGGCTCGGGACGCAGAGCGCGAAGGCGGCGAGTCTGTAACACCTCCGCGAGTTGGTCAGCGTCAACCAGCAGGGTCAAGGGAATAGGGTTCAATCCTTCGATACGAATGACTCCCTGAGCATCGGCCTGGCCGCGATACTCGGGCGCATGCCCTTCGCGTGTGGCCTGGTTCACCGCGCGAAAGGGCAGGTGCGGAAGCGGCTCGTTGTTTTCGTCTACCAGTTGGAATTCGACCCAGAATTTCTTCTGCTTCCCACCCTGCATGTACTTGTTGGGATTCAGCGTATCCGTGCGGTGCAATTTGTCGTTCATATCAATCCTTTAAATTCGGCAACTGGCGACAACAAACAACTAAAGGACGCTATGCCATCCTTGCAAAACGATTCGCCTCAGTCACTCAGCAAGAAGCAGTTCGAACCCAGTGAAATCAACCATAACTTCAATAACTTCTATTCAATCGAGAATCACAAGATGGAACAAGCTCACTACCATCAGAGAGCCGGCGATACGGTAGATAGTCTCGTGAGCCATCAGAATTCTCACTCACACAAAAAACCACTCTATAACTATCTCTGGGATAATCAGAGCTATTTATAGAAAAAACATAAGTCCTATCTTTCTGTAATTTTAACCCTGGAACTACAACCTTATATCTAGCCAATTTATATCCATCAGGAATCTCTCCATACACAAGACACTCTCCTGCATTCAGGATCAGAGGGCTAACCCCCTCTTTCAACACCAAGGACCAGCCACCAGGATTTTTAATATAGCTTTCCGAAAGCGCAACCCAACCGACTGGAAATCTATCTTTAGTTTCCTCAGACAAACAAATTCCAGGACTTCCTTTGACTGAGCGAATTGCAGCTGTTTCCTGTCGTCCAAAAGAAGTAGCGTGAACCCAAGAGTAGGCAAGCAAGGGAAATAATATCAATAAATTTCGCCACATAGAGACCGCCTAATCCAGAGGTATTCCTTATCATCTTAAGAGGTCGAAAAACTCCAATCAATCGACCTCAGAAGACCAGCTAAATTGCCAGAGCTCGATCTTGCAAAATAAAAATTCATCTTACCCCCTCAACAAAACTCTGCCACCAACTCACTTACTCCCGCATTGTGGCTTCAGAACTCTCCCATCATCCTCATACTTATACTGAAGATAAAAAACCTTACCATCTCGCTCAACAGAACAAAACACGGCATCATAGAATGAAACATCTGTTCGGGAAGGATTTCTCATGAATCTATTCAAACGAAAATAATAAGTTACACCAACCTTAAGACTCTGCCCTGATACATTAACTTGATACGCAGCTAGGTCTGACCCATATTTCGCGCATTCTCCAGGCTTCAAAATTTCTGGATTGCTTCCCCGTTTTAATTCCACGTCCCACATAGTGTGACTCTTTCCATCAAGGGGCTCGTTCTCAGCAACCCATATAGACTCAATGGCAACTTCATCCTTTTCCGCAGATGGGATGCAGATGGAGACCTCCCCGTCAGCCATGCCAATATCTGCATTTTTTGCCATCCCCCAAGGGGTGGCACTGGCATTACTTACCAAGCAATACGATCCAATGGTTAGCAGCCCAGCTAATATTCTCATATCATCTTATTCCGGAAGATTATCATCGCTTGACGGTGCGACAAGGAAGTTGCGCAATGTAGAAGCCAGCAAGGCTGGATCCTTGTTCCGATTACTAAAGTTCCAGACTGATCCAGGAGTTTTTTCAATACATATCATATAGTAATCAGACACAATCTCCCCCTGCTGCTCCATATTATAATTCGAGAGCAACCCATCTCTTTTTAACTCATACTGATATGCAGCTGATCCTCGGCTAGTAACCCACAATGCGTGCCATTTCACCCAATAACCTAGCTGATACTGCCAGACATGCGTCATTTCATGGATAAAAAGTGCTTTATCTCGCCCGCGCCCTGTCGATGAAAAATCATCCCTATAATATCCGGTGCTTTTGGGGAAATACATCTCACCATTAGGTGTTACCGCTGTATTCTGGAATCCCATAAATAGCCACCAGCCACCGTGGTGAACTTTAACCTTGCTGTAATCTATGGCGTCCTTGAAGACAGTTCGTGCCATGGCAATCTCGCCTGCCGTTAGCTCACGCTCATCACCTTCTGGCAAGAGTACGGTCTGAGTGGATGTGCCCAGATTTGTGGCATTGGTGAATACTTTTATAGGTTGCAAATCAACCGTCAGAAGTTCACCAGAAGCTTTTGCGGAACAACAGCTATCAGCCACTTCATCCGGAGGAGTTAACTCCAGGCGAGTAATTTGTACTGACTTCTGGGTAACAATTCGCGCCGTGCGGCCCTTCTTGTCGGTCACACCCTGTTGAGTGGTTCCATCAGCGAGATGTGCCACATACATCAGACCCGCGGGGATTTGGCCGTTGGAGCATGTCAGGCAAAGCTGCTCATCGAAGGGGCCTTCACTGCTGGGGAGGTCAATTTTCAGGTCCCCCGGCATCAACGTATGAATTGCCATGGTGCGACCTGCGCCATCCGTTACCCCTTCAAACACCTCCCCTTTAGGGGCTACCACGCGGTAGTGAGCAAACGCCATTGGCGCTTGGTTCTCATTGGCGTAGGTGTAGTGGGCACTGTAGCCAGCTGGCAGCCGAGTTGGCGGAATATCCAGCGTGGCGCCGTCCTGCTTCACAAAGTTTGGAGTTTTAAGATAGATATTCCCAGGGGCACCCAGCTCTATCTCGCCGCCCTTGAGGCGGATGTAGGCACCGCCACAATGCAGCACCAACTCCTGCGGCGCGGTGATTTCAACCCGGCCAGCCACGCTTTCAACTTTGAGGTCGCCCTTGGCCATGGCATGCAGGGCATCGCCCAGCGCGTGTAGCTCCACCTTGCCGGCGGCCGCTTTGAGTTGCATGCCTGCGTTCTGGGCAAAAAGGCTGATGCTTTCTTCGGCACTACCCGTGATATCGCGGCCGGTACTGATATCCAGATTGTGGCCGGCCATGATGCCGACACTTTCGGCACCGGACGCCAATTGCAGCGCTTGCGGTGTAACTACGCCAATACCCGCTGGGGCATGCAGCAACATGCCGGGCTCCTTGAGCCCCGTCAGCGCTTTGCTGAGTCGGTCCTGGCTGTCGCTATCGTTAGGTTTGGCTTGCCCGCTGCGGGCCGCATTGGCCATTGAGCGCGCCAATGACAAAGCGGTTTCTAACTGAATGATGGCGGCATCCATGTCCAAGACGTCACCGCTGGCTCGCGGTTGCACGTCGGCAGAGATGAAGAGCCCGTTACCAGCACGCAAGGCTCCCCAACCGTCACTGCGCAGCTCAAAGCCTTCGCCGCGCTTCTTGCGCTGCGCATCCACCAAGTGGCCTAGGTTAAGCTGGCTCTTGCCGGAATACTCGGTGCTGACCTTGATGTGTTCCTGCCCGCGCGAGTCATCCATACGCAGCTTGTTGTTCGCCGGAGTGCGCAGGACGTTTCTCTTATAGTTGCGGATTGTTACGTGGTCCGGCTGCAGATTTGTATGAAGGGCATGCGCGATAAATGGCCTGTCCGGGTCGCCCTGCTCGAAGGCCACGGCCACTTCGGTGCCGGCCAGTAAAGGCAGGTGCAGGCCGAAAGTGTCCCCGGCGTATGGCCTGGCCAGGCGCAGCCACATACTGGAGCGGCCCGTCGGCCAAGTATCCCTGTCAAACAAGAACGCAACCCGGTACCTCCCTTCTCCATCGATGTCGCTGTAGGGGTCGTTCTGCTGTGGGTTAGTGATCCGCGCGGGGACGGTGCCGGCGATACGCGGCTTGGGCGGTACCGGTGGGCGGAAGGCGATGTTGCCGTCGGGGATGGCTTCGAAGTGGACTTCGAAGCTGCGATCACGGGCAGCCGTGCAATGGGTGCGGACGATCAGCGCGCCTTCCCTGAACGCGGCGGATGCGCCACCTTCCACCTTGAGCACGTGGCCTGGGGCCAGGGCGGCGCTGCTGCTAACACCTTCGAGGCGGAGCTGGTCGTTCAGGTAACGCTCGTGGGCGAGCCGGGCGAAGAAGACGCCGCTTTCGGCGTGGCCTTCTTCATGACCATGGGCATAGGGATCGCCGAGTGTCTGGTAAGGCTCGTCGGCGTAGTGGTAGGCCTCGCCGTAAGTGGTGCTGGCGCCACGGGTAAGGTCAGCCTGGGCGTCGAGGTTGGCGCCGGCGTCGCGCGAGTAGTAGGCGCGGGTGCTGACCCGTTGCTGGATGATCTGGTGGTCGGCCTGCAGGCCCCACACGGCATCCAAGCCGGTGGTTTCCAGCCCGCTCAGGGGGCGCAGCGGCAGGGTGATGTCGTGTTCATAGTGCATGGGCGAGTCCTTGAACTCGACCACATCGATTTTCAATCGCGCGTCCATGCTGAAGGAAAACCAGATTCCGCGCTCGGCACAGAGCCGTTTGATGTAGGCAAGGTCTGATTCGCCATACTGAAGCAGCTGATCATGCTGCTTATACGTTCGACCGAGGTCGATCAGAAAATCCTGCCCCCGCCATCCATGCCGCCTCAAGATAATTTCCACCACCTCGGGCACGCTCTGATTTTGGTAGATGCGGTACTGACAGCCCTTGTCGAGCAGGGCCAGGCGCGGTTCCAGCGTCAGCTCATAGCGCGCCTCATCACGGGATGCCGAGAGTCTTTTAAAGCGGGTTACCACGCCATGAAGTGTGCGCAGCGGCGCCACCGGCGGCGGCGTATAGCCGCGAATGGTCACCGAGGGCGGCGCGGCGCGCAGGCTGAAGGTGGCGTCCTTGCCAAGCATCGTATCGGCAGCGATGTCGAGGTTGGGGCTGGTTACTTCGATGGCAAAATAGAAGGTCTCGCTGAGTGCCTCGGTGCCGGAAAATGCCAGGACGTCCAGCACGGCACCCTGGCCATCCACCGTGAGGGCGTGACGGGAATGATCGAAGAAAAGGTGAGCTTCAGGCAGCATTTTTAGTCCTCCCAACAGTCAACGACAAAACGTTGTGCAAGAAGACTGTCGCAAGGAGGTGGCAGCTGACCACAACACAGAATTATGCGAAAGCGTCCTTGTAACGCATCGATAGAAAACAACTCCATCGCGACACTCTCGCGGACAAGCTGGGGTAGAAGCAATGCCTCCAAAATGGCCAGGAACTTTCCCTCACCATACGCGGATGAGTTCTACAAAGGACTTCCTTTTACCCACCTCATTCGCTGTTGAACTCGCACATTGCGAAAAGTCCGGACTGCAATACTTCACTCCTTGGGACGGTGTGCCTGGTAGCGTTTCCAAGCGGCAGAGCCAGGTTTGGTGTGCGACAGGTGGAAGCAGGCGGGGCACCAGTGACCCGCACGAACAATCGTGAATGTAGTGCTCCAGCTATGCCCCTTCGCGCACAGCCATTGATATTTCTGGCCTACACCTCGGTACGCCTCGGCCAGGCATTGACCGCCGTGGATGGCGGCAGCCTTTTGCATGTCCTCCAGGGTTAGCCATCGAGCATCCTTGGCACACTGGCCGCACCAACTTCCTCGCCGAACGGAGCCCAGAGTCGCTTCCCAGCGATGCCCCTTGGCGCATTGCCAGACATACTTTGCTCCCACTTCATGGTACGTCGTCGACAAACACTTTCCGCCACGCCGCTCAGCCTCGCGCTGCAACACCTGACTATCGTGCCTTTTCTTGTCGTTGGCACAGCGAGGACACCAAGCGCCGTTACGAATACGTCTAAAAATGGCTTGCCAGGTATGGCCTTTGGCGCAGGCCTAGGTGTAGGGCGTTTTACTGTTTTGATATTCATCCGAAAGAAACTGGCCGCCACGCTCACCCACGATGCGGTGAACTTCCTCGATGCCGTGTCGGATACCATCGGCTTTGCACTGATAGCACCAGCTGTCTTTACGCATGGCATCGCCGGCAACCACCTCCCAGATATGCCCCTTGGCGCAACGAAAGCGATGCTTTCTAGTCACTCCCAGATACTCTGGCGACAGGCACTCTCCGCCGTGCCCACGGGCATACTCTTGCATGCGTTCCAATCCATCGCGCAATAGCTTGGGCCCCTTGGGGGAGCAATGCGGGCAACGGCTATTGGCTACGGCGTAACTGTAGGAGCGTTGCCATTCATGATTGGGGTTGCGCAGGCAGCGAAAACGATACTGGCGCCGCGGTTCGACCCACTGCGTATCCAGTAACTCGCTGCCATTCTGTTTGGCCTTCCGCTGAAGCCGAAGCATTTGCTCGTTCTTGCGGCAAAGACGACAACCTTTGACTTCGTACAGGGTCTCTTTCGTAAAGCAGAGTTCATGCCCTTCTGGACAGCGAAAACGGTAACGCGTGGTGCTGCCCCACTCATCCAAAGCGGTGAAGTGCAATCGCTCCAATAGTCTCTGGATCGTCGGTGGATAAGGCTTTGAAATCGTCATCATGCACCTCCCAGAGCAACGGGTTCGCCCTGCCCCGCGCCTGCCTTGAAAATCTTCGCCAGCAACGTAAAACCGCGCAGCTTCAGCACCGCCAGCGGT
>NZ_AMZB01000102.1 GCF_000313755.1 Pseudomonas nitroreducens TX1 | reverse complement strand
GGGAGAGGGAAAATCCCAGGCACGAACTATCAGAAGAACACAGGTGCTCCTGCTCTTACGCTGACCGAACCCACGATGCAGACCTTGGGAGCGCACCAGCGAGCGAATCGCCGGCCTGGCTCGCTCGTCAGGGAGCGAGCCAGGCCCACCGGTGCTGGCCCTACGCCGGAATCCGCGCGATCTGCGCTTCGCGCGCCCAGATGCGGTGCTGCTTCAGCGCCGCCTCCAGGGGCCCGAATACATCCGTCGCCGAAGCCCCCTGCACCACCCCCTCATCCGCCGGCAGGCCCAACTGGCCCGGCAGCGCCTTGGCGTCGCCGGCAAAAGCCAGCGGCTTGAGGTGCTTGTAGGCTTCGAGCAGGTAGTGCAGCGAGCGACCGTCGCCGCCCAGGGTCTGCACCGACTGTGCGCCGCCCGGCACGAACACCGCATCGAATACCACCGAAGGCAAGCCATCATAGCTGCCATGGGGAATCAGCTCCGTGCCGCTGTCCGCCGTCACCGGCGCGGCGCTGGGGCCGATCAGCTTGGCGCTGGCGCCGGCGTTCTGCAGTGCGTCGATGAGGTCGTTCACGTCACTCTCGCTGACACCATCGGCAATCAGGATGGCCACCTTGCGTGAACGGATATCGCCGGACAGCAGGTTCGCCTGGCTGAGCGCCGGGGACGTCTGCGGCTGCGGCACAGCGGTCGGTTGCGCGGTGACTTTCACCCCGATCTGGCTGGCGACCCGTTGCGCCAGGTCCGGCGAGATGTTCACCAGGATCTCGTTGACCTCGCGCTCGCGGATCGACATGCGCTCCACCTTCGACAGCTCGAAGGCGTAGGCGGACACCACGTGCCCCTGCTCCGCCTCGCTCAGGCTCTGGTAGAACAGCGCGGCCTGGCTGAAGTGGTCGGCGAAGGAATCGGCGCGCACGCGCACCTTCGACCCCGCCACCGGTTCGTGGTAGCTGGCGAAGCCGCCCTGGCGCGCCGCAGCCGGGGTTTCCTTCGGCCAGCCGTTGTCGATGGAGTTGGGCTCATAGGACGCGCGCCCCTTGTGGATCATGTGCTGGTGCAGGCCGTCGCGCTGGTTGTTGTGGAACGGGCACAGCGGCTGGTTGATCGGGATCTGGTTGAAGTTCGGGCCGCCCAGGCGCAGCAACTGCGTGTCGGTGTAGGAGAACAGCCGGCCCTGCAGCAGCGGGTCGTTACTGAAGTCGATGCCGGGCACGATGTGGCCGGGGTGGAAGGCGGCCTGTTCGGTCTCGGCGAAGAAGTTGTCCGGGTTGCGGTTGAGCACCATGCGCCCGAGCAGCTTCACCGGCACCCGTTCCTCGGGCACCAGCTTGGTCGGGTCGAGCAGATCGAAGTCGAACTGGTCGGCATCGGCCTCGGGAATCACCTGCACGCCCAGCTCCCACTCGGGATAGTCGCCACTCTCGATGTCCTCCCACAGCTTGCGGCGGTGGATGTCCGGGTCCTTGCCGGCGAGCTTCTGCGCCTCGTCCCAGACCAGCGAGCAGACGCCGGCCTTGGGCTTCCAGTGGAACTTCACCAGCGAGCTTTCGCCCGCCGCGTTGATCAGCCGGAAGGTGTGCACGCCGAAGCCCTGCATGTGCCGCAGGGAAATCGGAATGGCACGGTCGGACATGGCCCAGGTGACCATATGCGCCGATTCCGGCGTCAGCGAGACGAAGTCCCAGAAGGTGTCGTGGGCCGAGGCGCCGGTGGGGATTTCGTTGTGCGGCTCGGGCTTCACCGCGTGGACGAAGTCGGGGAACTTGATGGCGTCCTGGATGAAGAACACCGGCATGTTGTTGCCCACCAGGTCGTAGTTGCCCTCATCGGTGTAGAACTTCACCGCGAAGCCGCGCACGTCGCGCACCGTATCCGCCGAGCCGCGCGGGCCCTGCACGGTGGAGAAGCGCACGAACACCGGGGTCTGCTTGCCGGCCTTGCCGAGGAAGGACGCCTTGGTCAGCGCGCTCCAGTCGTCATAGGACTCGAAGTAGCCATGGGCAGCCGTGCCGCGCGCGTGGACGATGCGCTCGGGGATCCGCTCGTGGTCGAAGTGGGTGATTTTCTCGCGCAGGATGAAATCTTCCAGCAGCGAAGGCCCGCGGTCACCGGCGCGCAGGCTGTTCTGGTTGTCGGCGATGCGCACGTTGGTGTTGGTGGTCAGGGCTTCGCCGGTGGAGTCCTCGCGGTAGCGCTCCAGTTGCTCGATCTTCTCGCTGGTGTTGCCACGGTCGGTGGTGCCGGTGCCTGCCAGTTCGCTCTGCTTGCCGGGGGTCTGTGCCATGAAGCGTTCTCCTCGTCACGGATGATCGACGGCTCGCTGGCCGCCTCGTACCTATCCCTTGGGACAGGACCGGTCGTCGGAGTTCAGGCTTTTTTCCAAGCGGTAAGGCAGGCGACAGGAACCCCGAGGGCATTTCCTCGGGGTTCTTGTGCTCGAAGCGGCTCAGCGCGCCAGGAACGGCGGCGGCGCGTCGATCACCCCGGTCTCGTTGACGTACTGCTTGTAGTGTTCGATCAGCGCTTCCAGTTTCGCCGGTTCGCTCTTGGCCAGATCCTGCGTCTCGCCGGGGTCGCGGGCGAGATCATAGAGCTGCCAGGTCGCCGGGCCGACCGGCGCGGGCAGGTACACGGCCTTCCAGTCGCCCTGGCGAATCGCGCGCATGCCGAAGAGCTCCCAGCCGGTGACGGTGTTTTCGTCATGGGTCTGTTCGGTCTCACCCGACAGCCAGCCCAGCCAGGACTTGCCGCGCACCTCCGCCACCTCGCGGCCGCGCCACTGCCTGCCCGGATGCCGCACGCCGGCGAGGTCGAGAATGGTCGGGGTGATGTCCATCACCGTGGAGAACGAATGGCTGATCTCGCCCTGGCGTTGCAGCGCCGGGTAGCGCACCAGCGCCGGCACGCGGATACCGCCCTGGGTGGTAAAGGCCTTGTACAGCCGCGACGGTGCAGTGGCCGCCTGGGCCCAGCGCGGGCCGTACCAGATGTAGGAGTTGGCGCGGCCGATGTTTTCCAGGCTGTTGTCGTAGTGCTGGTCGAGGAAGCTCAGCAAGTCCGGCCCGAAGCGCGGGAAGGCTTCCAGCAGCGCACCCTCGGCGCCATTGTCGGACATGAACAGGACGAAGGTATTGTCCAGTTCGCCCTGCTGGCGCAGGTACTCGACGACGCGGCCGACGTTCCAGTCCAGGCGCTCGACCATTGCCGCGTAGACCTCCATGGCCCGTGCGGACCTGGCCCTCTCCTCATTGCTGAGCTGGGCCCACTCCTTGCTGATCGCCAGCACCGGGTGCGCCTTCACGTCAGCATCGATCAAGCCCAGTTGCCTGAGTCGTTCCAGACGCTCCAGGCGCAGCGCTTCGGGGCCGGCGTCGTAGCGGCCCTTGTACTTGTCGACCACCTCCTTGGGGGCCTGCAGCGGCCAGTGCGGAGCGGAGAACGGCAGGTAGGCGAAGAACGGACGGTTCTGGTCACGCTCCTTCAGGTACTGGATCAATTTGTCGCCGAAGGCATCGGAGGAATAGAAGTCCGCCGGCAGTTCCTCGACGAACCGGTCGTCCTCGACGTAGAGCGCCGGCGTGCTCTTGAGGATGCGCGGCGTGCTGTCGTCGTACGGCGGCTCGAAACCGTAGTGGTTGGCAGCGCCGGGCAACAGCGAGAAGGAGCGCTCGAATCCACGCGCATGGGGCGCCTGTTCCAGCTTCAGGCCCAGGTGCCATTTGCCGGACAGCAGCGTCTGGTAGCCCGCCTCGCGCAGTAGTTCGGGCAGCGCCACGACGCGGTCGTTGAGGTAGCCCTCGTAGCCCGGCTTGCCCTCCAGCTCCGGGGTCAGCGCCTCGGCCATGGTGCCGATGCCGGCGATGTGGTGGTCGGTGCCGGTGAGCAGCATCGAGCGTGTCGGCGAGCAGGTCGGCGCGGTGTGGAAGTCGGTCAGGCGCAGGCCGTCGAGGGCCAGGGCGTCCAGGTGCGGCGTGGCGATCTCGCCGCCGAAGGCGCCAAGGTCGGAGAAGCCGAGGTCGTCGGCGACGATGACGAGGAAGTTGGGGCGTTTGCTCATGGTCGGACTCGTTCAAGGATAATGATGGATAGGTGCGACTGTACTTTTCCGGGACTTCCTGCCAACGACTCCCCTCTCCCCCCGCCCTCTCCCTGAAGGGAGAGGGTTAGGGAGAGGGGCTCTTGCCTTCAGCAGGCAAGAAACTCGAACGGCAGGTCTTCCACCCGCTTGAGCTGCGGCGCGACGTAGTCACCCTCGCCCGTCAACTCGTGCAGCAGCGCCTCGCGCTGGCGCAGGAAGTCGTAGCCGCCGCGCTCACGCGGGTGCGCCAGCGGCACCTCGACGATGCGCTTGATGCGCCCCGGGCGCGGCGCCATCACCACGACCCGGTCGGCGAGGAACAGCGCCTCCTCCACGTCATGGGTCACCAGCACGGTGGTGATCCGCTCGCGCTGGCGGATGCGCAGCAGTTCTTCCTGCAATTGCTGGCGGGTCAGGGCGTCCAGCGCGCCGAAAGGTTCGTCCAGCAGCAGGATGCGCGGGCTGGCCACCAGGCCGCGGGCGATCGCCACGCGCTGCGCCATGCCGCCGGACAGCTGGTGCGGGTAGGCACGGGCGAACGCGGTCAGGCCCACCAGTTGCAGATAGTCCGCTACCCTGGCGGCCTTGCCGGTCTCGCTCAGCGGCTCGTTGACCAGCCCGAGGGCGACGTTCTGCTCCACGTTCAGCCAGGGGAACAGGCGGTGCTCCTGGAATACGATGCCGCGCTCGCCGCCGATGCCGTCTATGGGCGCACCGTCGATGTGGATCTCACCCTGGAACTCGCGGTCCAGCCCCACCAGCAGGCGCAGCAGCGTGGACTTGCCACAACCACTGGCGCCAACGATGGCGATGAACTCGCCGTCGGCGATCTCCAGGTCGAAACGTTCGATGGCCTGCAGCTCGCGACCGTCCACGGGGAAACTCTTGGCGACCTGGCGAAAGCTCACCAGCGCCTGGGATGCGAAAGCGTTCATGCGTGTCTCCAGCGCGTCACCCGCGCTTCGATGCGCTGGCCGAGTGCGGCCAGCAGGGCTCCGGTGAGGCCGACCAGCAACATGCCGGCGCCGACCAGGTCCATGCGGAAGAGTTGTTGCGCGCCGATCATGAGGCTGCCGATGCCACCGTCCGAGGGCATGAAGTACTCGGCGCCGATGGTGCCGAGCCAGGCGTAGATCAGCGCCAGGCGCACCCCGGCGAATACCGAGGGCGCGGCCCCTGGCAGGACCAGCCGGCGCAGGCGTTGCCAGGGCGAGAGGCGCAGCGCGATGGCCGCCTCGGTCAGTTGCGCCGGCAGGCTGGCGATGCCGCGCTGGGTCGCCAGCAGCAACGGGAAGAACGCGGCAAGGCCGACGAACACCACTTTTGCCAGTTCACCCAGGCCGAACCAGGCAGTGAGCAGCGGCACCCAGGCGAAGATCGCCACCTGCCGCAGCGCCGCGAAGGACGGGCCCAGCAGTCTTTCCGCCGGGCGCCACAAGCCCAGGCCGAGCCCGAGCAGGAAGCCCAGCGAGCCGCCCAGCAGCAAGCCGGCGAGCGTGCGTTGCAGGCTTGCCAGCAGCGCGATGGTCAGACTGTTGTCCAGCAGGCCGTCCCATAGCGCGACGGCCACCGACGCGGGGCTGGCGAGAATCGCCGGATCGACCCACTCCAGCGAGCTCGCCACCTGCCAGATCGCCAGCAGGACCAGTGGCAGCAGCCAGGGTTGCAGGCGCTCCCAGCCCTGCCCCGCTGTTCTCCTGCGGAACTCGCCCGCAGCCTGCTGCGGCCAGCGCACCAGCCTCCGGTCAACCGCCTGGATGCCACGGTCCATGGCCGCACCCACCAGGCCGATGACGAGGATGCAGACGAAGACGATATCGAGCATGAACAACTGGCGCGCCTGCACCATCAGGTAGCCGATGCCTTCGCTGGAGGCGAGCAGCTCCACGGCCAGCAGCGAGGTCCAGCCCTGCGCCAGGGCCAGGCGCACACCGGTGAGGAAAGCCGGCAGCGCCGCCGGCAAGATCAGCCGCCACAGCAACAGCCGGCGCGGCAGTCGCAGAACGGCGGCGGCCTCGTGCAGGCGTGGCTGGGCATCGCGCACGCCGACCAGGGTGTGCAGCGTCACCGGCACGATGATGGCCTTGATCAGCACCACCAGCTTGAGCAGCTCGCCGATGCCGAAGAACAGCATGAACAGCGGAATCCAGGCCAGGGTCGGGACCTGCGCCAGGGCACTGAAGGTGGGCAGCACCAGACGCTCGGCGCGGCGGCTGAAGCCGAGCCAGGCGCCCAGTGCCAGCCCGCTGAGGATGCCGGCCAGCAGGCCCCAGAGCAGACGCTTCAAACTGATGCCCAACTGCTGCCAGAGCTCGCCGGCCAGGAGTTCGCGGCCGGCCTGCAGCACCAGTTCGGGCATGGGCAGGATTTGCGCGGACATCCAGTGTCGATGGCTGGCCGTCCACCACAGCACCGTGACGGCCAGCGGCACCAGCCACGGCAACAACGGTTCGAGCCCATGCCAGCCGAAGGTAGAGGGCCCCAGGCGGGGGCTGGGAAGAGCAAGGCGATAGGGCTTCGTAATATTCTTCATAGGAATATAAATAGTTATATCAATGCATTTAAGAGCTAACACAGGGCATTTAAGGGAAGGCCCAGACGCTGATCCAATGCATTCGCCGAATATTTTTTATGCCCTCCGGGCATCGGCCCGCGAAGCCGTGTGGCTGCTTGCTTAGCTCGAATAATTACTAAAAAATCACTTTTTATTATTTTGTTGATGGGCAGCCCCGTGCCTTTAGTGCGGGCGCCGGAGCCACACGCGCTCCCTACTGCAGGAGGCAGGCGCCATGAAGGCCCTCACCCATCAATTGCTCTCCCTCTTCGCTGCGCCAGTGCTGGCGGGTCTGTTTGGCGCCTATCCGCTGATCGCCCAGGCCGCCGAGCCGGTGAAGGAAATCCGCATCGCCGTGCCCGACGTCAGCGCCGGGCAGAACCATTCCAGCGGAGGCGTGGCGGATATCCTCTACACCCACCAGCTGTTGGAGAAGGAATTCGCCGCTGACGGCATCCAGGTCAAATGGAGTTTCTTCAAGGGTGCCGGGCCGGTGGTCAACGAGGCCTTCGCCAATGGCCAGGTGGACTTCGCCTACCTGGGCGATCTTGCCGCGATCATCGGCAAGTCCAGCGGCCTGGACAGCCGCGTGCTGGCCGCCACCGCGCGCGGTGTGAACCATTACCTGGGCGTGCAGCCGGGCTCGGGGATCAAATCCCTGGCCGACCTGAAGGGCAAGCGCGTGGGCATCTTCCGTGGTACCGCCAGCCAGCTGTCGTTCGACAACGCGCTGGCCAGTGCCGGCCTGTCGGAGAAGGACCTGAAGGTGATCAACCTCGACTTCAGCGCCGCCCTCGCCGCTCTCGCCGCCAGGCAGATCGACGCCACCTGGGGCCTGGCGGGCCTGTTCGCCCTGCGTGACAAGGGTCTGGCGGAAATCCCGCTGAGCACCCATGACCTCGGCGGCGCCGGGACCCTGCAGGCGCTGCTGGTGGGCAACGGCGAGTTCGTCGACGCCCACCCGGACATCGTCGAGCGCCTGCTCAAGGTACAACTGCAGGCCGTGCAATGGGCCAGTGCCGAGGCCAATCGCGATGCGTACATCGACCTGATATCCAAGCAGGCCAACTACCCTGCCGTGATCTTCAAGAGCGAATACCAGGGCCGCCCGCTGCTGGAGGTGCTGTCGCCCAAGCTGGACGCTGACTTCCTCGGCCGCTTGGACGGATCGATCACGGCAGCGAAGTCCTACGGACTGATCCGCCGCGACTTTAAGGCCGCCGATTGGGCCAACCCGGCGCTACAGGACGCAGCGAGCCGCCAGCTCGCCGGGCAACCAGTGGCGGCGATTCAGTAAGTGAGTTCACAGCAATCACGGACAGAGTCCGTTCCTTCCTGATACCTCAGCGCTTGGGTCGCCCTCCCCTTGGCCCGCTCCTTCCGGGAGAGGGCCAGGGTGATCAGCACGTGCCACGTCCACCTGTAGGAGCCAGCTTGCTCGCGAACCGCTTGGCGCTGGAGTCGCCGTGGCGAATGTTCACGAGCCGGCTCGCTCCTGCATGAAAAGCCCCTCCCCGCGTCTTTGCGCATTTCTGATATCGCCCCACCCCGCGCCCTTCGTACCTTCTGCCTGCCCGCCGTACCTGACGGCGAGCGCGTGCATCCCATAAAACAACAAGAAGGGCCCGCTCCATGACTCCACGCATCCAGGCGCCTGCACCCGTCGCCGATTTCCCTTGCCCACTGCGCTTCGGCGCTCGCGGCTGACTGCTGTTCGATTCCCCATCATTCACAGGCAAGGGACAACCATCATGCTCAAACAAGGCGTACTTCGCTGGCCCCAGATCGCCGGGCTCGGCATTTCACTGGTCATCGCCGGACAGTTCTCCGGCTGGAACTACGGCCTGGCCAGCAGCGGCTGGGCCAACATGCTCGTCGCCACCCTGCTGATGGCCGTGCTCTGCGGCGGCCTGGCACTGTGCGTGTGCGAACTCTCCACTGCCAGGCCCCACGCCGGCGGCGTATTCGCCTATGCACAACTGGCCTTCGGCCCCTTCGTCGGTTACCTGGTCGGCGCCGCCTGCGCGCTGGCGCTCACCATCGGCACCGGCGCGGCGGCCAACTTCCTCGCCGCCTACATGGAATCGGTCTTCGGCTTCGGCGGCTGGCCGGTGCGCATCGGCCTGTTCGCGGTGATCATCGGCATCCATATCATCGGCGTGGGTGAAGCCCTCGGGCTGACCCTGCTGGCCGGCGCAGTGGCCGCCATCGCGCTGCTGGCCTTCGGCGGGGCCATGCTGCCCCACGTGCACTGGGAGAATCTGCTGGCTACATCCGGCGACGCACTGCCGGGCGTGAGCATCTCCGGCGTGTTTGCCTGCGTGCCGTTCGCGATCTGGATGTTCATCTGCCTGGAGCAGGTCGCCTCCGCTGCCGAGGAAGCCGCCGACCCGGGCCGCAGCATGCCGCGCGGGATCATCGCCGCCGTCGGCACCCTGCTGCTGACCGCCCTGACCGTGGTGATCAGCGCACCGGGCGCAGCCGGCATAGCGGTGATCGGCAATGCCGGTGATCCGCTGTACGCCGCCATGACCCACGGCGGACTCTACGGCGAGCGCGACTGGCTCCCGCTGCTGGTCGGTTCCGGCGCCGTGTGCGGCCTGCTGGCCACCTTCTTCTCGGTGGTGTTCTCCGCCTCCCGCCAACTGTTCGCCCTGGCTCGCGACGGCTTCTTCCCCGCCGCTCTCGCCCGCACCAACCGTCGTGGCTCGCCCTACGTGGCCCTGCTGGTGCTGACCTTGATCGGCCTGCCACTGACCCTGGTGCCGCCGGAAAAACTCCTGCTGTGCATCGTCCTGTTGCTGGGCAGTTGCCACCTGGTGCTGTTCGCCGCCTACCTGCGCCTGCACCGCTCCCGGCCCGGTCTGGTGCGTCCCTTCCGCCTGCGCGGCGGCCCGCTCGTGGCCAGCGTCGGCATGCTGCTGACCCTGGTGGTGATCGCTGCCTGCTTCCAGCTGGAAGTGGCCATGCTCAGCGCCCTGGCCCTGGTGGTCGCCGCCCTCATCCTCAACTACCTGCTGCGCGCCGCGAGCCGCGCCGGCAAGCCCCTGGAGAATGCCGAAAATGTCTGAAGCAAACCTGCTGCAACGCCGCCACCAGGTCATGGGCGATGCCTCGCCACTGTTCTACGACGAGCCGCTGGAGCTGGTGAAGGGTGAAGGCGTCTGGCTGACCGACGCTGCCGGCAAACGCTACCTGGACTGCTACAACAACGTGCCCTGCGTCGGTCACTGCCACCCCAGGGTGGTGGCGGCCATGGCCGAACAGGCGGCGACGCTGAACATCCATACCCGCTATCTCAACGAGCGGGTGGTGCGCTACGCCGAGAGCCTCACCGCGACCTTCGCCGAGCCCCTGGACAGCCTGATGTTCACCTGCACCGGCAGCGAAGCCAACGAACTGGCCCTGCGCATGGCGCGCTTCGCCACCGGCAACAAGGGTGTGATCGTCAGCGACTACAACTACCACGGCAACACCACTTCGCTGGCGGCGGTGACCACCGCGCTGCCCAGCTCGGAGCCGTTCTCGGTCCATGCGCGGGCCGTGCCGATTCCCTGCCTGTACCACGCCGACGGCACGCCCGAGCAGGTCGCCGACCGCTACGTTGCCAAGGTCGCCGAGGCCATCGCCGAGCTGCAGGTAGCAGGCGTCGGCCTGGCGGCGATGCTGATCGATACCCTGTTCGCCAACGAAGGCATTCCGCGCCTGCCGGCCGGCTACCTGGAGCGCGTGGCGAAGCTGGTGCGCGAGGCCGGCGGCCTGCTGATCGCTGACGAAGTGCAATCGGGCTTCGCCCGCACCGGTGATCACCTGTGGGGCCACCAGTCGCACCCGCTGGTGCCGGACATCGTCACCCTCGGCAAACCCATGGGCAACGGCTTCCCCCTGGCAGGCGTGGTAACCAACCGCGAGCGCGTCGAAACCTTCGGCCGCGCCAACCTGTACTTCAATACCTTCGGCGGCTCGCCCGTGGCCGCGGCCGTCGGCCAGGCGGTGCTCGACGTGATCGCAGAAGAGGACCTGCAAGGCAACGCCCGGCGCCAGGGCGCGAAGCTCAGCACCGAGCTGCACCGCCTCGCCGAGCGCCATTCGATCATCGGCGACGTGCGCGGCCAGGGCCTGTTCTTCGCCGTGGAGCTGGTGCGTGACCGCGCCAGCCGCGAGCCGGCCGGGCTCGAAGCGCGGCGCATCGTCAACGCCATGCGCCAGCGCGGCGTGCTGATCAGCAAGATCGGCGCTGACGACAACATCCTCAAGATCCGTCCGCCGCTGGTGTTCGAAGCCGAGCACGGCGAGCGCTTCATCGACACCCTGGACCAGGTCCTGGGCGAGCTCTGAGGCCATACCGATGGAGAGAATGCCCATGACTGATTTCTCGATGCTGGAACACCACCAGCAGATCGCCTGCCTGCGTGAACTGGCACTGGAGGCCCTGCGCCAGTGGGACGGCGACTTCGTCGGCCTGGAACTGCTCAAGTACCGCGAGAACGCCGTGTTCTGCGCCACCCGCAGCGACGGCACCCGTAGCGCCCTGCGCGTGCACCGTGGCGGCTACCACAGCGAAGCCGCGCTGCGTTCCGAACTGACCTGGATGGAGCAACTGGCCGCGGGCGGCATCGGTGTACCGAGCATCATCCGTACCCGCAACGGCGAACACCTGGCCGAAGTGCGCAGCGCCGCACTGCAGGAGCCGCGCTTCGTCGACATGCTCGGCTGGCTTGGCGGCAGCACGCTGGGCTCCGCCGAACAGGGGCTGAGCGCCGATGGCGACATCGAGGCGCTGTTCCATCAGGCCGGTGCCGTGGCCGCGCGCATCCACCTGAACTCGGCCCAGTGGCGCCAGCCCAACGAGTTCACCCGGCACGCCTGGGACGAAGAAGGGCTGGTGGGCGCCAACCCGTTCTGGGGGCGTTTCTGGGAGCTGGACCTGCTCAGCTCAGAGCAGCGCGACCTGCTGCAGAGCGCCCGCCAGGAAGCGCGTCTGGACCTGCGCCGCTACGGCCGCACCTTAAGCAACTTCGGCATGATCCACGCCGACCTGGTGCCGGAGAACCTGCTGCTCGAGGGCGGCCAATTGCAGCTGATCGATTTCGACGATGCCGGCTTCGGCTGGCACATGTTCGAGTTGGCCACCGCGCTGTACTTCTGCCTGGACGATCCGCGCCTGGCGCAGATCCAGGCGGCGCTACTGGCCGGCTACAACGCGGACAAGCCGCTTTCCGCCGCCGACCGCGCCGCCCTGCCGCTGTTCCTGGCCCTGCGCGGCACGACCTACCTGGGCTGGGTGCACACCCGGCGCAACAGCGAAACCGCGCGGGAACTGGCCCCCATGCTGGTCGAACGCGCCTGTACACTGGCCGCCGCCTACCTCGCCAGCCGCTGAAACTGGCAGAGCGCCGCAACACCCTGGCGCGCAGGCACAACTCTGCGCGCCAGCACTGACCGATACTCGGCGCACCACCGAGGTAGACCGCCATGACCGGCATAGCCCGCCACCAGGCAACCGACTCCGATGAACTGGCCTGCGCCCTCGCCGGCTGGAGCCAGGACTACACCCAGCTCGGCCACGGCCGCCTGCAGGCGGAACTACTGCATGTACAGTTGCCCGACGCTTCGCTGATCTATGAACACTCCAACCTGCACCTGCACGAGAACATGGCGCCGCCCGCCGGCCACCTGGTGATCGGCATTCCCCTGCGCGCCAGCGACGATTCGCGCTTCAACGGCCAGGCCCTGCACGACGACACCCTGCTGGTGCTCGAAGGCGGCCGCGAGCTGGAAATCTGCGCCGCCGGGGAAATCCACATGCTCGGCCTGACCTTCAGCCAGCCACAGCTGGAACGCCTGCTCGGTGCCGAAGAGCGCGAGCTGTTCGAGCGCGCCCTCTTGCAGCGCCGCCTGCAACTCTCGGCCAGCGGAGCGGGTGAACTGCGCCGGAGCCTGTGCGACGCCATCGCCGCCTTCGAAGACGAACCCTGGCGCACCGAAGACCCGCAGCAGGCCGGCCACGCCGTTGCCCTGGTGCTCAGCCATGTATTGCAGGCCCTGGAGGAAATCCTCCCCGGTCATGACCGCGAGGGCGCGCCGCGCTCGCTGCAGCAGCACCGCCGCCTGGTGCTGGCGGCCATCGAGCGCATGCAGGCGGACCTCTCCGAGCCGCTGTCGCTGCTGGAACTGAGCCAGAGCCTGAACACCAGCCAGCGCACCCTGCAGTACTGCTTCCGGCAGATCTGCCAGAGCACGCCGCAGCAGTTCTTCCTCAGCCTGCGCCTCGCCGAGGCGCGCCGCCGGCTCAAGCAGGAGCCGCAGCAGAGCATCACGAACCTGGCACTGGACCTGGGGTTTGCCAGCTCCAGCCATTTTTCGGCCTTGTACAAGCGCCTGTATGCGGAACAGCCTTCCGTAATCTCCCGCGCACGCTGATCGGCTTTACCTGTAGGAGCGAGCTTGCTCGCGAACAAACTCACCGGCAGCTCCCGATTCAATCGGGTTCGCGAGCATGCTCGCTCCTACGAAAGCACCATCGTCCGATCTGGCAACCACACCCAATCACTTGGCAGACAGGAGCAACGGCACAACGCCAGCCCTTACTTAGCATCGGCAGAAGTCACATCCCCTCAATCGACAATAACGAAACGGATGCCTTCACCATGACCCACGCCGCCGTGCTGCGCCCCACCCTGCTCGCCCTGCTCATCGCCGGGGCCAGTTCCGCCAGCGCCTACGAGTTGTATGCGACCGACGACACGCACCTGAACGCCGACCTCTCGGCGACTTTCGGGCTGTTCCACAGCCAGGAGCGCTACAACATGACTGGCACGCTGGATGAAGGCTCGTCCTCCTGGCAGGAAGGCTTCATCAAGTACGGCCTGAGCGGCGACCAGAAGCTCGGCGGCGCGGGCACCGCCTATGGCGCGTTCAACCTGCTCAGTTCCGGTACCTGGGACGACGGCGACGCCGCCGGTTTCAGCGACGGCTCCGAACGCACCACCAAGATCGAGGACGCCTACGCCGGCTGGCGTTCGGCCGGGCTGTTCCCGGTGCTGGGCGAGGACGGCATCGACCTGTCCTTCGGCCGCCAGAACATCGTGGTCGGCGATGGCTTCCTGATCGACGGCGACGCCCTGAACATGGGCAAGGGCCTGGCGGACGGCGAGTACAACCGTGGCGGCGCCTATTACCTGGCAGCGCGCCGCGCCTTCGACGAGACCGCCGTGCTGCGCATCGGCGGCAAGGAAGGCTGGCGCGGCGACCTGATGCGTCTGAAATCCGACAACCGCGCCCAGGCCAACTCCGAGCTGTACGTCGCCACCCTGGAACACGTTGCCCCGGAAGCGACCTTCGGCCTGACCTACATCGACGTCACCGACATCGACGAGCGCTACGCCTCGCCCATCCAGCTCGACCGCAAGGACATGAAGACCTACAGCCTGCGCGGCACCGGCAACGCCGGCGTGGAGAACCTGTTCCTCTCCGGCGAATACGCCTGGCAGGACAGGCGCGACGCCCAGTACTCCGACGACACCGCAAACGCCTGGTACCTCGAAGCCGGCTGGACCTTCTCCGACATCGCCTGGAAGCCCTATGTCAGCTACCGCTTCAGCCGCTTCTCGGAAGGCTACGACACGCTCTTCTACGGCTTCAGCCGTGGCTTCGGCACCTGGTTCCAGGGCGAGGTGGCGGGCAACTACTCCGGCCCCTTCAACAACAACACCCGCGTGCACAACCTCGGCGCCAAGGTCACCCCGCTGGAGAACCTCTCCATCGGCGCGCAGTACTTCGACTTCCACACCCTGGACACCGACCTGGGCAACACCGACGGCCGCGAGCTGGACCTTTACGCCGAGTGGGCGATCAACGAGCACCTGGTGATCATCCCGCTGGTGGGTCTGTACCAGCCGAAGAAGAGCGCGGCCGAAGGCGGCACCCAGATCGGCAACGACAACAGCAACCTCTACAGCCAGCTGCTGTTCTCGACCACCTTCTAAGGCCAGACGACCTCGACTGCCTGTGACAGACCCCGGCACGACCCGATCAAGCGCGACACCGCGACGTCATCCGGACCATCCCGATCCGGCGCAGCAGGCCGCCAGCGCCAGTCGTTCACTGAACGACCTGGCAGGCGGCGGCACGGGGGGTGAAACCGTCGGGCGCCCGACTCAGATGTCGCTGCAGCGCGGGGTCTGGCGCAGGTACTTGACGCTGTGCTGCGCGCCCTGGGAGTCCAGGTAGACCATGGTGGCCTGGCTGACTTCGCAGCGCTCATTGGGTTGGGAAATGCTCAGCACCTTGGCCACGTCCAGCGGCATGCCGTAGTGGTAGACAACGGCATCATCGGCGAAGGCGGTGAAGGACAGCAGCAAGGCAGGGACGGCAAAGAGTGCGGCAAGAGTGGATTTCATGGCAGGAACCTCAGGGATCACGCGGGTCGCGTCGCTCGTGGCCCACTGCCATAAATCTAGCTGATCGGACCTTTCCTACACAGATCGAGTTCGACAATGCATTTCTGCGAATCGCGCAACAATGGCCGCTTGCAAACGCCCCTTCCCGGTGATTGTCACGAGCGACAGCTGATTGGGGGACGGAGCGCTTCGCAGGAGAGCGGCCGGCGTGCCTCGTCGTCGGATGGCGTGGGGCGCAGCGATACCCATCACATCGACGCACGATCTCGGGCATCGCTGCGTGTTCCCGATCACGGGCATGGCTCCCGCTGCGGGCCGGGCTTCCCGCCGCCGATCAGATCGGCGGCGCCGAGCGCAGCATCACCGACTTCAGGGCGAACGCCGACTTGATTCCCGCCACGCCGGGAATCTGCGTCAGCGTGTTGGTGAGGAACAGCTGGTACGCCGACAGGTCCTTCACCACCACCCGCAGCATGTAGTCGGCGTCGCCGGTCATCTGGAAGCAGCTCATCACCTGCGGCGCCTGGACGATGCGTTCTTCGAACCGGGCAAGGTAGTCGCCGGTCTGTTTTTCCAGGGACACCGAGACGAACACGCTCATGCCGCCGGACAGGCGCTCCTCGTCCAGCCGGGCGAAGTAACCCTGGATGTAGTGCTCCTCCTCCAGGCGGCGCACCCGGCGCAAGGTCGGGGTCAGCGACAGGCCGATGTTCTGCGCCAGGTCACGCCAGGAGAGCCGGCCATCGTCGGCCAGGGCGCGGAGGATTTTCAGGTCGGTGCGGTCCAGTTCAGCCATTTTTCCTCAGTACTACGGACGGTCGTTTTTATAGTTCAAACACACTAATCCGTAAGCTCAGACCTAGTCAATTTGGAGCAAAAAACCAATCGGTCACACCTATACTGAAACCACAACTACAACAACCGAGGACCTCACCATGAGTGATGTCACCACCCGCTGCGCAACCCTGCGCGGCACCCGCACCGTAGCCTTACCCGGCCGGGTGCGCCCGCCAGGCATGGCCGCTTCCGTTCGCTGATCCACACCCCACGATCACAACTGGAGACCCGCCATGACCGACTACGCTCCGCTACGCCTGCACGTCCCGGAACCCACCGGGCGCCCGGGCTGCAAGACCGACTTCTCCTACCTGCACCTCTCGCCCGCCGGCGAAGTGCGCAAGCCCGCCATCGACGTCGAACCCGCCCAGACCACCGACCTGGCCTTCAGCCTGGTGCGCGTGCTCGACGAGGACGGCCACGCCGTCGGCCCCTGGGCTCCGGACCTGAGCCACGAGCAGCTGCTGCGCGGCATGCGCCTGATGCTCAAGACGCGCATCTTCGACGCGCGCATGCTCACCGCCCAGCGCCAGAAGAAGATGTCCTTCTACATGCAGTGCCTGGGCGAAGAAGCCATCGCCACCGCCCACACCATGGCGTTGCGCGATGGCGACATGACCTTCCCGACCTACCGTCAGCAAGGCATCCTGATCACCCGCGACTACCCGCTGAAAGACATGATCTGCCAGCTGCTCTCCAACGAGCAGGACCCGCTCAAGGGCCGCCAGCTGCCGATCATGTACTCCAGCCGCGAGAAGGGCTTCTTCTCGATTTCCGGCAACCTCGCCACCCAGTTCATCCAGGCCGTCGGCTGGGGCATGGCCTCGGCGATCAAGGGCGACACGCGAATTTCCTCGGCCTGGATCGGCGACGGCGCCACCGCCGAATCCGACTTCCACACCGCCCTCACCTTCGCCCACGTCTACCGCGCGCCGGTGATCCTCAACGTGGTCAACAACCAGTGGGCGATCTCCACTTTCCAGGCCATCGCTGGCGGTGAAGGCACCACCTTCGCCAACCGTGGTGTGGGTTGCGGCATCGCCTCCCTGCGGGTGGACGGCAACGACTTCCTGGCCGTCTACGCCGCCTCGCAGTGGGCCGCCGAGCGCGCCCGTCGCGGCCACGGCCCGAGCCTGATCGAATGGGTCACCTACCGCGCAGGCCCGCATTCCACATCGGACGACCCGTCCAAGTACCGCCCCGCCGACGACTGGACCAACTTCCCCCTGGGCGACCCGATCGCCCGCCTGAAGCAGCACCTGATCGGCCTCGGCATCTGGTCCGATGACCAGCACGAAGCGCTGAAGAAGGAACTGGAAGCCGAAGTGATCGCCGCGCAGAAAGAAGCCGAACGCCACGGCTCGCTGGTGGACGGCCACGTGTTCAGCGCCGCCAACCTGTTCGACGACGTCTACAAGGACCTGCCGGAACACCTGCGCCGGCAGCGCCAGGAGCTTGGGGTATGAATGCCATGAACCCGCAACACGAGAACGCCCAGGCGGTCACCAGCATGACCATGATCCAGGCGCTGCGCTCGGCGATGGACGTGATGCTCGAGCGCGACGACAACGTCGTGGTGTTCGGCCAGGACGTCGGCTACTTCGGCGGCGTGTTCCGCTGCACCGAGGGCCTGCAGAAGAAGTACGGCACCTCGCGGGTGTTCGATGCGCCGATCTCCGAGAGCGGCATCATCGGCGCCGCCGTCGGCATGGGCGCCTACGGCCTGCGCCCGGTGGTGGAAATCCAGTTCGCCGACTACGTCTACCCGGCCACCGACCAGCTGGTCTCGGAAGCCGCACGCATCCGCTACCGCTCGGTCAACGACTTCACCGTGCCCATGGTCGTGCGCATGCCCTGCGGCGGCGGTATCTACGGCGGTCAAACCCACAGCCAGAGCCCGGAGGCGATGTTCACCCAGGTCTGCGGCCTGCGCACCGTCATGCCGTCCAACCCGTACGACGCCAAGGGCCTGCTGATCGCCTGCATCGAGAACGACGACCCGGTGATCTTCCTCGAACCCAAGCGCCTGTATAACGGCCCGTTCGACGGCCACCACGACCGCCCGGTGACGCCGTGGTCCAAGCACCCGGCCAGCCAGGTGCCGGAGGGCTACTACAGCGTGCCGCTGGACAAGGCCGCCATCGCCCGCCCCGGTTCCGAGCTCACCGTGCTGACCTACGGCACCACCGTCTACGTCGCCCAGACTGCCGCCGAGGAAACCGGCATCGATGCCGAGATCATCGACCTGCGCAGCCTCTGGCCGCTGGACCTGGACACCATCGTCGAGTCGGTGAAGAAGACCGGCCGCTGCGTCATCGTCCACGAGGCCACCCGCACCTGCGGCTACGGCGCCGAGCTGATGTCGCTGGTCCAGGAAAACTGCTTCCACCATCTCGAAGCCCCCATCGCACGCGTGACTGGCTGGGACACCCCCTACCCGCACGCCCAGGAATGGGACTACTTCCCGGGGCCCGCGCGTGTCGGCGCGGCCTTCAAGCGCGCCATGGAGGTCTGAATGGGCACTCACGTCATCAAGATGCCGGACATCGGCGAAGGTATCGCCGAAGTCGAGCTGGTGGAGTGGCATGTCCAGGTCGGCGACGAGGTCCATGAGGACCAGCTGCTGGCGGAAGTCATGACCGACAAGGCCACCGTGGAAATCCCCTCGCCGGTGGCCGGCAGGATCATCGCCCTGGGCGGCGTCCCCGGCCAGGTCATGGCCGTGGGCGGCGAGCTGATCCGCCTGGAGGTGGAAGGCCACGGCAACCATCGCGAAGCCGCGCAGCCCAAGCCCCACGAAGAAGCGCCTGCAGTGAAGCCGGAAGCCAAGCCCGCTCCCATCGCCGAAGCCCCCGGGCCGGCACCGCGCGCCGAGAACAAGCCGGTTGCCCCGGCCGCCCGCCCCGCCCCGACACCGGCCCCGCGCCGCGCACCGGGCGAGAAGCCGCTGGCCTCGCCGGCCGTGCGCCAGCGCGCCCGCGACCTGGGGGTGGAATTGCAGTTCGTGCAGGGCAGCGGCCCGGCCGGGCGCATCCTCCACGACGATCTGGAGCATTATCTGGAACACGGCGGCGCTACCATTGCCTCCGGCTATGCCGCACGCCACGACGAGCACCAGATCCCGGTGATCGGCCTGCGCCGCATGATCGCGAAGAAGATGGCCGAGGCCAAGCGGCGCATCCCGCACTTCAGCTACGTCGAGGAAATCGACGTCACCGACCTCGAAGCGCTGCGCGTGCACCTCAACGGCAAGCACGCTGCGGCCCGCGGCAAGCTCACCCTGCTGCCTTTCATCGCTCGCGCCATGGTCGTCGCCCTGCGCGACTTCCCGCAGCTCAACGCGCGCTATGACGACGAAGCCGACGTGATCACCCGCTACGGTGCGGTGCACCTGGGCGTCGCCACCCAGAGCGATAACGGCCTGATGGTGCCGGTGCTGCGCAACGCCGAGTCCCGCGACCTGTGGGGCAACGCCGCGGAAGTGGCACGCCTGGCCGAGGCTGCGCGACACGGCAAGGCCAGCCGCGAAGAACTCTCCGGCTCGACCATCACCCTGAGCAGCCTCGGCGCGCTCGGCGGCATCGTCAGCACGCCGGTGATCAACCATCCGGAGGTTGCCATCGTCGGGGTCAACCGCATGGTCGAGCGACCCATGGTGATCAACGGCCAGATCGTAGTGCGCAAGATGATGAACCTGTCCTCGTCCTTCGATCACCGGGTGGTCGACGGCATGGATGCGGCGGCCTTCATCCAGGCCGTGCGCGCCCTGCTCGAACATCCCGCCACCCTGTTCATCGATTGATAGCCGGAGCGCTGACGTGAAACAGAACCAGACTCTCGAAACCACCCTGCTGGTGATCGGTGGCGGCCCCGGCGGCTACGTTGCGGCGATCCGCGCCGGCCAGCTGGGCATCCGTACCGTGCTGGTGGAAGGCGCCTCCCTGGGCGGCACCTGCCTGAACATCGGCTGCATCCCCTCCAAGGCGCTGATCCACGCCGCCGAGGAATACCTCAAGGCCCGCGAGTTCGCCGGCACCTCGCCGCTGGGCATCAGCGTGCAGGCGCCGAGCATCGACATCCAGCGCACCGTGGAATGGAAGGACGGCATCGTCGACCGCCTGACCACCGGCGTCGCTGCGCTGCTGAAGAAGCACGGCGTGACCGTGGTGAACGGTTGGGCGAAGATCGTCGATGGCAAGACCGTGGAGGTCGATCTCACCGAAGGCGGCACCCAGCATATCCACACCGAACACCTGCTGCTGGCGGCCGGTTCGAAATCCGTCGAGCTGCCGTTCCTGCCGGTGGGCGGCAACGTGATTACCTCCACCGAAGCCCTGGCACCCAAGGCGCTGCCCAAGCGCCTCGCCGTGGTCGGCGGCGGCTACATCGGCCTGGAGCTGGGCATCGCCTACCGCAAGCTGGGCGTCGAAGTGACGGTGGTGGAAGCGCAGCCGCGCATCCTGCCGACCTACGACGAAGAACTGACCAAGCCGGTCGCCAATTCCCTGCGCAAGCTCGGCATCGAGCTATACCTGGGCCACAGCGTCATGGGCCTGGAGCCGGACGGCAAAGGCCTGCGCGTGCAGGATGGCGCGGGCTCGCAACGGGTGATCGAGACCGACCAGGTGCTGGTTGCCGTTGGCCGTCACCCCAACACCGCCGGCTGGAACCTCGACACCCTGCGCCTGGACATGAACGGCCGCGCCGTGAAGATCGACGACCAGTGCCGTACCTCCATGCGCGATGTCTGGGCTATCGGCGACATCGCCGGCGAGCCCATGCTGGCCCACCGCGCCATGGCCCAGGGCGAGATGGTTGCCGAGATCATCGCCGGCAAGCGCCGCGCCTTCACCCCCACGGCTATCCCGGCAGTGTGCTTCACCGATCCGGAAGTGGTGGTGGTCGGGCTGTCGCCCGAGCAGGCGCAGGCGGCCGGCTACCCGGTATTGACGGCGAACTTCCCGTTCGCCGCCAACGGCCGCGCCATGACCCTGGAGTCCAGCGACGGCTTCGTCCGCGTGGTGGCGCACCAGGACAACCACCTGATCCTCGGCTGGCAGGCCGTGGGCAAGGCGGTGTCGGAGCTGTCCACCGCCTTCGTGCAGTCGCTGGAAATGGGCGCCTGCCTGGAAGACATCGCCGGCACCATCCACGCCCACCCGACCCTCGGCGAAGCGGTGCAGGAAGCTGCCCTGCGCGCGCTGGGGCATGCCTTGCACGTCTGAAGCCTGACGTTCCCCTCCTGACCCGCCGATTGGCGGGTCTTTTTTTGTCGGTCGGCTTTTCGTAGGACCGAGGGGACGCCTAGTCCCTGCTCGCGAACCCGTGGCCCGTGCGGCGTAGATCGTTCGCGAGCAAGCTCGCTCCTACAGGGGATTGGCTGCTTGGAAATTCTCGACGGTCTTGAACCGATCGCGGACGGAGTCGGCTCCTACCCACGGTCGATCACCGCACGGATTATGGATTTCCAGGCTTTCCGAATCACGCGTGCAACCGATGAATTCCTCGACGTTCCCTGCGCATTAATCACTTTCATTGGATTTTCGCCGCAAGGTGTCTTGAACCTCACTCACATTGACCAAATTAACTATTTGGTACATTTTGCTCCAACAGGCCTTTCCATCACGGCCATACAAGAACAACGGAGCCCCTTCTCATGTCCCACACCCTGCTCGTGCTCAACGGGCCGAACCTCAATCTGCTCGGCACTCGCGAGCCTGCCACCTACGGCCATGAAACCCTCGACGACATCGCCGCGCTTTGCCACCGCACCGGCGCCGAGAACGGCCTGGAGATCGAGTTCCGCCAGACCAACCACGAAGGCCAACTGATCGACTGGATCCACCAGGCGCGCGGTCGCTGCTTCGGCATCCTGGTCAACCCGGCCGCCTGGACCCACATGTCGGTGGCTATCCGCGATGCGCTCGCTGCCGTGGAACTGCCGGTGATCGAAGTGCACCTGTCCAACGTCCACAAACGCGAGGAGTTCCGCCACCATTCGTTCGTTTCCGGCGTTGCCGTGGGCGTCATCGCAGGGCTCGGCAGCGACGGCTACCGCGCCGGCATCCAGCACTTCGCCAAGCTGCTTGAGGGTGAACGCCATGCATGACTACCGCACAGTGCTGGCCGGCCTGATCGGCGCCGGCATCCAGGCTTCGCGTACGCCTGCCCTGCACGAACGCGAGGGCGACGCCCAGGGACTGCGCTATCTCTACCGGCTGATCGACCTGGATACCCTCGGTGTCGATGCCGGCGCCCTGCCCGACCTGCTCGCTGCCGCGGAGCGCATGGGCTACACCGGGCTGAACATCACCTTTCCCTGCAAGCAAGCGGTCATTCCTCTGTTGCACGAGCTGTCGGATGAGGCGCGGGGCATCGGCGCGGTGAATACCGTGGTGCTGCGCGAGGGCAAGCGGATCGGCCACAACACCGACTGCCTGGGCTTTGCCGAAGGTTTCCGGCGCAACCTCAGCGATGCGCCGCGCGAGCGCGTGGTGCAGCTTGGCGCCGGTGGCGCGGGCGCTGCGGTCGCCCATGCGCTACTCAGCGAAGGCGTGCAGCAGCTGTCCCTGTTCGAAGTGGACGCTGCCCGCGCCCAGGCGCTGGTGGACAACCTCAACGCGCATTTCGGCGGGCAGCGCGCGCGGGTCGGTCATGACCTGGCCGGCGCGGTCGCCGAAGCGGACGGACTGGTCAACACCACGCCCGTGGGCATGGCCAAGCTGCCCGGCGCGCCGCTGCCGCTGGAGCTGCTGCACCCAGGCCTGTGGGTCGCGGAGATCATCTACTTCCCGCTGGAAACCGAGCTGCTCAGGCACGCCCGCAGCCTCGGCTGCCGCACGCTGGATGGCGGCAACATGGCGGTGTTCCAGGCGGTGAAGGCGTTCGAGCTGTTCAGTGGCGTGGAGGCGAACCCCGAAAGGATGCTGGCGCATTTCGCCGCGATGTAATTTCACAACCAGCGTCTCCTGTAGGAGCGAGCTCGCTCGCGAACAACTTTCGCTCCAGATCCGAATCCGGTTACGGCTGCACGTACCGTAAAACCGCCTCGACGATCATCTCCTTGTGCCGCGCCTTCACCGCCGCATCGTCCAGCTCGATCTGGAACAACGAACCGACGGTGTGCCGGTTGGATACCCGATAGAAGCAGAACGAGCTGATCAGCATGTGCACGTCGATGGCCTGCAGGCCGTTGCGGAAAACACCGCAGGCGGCGCCGCGCGCGAGGATGTCCTCGATGGTGCGCAGGATGTTGCTGTTCATCGAGCGGATCGATTCGGAGCCTGCGGCGAACTGGCCATAGTGGATATTCTCGATGCAGACGATGCGCACGAAATCGACGTTGCGGTCGTGGTGATCGAAGGTGAAATCCACCAGCCGGCGCATGGCCTCCAGCGGTTCCAGTTCAGCCAGGTGCAGGGTCTGCTCGGTGCCGCGGATGTCGCCGTAGAGCTTCTCCAGCACTGCCTGGTAGAGCTGTTCCTTGCTGCCGAAGTAGTAGTAGATCATCCGCTTCGAGGTGTTCATGCGCTCGGCGATGGCATCGACCCGCGCGCCGGAAAGCCCCTGCTGGACGAACTCGACGATGGCCGCCTGGAGGATGTCCTCGCGGGTTTTCTCCGGGTTGTTCTTGCGGCCCCGGCGAGCGGTTTCGGCGGGAATCGGCTGGGTAGCGCTGTCGGTCATGGCTCGGCATCGTCTGGCAGGCGCCCAATGGCGCCTGCTTGGCTGAAGGGATGCGCGGATTATGCGCGCCGGCACCCTTGCGAGGCAAAGCGCGGCGGGACTAGACCTTCGGCCGGCGCGTGGTGCCGTTGCGCGCCTGGGCCATGGCGGCCAGGCGCACGGCGACGTTGGCCGCGCCGTAGCCTGCGTAGCCGCCGCGACGCTGGATGATCTCGAAGAAGAAGCGCTCCTCGAACGGCTCGGTGTACACGTGGAACAGCTCGCCGCCATGGGCGTCGCGGTCGTAGAGCACGTTGAAGTAGGCCAGTTCGCTGAGGAATTCGTCATCGAAGTCGAAGCGCGCGGCCAGGTCGTCGTAGTAGTTCAGCGGGATTTCCAGCAGCGGCACGCCGGCATCCTTGGCCCGCGCCACCTCGGAGAAGATGTCTTCGCAGGCGAAGGCGATGTGGTGGACGCCGGAGCCGCGATAACTGGACAACGCATGGGAGATCGCGGTGTTGCGGTTCTCCGATATGTTCAGCGGCAACCGCACGCTACCGTTGGTGCTGCGCAGGGCGCGGCTTTTCACCAGGCCATAGGGGTCGGGCAGCACCACTTCGTCGTCGGCCTCGAAGTCGAACAGGCCCTTGTAGAACAGCACCCAGTTGTCCAGCCCGTCCGCCGGTAGTGCCAGGGCCATGTGATCGATGCGCTGCAGCTGGCCGGTCGGCCTCGCGGCAGGATCGAGGCGGAAATCGACGTCATAGATGGTCTGCCCCGCAGCGCGCTCTTCCACCAGGTAGATGAGGCTGCCATCCGGCGCGCGCACGGCGGGAATCTCGCGCTCGTTGGGACCGACCAGCCCGCGATAGGGCTGGCCCTTGTAGTCCTGTGCGCGCTGCAATGCGCTGGCGGCGTCACGCACGCGCAGGGCGGTGGCGCACAGCGACGGGCCATGGGCCTCGAAGAAGCTGTGGGCAAAGGAATAGGGTTCGGCGTTGAGTACGATATTGATCTCACCCTGGCGCAGCAGGCTCACCGCCTTGGAACGGTGCTCACCCGCGCGGGCGAAGCCCAGGCGTTCCAGCCAGTTGCCCAGGCGTGCGCCAAGGGCTTCATCGACGGCGAACTCAAGGAATTCCACGCCATCCAGTGGGCTGGCCGGTGGCGGCGCGAACAGGCAGTCGAGTTGCTCCTTCGGCGCGCCTTGGCTTTCCAGGCGGGCGCGGGTCTTTTCCTCGAGGTAGAGCAGCGACCGCAGGCCGTCGGCGGCGTTGGCACGCGGCGGCGCGGCGCGGAAACCGTCGTTGAAGATTTCCAGCGACAGCGGGCCGCGATAGCCGCTCCTGAGGATCGGCGCGAGGAAGCCCGCAAGGTCGAACTCGCCCTGGCCGGGGAAGTTGCGGAAATGCCGGCTCCACTCCAGCACGTCCATGGCCAGGATCGGCGCGTCGGCCATCTGCACGAAGAAGATCTTCTCCCCCGGAATCTGTGCGATGCCGGCCGGGTCGCCCTTCAGCGAGAGGGTGTGGAAGCTGTCGAGGATCACCCCCAGCGCCGGGTGGTTCACCTCCCGCACAAGGTCCCAGACCTGCTGCCAGGTGTTCACGTGGCGCCCCCAGGCCAGCGCCTCGTACCCCACGCGCAGGCCACGGGCGCCGGCGCGTTCGGCGGCGAGCCCGAGGTCTTCGAGGAGGAATTCGCGCTCGCCCAGGGAGTCGGCGGCGACGTTGCTGCACATCAATACCAGGTCGGTGCCCAGCTCCTGCATCAGGTCGAACTTGCGCTCCAGGCGGTCGAGGTTGCGCGGCAGGCGGTCGCGGCGGCAACCCTCGAAATCGCGGAACGGCTGGAACAGGGTGATCGCCAGCCCCAGGTCGGCGCAGAGCCGGCGCACGTCACGCGGGCTGCCACCGTAATAGAGGAGATCGTTCTCGAAGATTTCCACGCCGTCGAAACCGGCGGCGGCGATGGCTTCGAGTTTGTCCGGCAGGGTTCCGCTCAAGGAAACGGTGGCGATCGAACGTTGCATTTCTTTGACTCCTGCCGGAGGTACTGAGGGCTTGTTGGAATCGGGTTCCGGCTGAGTCTGATTATTCTGGCGGTCCGGGTTGCCGGCAATTCAAAGTGTACTAACTGGTTAGTTTTGTGTTCGATTACCGAACCAAAGGCCGTTTATCGAATTGACGCTGTTCCAGCCGCTGCTCAAGATTTAGCCACGTCGACGCACTCCGGCTGTCCCTGCGGGCACCTGCCTCCGCCCAATGGACACCACCAGCCGCTGCGAGATGGCCTGCGTGTCATCCATAACAATTTCAAGAACGGGTAAATGCTCATGTACATCCCTCACCTTCGCCTCCCTGGCATCCCCCATCCGCGAATCGTCCGGGCCCGCCTGATGCCGGAGCTGTGCTCGTTGCGCGGGCGCCCTCGCGCGCACTGAATTTCCGCCAGCCACCGCACGTCTTTCCTGATGCCACACCGATTGGCGGTGGAGCACGCGGGATGCCTGCGGCACGACAATAATTCCTGAGGCTGCTCGCCAGCCCCAAACGGATGGCCCCGATCATGATCCATACGCAATCCGCTCCCCTTGCTGCGGTCGCGCCGCACGGCTCCTCCTTCTTCGGCAAGGTGCGTGGCGCCATGGCCGTCGGCAAGGTGCGCTGGGGCATGCTCGCCCTGGTGTTCTTCGCCACCACACTGAACTACATCGACCGCGCCGCGCTGGGCGTGATGCAACCATTGCTCGCCGAGAAGATGGCCTGGACGGCCATGGACTACGCCAACATCAACTTCTGGTTCCAGGTGGGCTACGCCATCGGCTTCGTGCTGCAGGGCCGGTTGATCGACCGCATCGGTGTAAAGCGGGCGTTCTTCTTCGCCGTGCTGCTGTGGAGCTTCGCCACCGGCGCCCACGGCCTGGCCAGTTCGGCGGCCGGCTTCATGGTCTGCCGCTTCATCCTCGGCCTGACCGAAGCCGCCAACTACCCAGCCTGCGTAAAGACTACGCGTCTGTGGTTCCCGGCCGGCGAACGGGCCATGGCCACCGGCATCTTCAATGCTGGCACCAACGTCGGCGCCATGCTCACCCCCGCGTTGCTGCCGTTGATCCTCGCGGCCTGGGGCTGGCAGGCGGCGTTCCTGTGCATGAGCGCGCTGGGCTTCGTCTGGGTGGCGCTGTGGAGCCTGAAGTACTTCAACCCTGAAGAACACCCAACGGTGAAGCAGAGCGAGTTGGACTACATCCAGGCAGCCGCCGAGCCGCCGGCCGAACGCTTGCCCTTTTCCACCATCCTGCGCATGCGCGGCACCTGGGCGTTCGCCGTGGCCCTTTCGCTGACCGCACCGGTGTTCTGGTTCTATCTCTACTGGCTGCCGCCCTTCCTCAACCAGCAGTACGGCCTGGGCATCAGCGTGACGCAGATGGGCATCCCGCTGATGCTGATCTGGCTGACCGCGGACTTCGGCAGCATCGGCGGCGGCATACTCTCGTCCTGGCTGATCGGCCGCGGCGTGAAGCCGATCAGCGCGCGCCTGCTGTCGATGTTCATCTGCGCCTGCGTGATCATCGGCGTGGTCTTCGCCGCCAAGGCCAGCGGGCTATGGATCGCCGTAGCCGCCATCGCCCTGGGCGTCGGCGCGCACCAGGCCTGGACGGCGAACATCTGGAGCCTGGTGATGGACTACACGCCCAAGCACATGATGAGCACGGTGTTCGGCTTCGGCGGCATGTGCGCGGCCATCGGCGGGATGTTCATGACCCAGATCGTCGGCTACATCCTCACCGTCACCCACAACAACTATGCGGTGCTGTTCACCATCATCCCGACCATGTATTTCCTGGCCCTGGCCTGGATGTTCTTCATGGCTCCGCGCAAGGTGCCGGGCGTAGCGGAGTGACCCCTGCGCAGGGCGCATGATCCGGCACAGGTTATCCGTCGGCACCGTTGTGGCGGGCGCGTTATGCGCCCTGCGGGTGAATGCACAGCCTGAGAAGCAGAACCCCGCCGATTGGCGGGGTTCTGCTTTTGCGCTCATTGTTTCAGCGGCGTCAACACCGGGGCCTTCTCGTCCAGCAGCATCCACACCAGCAGCCTGGCCGGTTTTTCGTTGCTGGCATTGCGCGATACCAGATGCGGCGTGTTCGGCGCCTCGTACCAGGACTGGCCGGCCTGGTAGGTCACCGGTTTCTGCCCCTCCAGCTGGGAGATCACCGCGCCTTCGAGCACGTAGGCGAATACCGAGCCGCTGTGCACGTGGGCGCCGGAAGCCTGCCCGGGCGCATAGGAGACGGTGATCATCAGGCCCTTCTTGCCCGCCGCGTCGGGGAGTTTCTGCTCCTGCTGGACGGTGATTTTCTCGCTGCGGGCGTCCGCCTCGTGGGCAAGTGCCGGCAGGCTGAACACCAGGCCGAGGCCGGCGAAAAGGCATTTCAGGGAGGTGGCGGGCATGGCGTTGACCTCGGGCAGTGGGAAGATGGCTCCACGCTACGCCCGAGGGCCAGGAGGGCCAACAGCCAATTCGGCGGAAGAAGGGGAAGCCATTGCGACAGTGGTCGGCTCAGCGCGCAATCCGCACCGGCACCGCCTTACGCCACCGCGCTCTCCACCCCCGCATCCAGGTCCACCAATAGCTCGATCATCGCCCGCGCCGCCGCCGAGAGGCGGTCGCCGCTACGGGTGACGATGCCGCAGCGGGCCTGGAGGATGTCGACGTTCTGCGGCAGGTTGCGAAAGTGCAGGCGCACCAGTTCGCCGCGCACCATCGGCTCGCTCAGCGCTTCTTCCACCGCGATGCCGATAGCGTCGGTCTGGCCGACGATACGCACCAGCGAGGCCATGTCCTCGCACTGCACGTTGGTGCTGATGTCGATCTTGCCGCTGAGGTTGGCGAGCATCTTTCGCGCGCTGGGCGGAATCAGCGTGGCGGCCAGCGGGTAGGCGAAAATGTCGTTGGTGGACAGGCTCTCCTTGGCCAGCAGCGGGTGCCCCGCACGGCAGAAGAACAGCCCGCTGCGCGGCTTCAGTGCGCGGGTCTGGAAGTTCGGGTCGGCTTCGAAATGGCGGATATCGGCGATGAAGAATTCGATCTCCTCGCGACTCAGGCTGCGCGCGAGGCGCTCCCAATTGTCGACGCCGAACTGGATGTGGATGCGCGGGTAGCGCTGGACGAAACGCGACACCGCGTCGGACACCAGCTTCTGCGCCGGCGCCGGCCCACTGCCGAAGCGCAGCTCACCCGAGTCCAGCTTGTTCAGCCGGGCCACCGCGTGGCTCAGGTTGTTGGCCCCCTGCACCAGGCTCAGCGCGTGCTGCAGCACGACCTGTCCCTCTGGCGTGGGCCGCAGGTCCTTGCTGCCGCGGTCCACCAGCCGGCAGCCCAGCTCCTGCTCCAGGCCCTGGATGCTGCGGCTGAACGCCGGCTGGGTGATGCCCATGGCATCGGCGGCACGCACGAAGCTGCGGTGTTCGTTGAGGGCGATGAAGTAGCGGAGTTGGCGCAGATCCATGATGCATTTCCGGCATTGAAAATAGTGGGCAAAGGCATTTGCCGCTTTCCTATGCGCTGGTTTAAATGCAAGCTCTTATTCCGTCAATGAAGAATAAAACAAACATCTATTCTTTTATGAACTAAGAATATAGCCCAGACCAGGAGTCGCCCGATGCCAGCCTTGCACCTCCTTTCTTCGCGAATGTGCCTGTCCCGCTGTCGCTGACAGCCAAAGCCGCACCCCACTTCCAGGAAAAACGTCGTTCGCCACTGCTGCGTGGCGCGGCCCCCTTTTGCCCGCGATAAGCGCGGACAGACAAGGACCCAGCATGACTTCGAGACATTCACCCTTCCCTTTCAGACTCCACCGGCTGCGCTACGCCATCGTGCTGCTGGCTCTGGGCGGCGCGTTGCCGGTATTCGCCGAGGACGCCGAGGACGCCAGCAACAGTGAGACCAGCAAGCCCGTCAGCGCCGCGCCGGCCCGGGCCGACGCCACCCTGGGCAAGGTCACCGTCACCGCCCGGCGCCGCGAGGAGGACTCGCAGAAAGTGCCCACGCCGATCACCGTGCTCGGCGGCGAGACCCTGGAAACCCAGCGCGTCTACAAGGTGCAGGACCTGCAGCAGATCCTGCCCAGCGTGAACGTCGCCTTTATCCATGCGCGGCAGTCGAGCATCGCCGTGCGCGGCATCGGCAACAACCCGGCCAGCGACGGCCTGGAAGGCAGCGCCGGGGTCTACCTGGACAACGTCTACCTCGGCCGTCCCGGCATGGCGGTGTTCGACCTGCTGGACATCGAGCAGCTGGAACTGCTGCGCGGGCCGCAGGGTACGCTGTTCGGCAAGAACACCACGGCCGGCGTGCTGAACATCAGCACCCGCGCGCCGACCTTCACGCCGGAACGCAGCGTCGAGGTCTCCGGCGGCCAGGACGGCTACTTCCAGGGCAAGGGCACCGTTTCCGGCGCGCTGACCGACACCCTGGCCGGGCGCGTGTCGGCCTACCGCACCCGCGACGACGGCTACATCAAGAACATCCACGACGACAATTACCTGAACGGCGGCGAGCGCCAGGGCATCCGCGGGCAACTGCTGTTCAAGCCCAACGAGGACTTCGACCTGCGCTGGATCAACGACTACAACGAGGAGGATTCCAGCAACGGCAGCATGGTCGTCTACGGCGCCGCCGACCGCTTCTGGCAGCGCGCCGCCGCGGTAGGCGCCTCGCCGATCCGCGATCCGGACCGGCACAAGGTCAATATCAACAGTCGCCAGCACGTCAGCGTGCACCAAGGCGGCAGCTCGGTGGAGGCCAACTGGAACCTCAACGGCGGCTACAAGCTGACCTCCATCAGTGCCTACCGCTACTGGCACTTCACACCGGCCAACGACGAGCAGCTCGACGTCTCGGCGATCAACAACACCGGCGTGGAAGTCCATGACCGCCAGTTCTCCCAGGAAATCCGCCTGGCCTCGCCCACCGGCGGCTTCTTCGACTACGTGCTGGGCGCCTATGCGTTCAACCAGAACCTGGGCAACAAGACTTTCACCGACTACGGCCCTCTGGCCGACCGCTACCTGCTCGGCACCAACCTCAACGCCCTGAACAACACCTACTCGAAGGCCAACGGCAAGATCGAGACCGACAGCTTCGCGCTGTTCGCCCAGGGTACCTGGCACCTCACCGACAAGCTGGATTTCACCGCTGGCCTGCGCGGCACCTACGAGGAAAAGGACGCCAAGGTCGAACGCTTCGACCCGGTGGGCGGCGCCCCCGTGACCGGCGCGGGCGCCGTGGTGCGGCGCAACCAGCTGGGCGCCTACGACTCGGGTGACCTGAGCCTGTACAGCTTCGCCCCCTCGGCGCTGCTGAGCCTGAGCTACCAGTTCACCGACGACCTGCTGGGCTATGCCTCGCTGTCCCATGGCGAGAAATCCGGCGGCGTGAACCTGGCCGTGGCCAGTGCGCCAACGGCGGGCGCGGACTCCCTGCTGGTCGGCCCGGAGCGCGCCAACGACGCCGAGCTGGGGATCAAGACCACCCTGTTCGACAACCGCCTGCAACTCAACACCAACCTCTTCTGGACCGGCATCCACGGCTACCAGGCGACCACCCTGTACCAGCCGCCGGGCTCGACCCAACTGGTCTCGGTGCTCTCCAACGCCGGCAGCGTGCGCTCGCGCGGCCTGGAGTTCGAGGCGACCGCCCTGCCGATCCGCGGCCTGACGCTGAACTTCAACGGCTCCTACAACGACGTCACCTACCTGTCGTTCAAGGACGCCCCGTGCCCGGCGGAAGTCTCCACTCAACCCAATGCCCCGGCCACCTGCGACCTCACCGGCCAGCGCGTGGTCGGTGCCTCGAAGTGGATTGCCAACCTCAACGGCGAGTACGCCTGGAACCTCGACGACGGCATCCGCCCCTACGTGACCGGCAGCTACTCCTACCGCTCCGAGGCCGAGGGCACGCTGGACAACTCCGACCTCTCGAAGATCGACGGCTACGGCCTGGCGAATTTCTCCGTCGGCCTGCGCAAGGACATCGGCGACGGCCAGCTGGACGCGTCGGTCTGGCTGAAGAACGCCTTCGACAAGGACTACTACCTGGCCGCCTTCGCCAGCATCAACGGCTCCTACACCGCCTCGGTGGGGCAGCCGCGCGCCCTGGGCGCCTCGGTTCGCTACGACTTCTGATCCCCATCCGCCGCGCCCAGGCGCGGCTCTATTGCCATAGCAAGAGGACGATGAGATGAGCAACGCAGCACACGCTATCAAGCAGGACGCAGTCAGCCTCGACATCCATCCGGTCGCCGGCCGCATCGGCGCCGAGATTCGCGGCGTGAAGCTTTCCGGCGGGCTGGACGCCGCCACCGTCGACGCCATCCAGGCCGCGCTGGTGAAGCACAAGGTGATCTTCTTCCGCGGCCAGACGCAGCTCGACGATCAGGGCCAGGAGGCCTTCGCCAAGCTGCTCGGAAACCCGGTGGCGCACCCCACCGTACCGGTGCAGCAAGGTACCCACTACCTGCTGGAGCTCGACGGCGCCCAGGGCCGCCGCGCCAACTCCTGGCACACCGACGTGACCTTCGTCGAGGCCTACCCCAAGGCTTCGATCCTGCGCAACGTGGTGGCCCCGGAGTCTGGCGGCGACACGGTATGGGCCAACACCGCCACGGCCTACGACGACCTGACGCCGGAACTGAAGGTGCTGGCCGACTCTCTCTGGGCGGTGCACAGCAACGAATACGACTACGCCAGCGTGCGACCGAATGTCGACCCGGCGCGCCTGGAGGAATACCGCAAGATCTTCACCTCCACCGTCTACGAGACCGAGCACCCGGTGGTGCGCGTGCACCCGGTCAGCGGCGAGAAGACCCTGCTGCTGGGGCATTTCGTCAAGCGCCTCAAGGGCCTCTCGCAGCATGACTCGGCGCACCTGTTCGGCGTGCTGCAGGGCCACGTCACGCGGCTGGAGAACACCGTGCGCTGGCGCTGGCAGCCGGGCGATGTGGCCATCTGGGACAACCGCGCGACCCAGCACTACGCCGTGGACGACTACGGCACCCAGCCGCGCATCGTGCGCCGCGTGACCCTCGAAGGCGATGTGCCGGTGGGCGTCGACGGACAGCGCAGCCGGACGATCAAGAAGGTTTGAAGGTCTTCTGCCGACGAACCCTCTCCCCAGCCCTCTCCCTGAAGGGAGAGGGAGTATCCGATTGACGCGTATCTCCCGTGCGGTCCTGCTACTTCGGCGCAGGACTGGCTCGTGGTTTCGCCTGGCACCGATCCAGTCCCCTCTCCCTTCAGGGAGAGGGTTAGGGAGAGGCCGCCCATGCCTGAACGGAGCACTGCAAGATGACCCAATCCGCCCTCCAGCAATCCACCCCCGAACCCTTCGCCATCGTCCCCCTCGACGCCCCGCTGGGCGCCGAAGTACGCGGCCTGGACGCCCGCGAGCCGCTGACGCCAGAGCAGATCCTGGCCATCAAGCAGGCCCACCGCGAGCACCACATCCTGATCTTCAAGGACCAGCAGCTCGACGATCAGCAATACCTGCGCTTCGCCACCCTGTTCGGCGCAGTGTTCCAGCCGCCGGCGGACATCCCGGTGCTGTCCTCCGGCGCCGATGGCAAGGCCCCGGATATCGTCAAGGTGGCCAACACCGAGGACGGCGAACTGGGCAACTTCGCCCTGCCGGCCCATGTTGACCACCAATGGACGCCGGTGCCCTCTTCCGGCTCCTTCCTGTATGCGCTGGAGGTACCCAAAACCGGCGGCGAAACCCAGTTCACCAACCTGGCCCGCGCCTACGAGACACTGGACGAGGCGACCCGAGCGGAGATCGATCCGCTCCGGCTGATCAACTACAACCCGTTCATCCGCCTGAAGAGCGGCGGCTACAACGGCACCTTCGTGCGCTACCGCACCCCGGACATCGAGCCCATCCAGGGCACCGAGCATCCGCTGGTGCGCACCCATCCGGAGAACGGCAAGCGCGTGCTGTTCCTCTCCGTGCACACCGAGGTTGAAATCCCCGGCGCCGATCCGCAACAGGGCGCGGCGCTGGTGGAGAAGCTGCGCGAACACCTGCAGAAGCCGGAGCTGATCTACAGCCACAAGTGGTCGGTGGGCGACATCGTCTGGTGGGACAACCAGGCGGTGCTGCATGGCCGCAATGCCTTCCCGGCGAGCGAGAAGCGTCGTCTGAAGCGCATCAGCCTGTCGGGCAGCCGGCCGTTCTGATGCTCATGTAGGAGCGGACTCCGCCCGCGATGACTTCCGGCCGCTCACGGTGCCAGCCCGGGCTCGCGAGCAAGCTCGCTCCTACGAAGAGCCGCAGAGGGCGGATGTCTGCTCCAGGGCTTTTTTTATCTTGTAGGAGCGAGCTTGCTCGCGAACAGCCTGGCGCTGGAGCAGCCGGTAATCCGTTGGCGAGCCGCTCGCCCCTACGAAAAACAGCCCGTGACCGCGCTTTCTATGCTTATGCGAAATCGTTTCTTGTCCTGAATCAGCTATTCCTTTTATAGTTTCGGCAACTCGTCATAACAAGTTATGAACTATGGCCGAACTACTCCCGCTTTCCCCCGTTCCCCTGTACAGCCAGCTCAAGGAAATCCTGCGCACGCGCATCCTCGACGGCAGCTATCCGCCGCTCAGCCGCATGCCCTCCGAAGCTGAATTGGGCAAGGCCTTCGACGTCAGCCGCATCACCGTGCGCCAGGCGCTGGGCGACCTGCAGAAGGAAGGGCTGATCTTCAAGATCCATGGCAAGGGCACCTTCGTCGCCAAGCCCAAGGCCTTCCAGAACGTCAGCACCCTGCAGGGCCTGGGCGAGTCCATGAGCCAGCGCGGCTATGAGGTGATCAACCGCCTGCGCAGCTTCAAGACCGTGCCGGCCGACGCCCAGGTTGCCGCACGGCTGCAAGTTGCCGAGGGCGAAAACGTGGTGCAGATCAAGCGCGCCCGCCTGGTCAATCGCGAGCTGGTGTCGCTGGAAATCACCTGGCTGCCCGAGCACGTCGGCAAGCGCCTGGAGAAGGCCGACCTGGTCAGCCGCGACATCTTCCTGATCCTGGAAAACGATTGCGCCCTGCCCCTGGGCCACGCCGATCTCGCCATCGACGCCATCCTCGCCGACGCCGAGCTGGCCAGCGCGCTGGAGGTGGAGGAAGGCTCGCCGGTGATGCGCATCGAGCGCCTGACCCACACCGCCGACGGCACCCCGCTGGACTACGAACACCTCTACTACCGCGGCGATGCCTTCCAGTACCGCCTGCGCATCGACCGTCACAAGGGACAGCATCAATGAGCCAGTTCGACCTCTCCCAGGTTCCCGAGGACAAGCAACTCGCCTACGACATCGTGGTGATCGGCGGCGGCACCGCCGGCCCCATGGCCGCGATCAAGGCCAAGGAAGCCAACCGCGAGCTGCGCGTACTGCTGGTGGACAAGGCCAATGTGAAGCGCAGCGGCGCCATCAGCATGGGCATGGATGGCCTGAACAACGCCATCATCCCCGGCCACGCCACGCCCGAGCAGTACACCAAGGAAATCACCGTCGCCAACGACGGCATCGTCAACCAGGCGGCGGTTTACGCCTACGCCACCCATAGCTTCGAGACCCTGCAGCAGCTGGACCGCTGGGGCGTGAAGTTCGAGAAGGACGAAGTCGGCGACTACGCGGTGAAGAAGGTCCACCACATGGGCGCCTACGTGCTGCCGATGCCCGAGGGGCACGACATCAAGAAGGTGCTGTACCGCCAGCTCAAGCGCGCTCGCATCGAGATCACCAACCGCCTGGTGGCCACCCGTCTGCTCACCGACGCGGACGGCGCGGTCAACGGCCTGCTCGGCTTCGACTGCCGCACCGCGCAGTTCCAGGTGATCCGCGCCAAGGCCGTGGTACTCGCCTGCGGTGCCGCCGGCCGCCTGGGCCTGCCATCCTCCGGCTACCTGATGGGCACCTACGAGAACCCCACCAACGCCGGTGACGGCTACGCCATGGCCTACCACGCGGGGGCGGAGCTTTCGAACCTGGAGTGCTTCCAGATCAACCCGTTGATCAAGGACTACAACGGCCCGGCCTGCGCCTACGTCACCGGCCCGCTGGGCGGCTACACCGCCAACAGCAAGGGCGAGCGCTTCATCGAGTGCGACTACTGGAGCGGCCAGATGATGTGGGAGTTCCACCAGGAGCTCGAAGGCGGCAACGGCCCGGTATTCCTCAAGCTGGACCACCTGGCCGAGGAAACCATCCAGACCATCGAGGACATCCTCCACAGCAACGAACGCCCCAGCCGTGGACAGTTCCACGCAGGGCGCGGCACCGACTACCGCCAGCAGATGGTGGAAATGCACATCTCCGAGATCGGCTTCTGCTCCGGCCATTCCGCCTCCGGCGTGTGGGTCAACGAGAAGGCCGAGACCAGCGTGAAGGGCCTGTACTCGGCCGGCGACATGGCCGCGGTGCCGCACAACTACATGCTCGGCGCCTTCACCTACGGCTGGTTCGCCGGGGCCAACGCCGCGCAGTACGCGGCCGGGCGAGAGTTCAGCGAGGTCGACCCCGCCCAGGTCGAGCGCGAGCGCGAACGCGTCTTCGCCCCGCTCAAGCGCGAGCACGGCCTGCCGCCGGCGCAGGTCGAGTACAAGCTGCGGCGGATGGTCAACGACTACCTGCAGCCGCCCAAGGTGACCAGGAAGATGGAGATCGGCCTGCAGCGCTTCGCCGAGATCGCCCGCGACCTCGACCAGCTGAAGGCCAACAACCCCCACGAGCTGATGCGCGCCATGGAAGTCAGCGTGATCCGCGACTGCGCCGAAATGGCCGCCCGCGCCTCGCTGTTCCGCACCGAGAGCCGCTGGGGCCTGTACCACCACCGCGTGGACTACCCGTTGCGCAATGACGCCGAGTGGTTCTGCCATGCGCACCTGAAGAAAGGCGAGGACGGCGCGATGACCAGTTTCAAGAAGCCCATCGAGCCCTATGTGATCGCCCTGGATGAGGATGAACAGCAGGCCTACGAGCGGTTGCGGGTGAAGAGCGAGGCGGCCTGAGGGGTTTCGGCTGGCCGCAGAGCCCCTCTCCCCCGCCCTCTCCCGCAAGCGGTAGAGGGAGCCGTACGGCGCGAGCGGCAACCACGGATTCAGCCGGCGAACACAACAATGCCCGCAACACCGAACAAAAAGATTCGTCCCGCGGGCTCATCGCTATCCGCCGGCACGATCAATCCCCCTCTCCCCTCAGGGAGAGGGCTGGGGAGAGGGTTTCGGGCCACCGCGCCGAACCCTCGACCTGAACAACCAGCCCGCCGCCACGACGGCCGGCAAGCAACACCATGAGGACCGCGTGCAATGGCCTACCGACCCCAGGAAATCTTCTTCCGCTCCAGCGCCCCGGTGACCGTGGACGAGGACAAGTGCATCGCCGACAAGGGCTGCACCGTCTGCGTCGAGGTCTGCCCGATGGACCTGCTGGCGATCAACCCCGCCACCCAGAAGGCCTACATGGCCTTCGACGAATGCTGGTACTGCATGCCCTGCGAGAAGGACTGCCCGACCGGCGCGGTGCGCGTGGAGATTCCCTATCTCCTGCGTTGATCCGGCAACCGCATTAGCTCCGTAGGGCGCATAACGCGCCAGCGTTATCCGCCACCGAGGTACCGACGGATAACCTGTTCCAGGTTATTCGCCCTACGGTGCTTCGTAGGATGGCGTGGAGCGAAGCGATACCCATCACCTGAACAAGAAACGCTACCGGCCAACGACCGGACGCCTGATGCACCGCCCCTCGTTTCCCACCGCAAGGCCTGCGGCGGAGACGATTCCAACACTGATGATTCGAGGGGAACACCCATGACCTTGCGCACCACCCTGGCCGGCCTCGCGCTGGCCATCGCCAGCATCACCGCCCAGGCAGAGACCATCCGCGTCGCCATCGGCACCCAGGACACCACCATCAACTGCGCCGCCGGCGGCCTGTTGATCCGCGAACTCGGCCTGCTCGACAAGTACCTGCCCCACGACGGCCAGTACAAGGACGCGCAGTACGACGTGCAATGGAAGAACTTCACCAGCGGCGCGCCGCTGACCAACGAGATGCTCGCCGGCAAGCTCGACTTCGGCGCCATGGCCGACTTCCCCGGCTCGCTCAACGGCGTCGCCCACGAGGCCGCCGGCAAGCGCAGCCTGTTCATCAGCGTGCTCTCGGGCAGCATCGAGGGCAGCGGCAACGGTATCGTCGTCCCCGCCGCGTCCACGGTGCAGTCGCTGGCCGAACTCAAGGGCCAGACCATCTCCGTGCCCTTCGCCTCTACTGCCCACGGCCTGCTGCTGCGCGCCATCGCTGCCCAGGGCTGGGACCCGGAGAAGGACGTCACCATCATCGCGCAGCCGCCGGAGGTCGCCGGCTCCGCCCTGCAGGCCAACAAGATCGCCGCCCACGCCGATTTCGTGCCTTTCGCCGAGTTGTTCGAAAGCCGTGGCATCGCCCGCAAGATCTATGACGGCTCCCAGGCCAAGGCGCCGACCTTCCACGGGGCGCTGGTGGAGGCCGACTACGCGCAGAAGTATCCGGAAATCGTCGAGGCCTACCTGCGCGCCACCTACGAGGCCAACCAGCTGCTGGCGAAAGACCCGGAGAAATACAGCGAGCTGATCGAGAAGGTCGCCGGCATCCCCGCCGAGGTGAACTACCTGTTCCACGGCCCGCTCGGCCTGCAGACCCGCGACCTGACCTGGAAGCCGGAATACCGCCAGGCCGTGGCCACCGCCATCGACACCCTGAAGCTGCTGAAGAAGGCCGACCGCGGGCTGAACGTCGAGCAGTTCGTTGACGACCGCTATATCCGTGCGGCGTTCAAGGCGTCCGGCGCCGACTACGACGTTGCGTTGAAGAATTACGCGCAGCAGCCGCTGCTGGGCAACGACGCGCTGACCGGCAAACCGATCAGCGATACCCGCAAGGTCGCGCAGATCTGGGTGCGTGGCGAGCCGAAGGTGCGCAGCTACGCAACCGCCAAAGAGGCGCTGGGCCAGTTGGCCGAACTCAAGCAACAGGGCAAGGACATCCGCGCGGTGTATGCCCAGGCCAGCGACAGCGGCATCAAGCTGCTCGCCGGGCAGGCGTGGTTCGTGCGCGGCAAGGACGGCGCGCTGGATGCCTTCCTGCTGCGCGAGCAGGCCGACGCCTTCGCCCGCCAGCACGGCGGCGAGGTGGCCGACTTTGCCGGCGCCAGCCAGCAGGCCGTGGCCAGCCGCTGAGGTCAGCCACTCGGGTAAAAACCCGGCGCCCGTGCGCCGGGACTCGACGGAGAACGATGATGAACAGCACCACCTTCACCCGCTGGAGCCTGCGCCTGGCCTCGCTATTGGCCTGCCTCGCGCTCTGGCAGGTGCTCAGCGCGGGGCACGTGAACCTCGGGCTGGTCACCTTCGCCAACGTACCCGGCCCACGCGACGTGCTCGATGCCGCCTGGAGCCTGGCGCAATCGAGCAAGCTCGGCCGCCACCTGGGCAGCAGCCTGCTGCGGGTGCTCGCCGGTTACCTGCTGGCCGCCGTCGCCGGCATCCTCCTGGGGCTGGTCATCGGCCGTGGCCGCTGGGCCCGCGACAGCCTGCTGCCGCCGCTGGAAGTGCTGCGGCCGATCCCGGCGGTGGCGTGGATCCCCCTGGCGATCCTGATGTTCCCCAGCTCCGAGCTGTCGATGATCTTCATCACCTTCACCGGCGCGCTGTTTCCCATCCTGCTCAACACCATCCACGGCGTGGAGGCGGTCGACCCACGCCTGCTCGCCTCCGCCCGCAGCCTCGGCGCCGGTCGCCTGGCGCTGCTGCGCGAGGTGGTGCTGCCGAGCGCCGCGCCGAGCATCGTCACGGGCCTGGCCATCGGCATGGGCACCTCGTGGTTCTGCCTGGTGACCGCCGAGATGATCTCCGGGCAATGGGGCATCGGCTACTACACCTGGGAGTCCTATACCTTGCAGAACTACCCCGACATCGTCGTCGGCATGCTGCTGATCGGCGTGCTCGGCATGGCCAGCAGCCTGCTGGTGCGCCAGCTCGGCGCCCTGGCCACACCCTGGCAGCGCCAGGCCGGAGGCAAGCCATGACCCTGCCTGCCAGCGCCCCAGGGCGCGTGCGCGTCGACGGCCTGTCGATCCACCTGGGCAACGGTCGCGACGCCTTCGAGGCCGTGCAGTTCCTGAGCTTTGCCATGGAGCCGGGCCAATTCGTCTGCGTGCTCGGCCCTTCCGGCTGCGGCAAGTCCACCCTGCTGGGCGCACTGGCCGGGCACCTGGCGCCCAGTGCCGGCCAGCTGGAAGTGGACGGCCGCGCCGTCGCCGGCCCCTCGCCCGAACGCGGCATGGTGTTCCAGCACCACACCCTGCTGCCCTGGCGACGGGTGCGCGACAACGTCGCCTTCGGCCTGAAAATGCGTGGAGTACCCCGCGCCGAGCGGCATAGGCAAGCGGACGAAATGCTCCAGCTGGTCGGCCTGGAAGGCTTTGCCAATCGCTGGCCATCGCAGCTTTCCGGCGGCATGCAGCAACGCGTGGAAATCGCCCGCGTGCTGATCAACCAGCCGCGCCTGTTGCTGATGGACGAACCCTTCGGCGCCCTCGACGCGCAGACGCGGATGATGATGCAGGAACTGCTGCTGGACATCTGGACGCGCCTGCGTACCAGCGTGCTGTTCATCACCCACGACATTGACGAGGCGCTGTTCCTCGCCGACCGCATCCTGGTGATGAGCCCGCGCCCCGGCCGCATCCTCGAGGACATCCGCCTCGACTTCCCGCGCCCGCGTCATGCCGACCTGCTGACCACGCCCGAATTCTCCCGGCTCAAGCGTCACTGCCTGGAACTGCTGCGCCACGAAGACGGCCGCCAGTTGCCACGCCTGACACCCCTGGGCCTGCCCACTCCCCAACGGATACCGCGATTCGCCATATGACTGCCTTCGACCTGAGCACCGACAACCCCGATATCCTCGACCTGCAACCGCGCCTGCGCGATGCCGACGCCAGCGTGCGCCGCATCGCCCTGATCGAACTGGCCGACCTGGAAGATCCCGATGGCCTGCCCTGGCTCGCCCATACGCTGAACCATGACGCCGCCGCCAGCGTCCGCGCCGAGGCTGCGCGCCTGCTGGAAGCCTGGGAAGAACCCATGGTGGTGGACGCCCTCTGCCAGGCCCTCGCCGACAGCGACGAAGGCGTGCGCGAAGCCGCCGCCCAGAGCCTTAGCGAGCTGAAGACCGCCGAGGCCGGCGTGCGCCTGCTGCCGTGGGCGAACCATGCCGACATCTTCGTGCGCCGCAGCGCCTTGCGTGCCCTGCGCGAGCTGCGTCTGGAAGATGCCGCCGAACCCGCCCTGAATGCGCTGGACGACAGCGACGCCGGTGTGCGCCGTGAAGCCGTGGGCATTCTCGGCTGGCTCAAGCGCACCGACGCGCTGCCGCACCTGGCCCGCCTGACCCGCGACGACCCGGACGCCGAAGTCCGCCGCGCGGCGGCCGGCGCCCTCGGCCTGGCCATCGATGCCAGCGTGCTGCCGGCCCTGCAGGCGGCGCTGGCCGACCCGGCCTGGCAGGTGCGCGAGGAAGCCGCCGGTACCCTCGGCAAACTGGCTCAACCCGAAGCCGGCGATGCGCTGGTGCGTGCCCTGGAAGATGACTTCTGGCAGGTGCGCCTGCGCGCCGCCCGTTCGCTGGGCAGGCTGCGCTATCTGCCGGCGCTGGAAGGCCTGAAGGTCGTGCTCGGCCACGGCATCAGCAACCTGCGCAAGGAGGCCGCGCTGGCCCTGGGCGAACTGGGCAGCAGGGATGCCCTCGACGCGCTGCGCAACGCCGAACACGACGGCGATCCGGAGGTCCGCAAGGCCGTGCGCATCGCCCTGGCCCAACTGGAGCAGTCGGCATGAACACGCCGGTCGGCCTGCACCGCTCCAGCGCCGTCGGCGAGCTGCGCATCCGCTGGGACGACGGCATCGAACAATGCCTAACCTTCGCCCGACTGCGCGGCGCCTGCCCCTGCTCGCAATGCCGGGCGGGCCGCCTGCAGGGGCGCATCGACCTGGTGAAGGCCGAGGTCGCCCTGCAGGCACTGAACCTGCAAGGCTACGGCGTGCAGCTGGTGTTCGACGACGGTCACGACCGGGGTATATACCCCTGGGCGTATCTCAGAGGACTCGGCTGATCGCGCGCGACAGGTGCTCCAGTACGCGTTCGACGGCGCGCTCCAGACAACCCTTGAAGAAGTGGTCGGCGCCGGCGTAGAGCCACACCTCGCGCTGGGCCGGGCGCGCCCAGTCCAGCAGGTTGGCCAGGGGCGCCATCTCGTCCGCCTCGCCATGCAGCAGCAGGCAATCGGCCGGCAACTCCTGCGCGTCGTAGTCTCGCCCACCGGGAACGGTGCCCACCGGCAAGCCCATCAGCGCGATGGCGGCCGCAGGCGGGGACAGCTCGCTGGCCACGCGGGCGAACACGTAGGCACCGAAGGAAAAGCCCACCAGCGCCAGCGGCAGCTCGGGGTACTCGTTGCGCAGGTGCGCGATCACGGCGAGCATGTCCTGTGCCTCGCCGATACCTTCGGCGTACTCGCCTTCGCTGCCGTCCACGCCACGGAAACTCGGCCGCACGGTCAACCAGCCAGCAGCACAGAGCCTGCGCGACAGGACCAGCGGCACGCGGTGTTTCGGGCTGCCGCCGAGCAGCGGCTGCGGATGGCTGATCAGCGCGATGCCCAGCGGCGGCATACCCGGCCGGTCGATCAGCAATTGCAGTTTGCCCACCGGACCATCGATCAGTTGCGTGCGGCGCTCTTCTTCGGACATCGACTCTTCTCGCGGGACGGGAACGGAGCGCCGATTGTAGCGCCCCGCCCGCTCACTTCAGCGCCACCGCCTTGCAGTGGGCCGCACTCGTAGGGCGGATAACGCTGGCGCGTTATGCGTCCTACGGATGTTCCGCGGTGTCCTCAAGGGGCGCACTGGCGTTACAGGATCGACAGCGGATAGTCGACGATCAGGCGGAACTCGTTGACATCGCCTTCCACCTGGTCGGCGTTGCCCCGGTGGATCGCCTCGCGCAGACGGAACGAAAGGTCCTTCGCCGGCCCGGATTGCACCACGTACCTGGCTTCCAGGTTGGTCTCGTGGTGCTTGCCGTCCTCGCCGTAGCCATAGTCGCGATACGGGCTGTCGGCCGCCATTTTCGTGCCGTCGATGCCGTGGCCGTTGACGTAGCGGGCCATGAAGCTCAGGCCGGGGATGCCGTAGGTGGCCATCGCCAGGTCATAGCGCAGTTGCCAGGACTTTTCTTCCGGGCCGTTGAAGTCCGAGTACTGGATGGAGTTGGCGAGGAAGATCGAATCGGCGGTGTCGCCGGGGCCGTTGACGCCGAAGGCGACGTAGTCGAACGGCGTGTCGCCGTGGACCTTCTGGTAGGCCAGGGTCAGGGTGTGCGCGGCGAGGAAGCTGTACGCGGCGGCGGCGGACCAGGTGGTGTTGCTGATCTCGCCCGCCTTGGCGCTACCGTCGTCGTTGGTGCGGTAGAGATTGAAGTCGAAGTTCAGCGACTGGTCGTCCGCCAGCGGCAGGGTGTAGTTGGCGTTGCCGTAGTACTGGCGCCACACGTCCTCCAGCTTGGAGGCGTAGAGCGAGAAATTCAGCGTGTCGTTGACCGCGTACTTGCCGCCGACATAGTCAATGCTGCTGGCCTCGACGTTGGCATAGGACGCCCAGATGCCGTGGTCGCCGTTGGTGGTCACAGGGCCGTTGCCGCCGGTGAAGTGGCCACCGTCCAGGTCCAGCCCGTCGATCTCGCTGCTGAGCACGTTGAACCCGGTGGCGGTCTGCGGAAACAGGCGGGTGCCGCCGGCGGCGAATACCGGCGCGGTGGGCTGCAGGTCGCCCCAGCGCAGCTCGGTCTTCGATACCCGCAGCTTCACGGCGCCGCCAGCGCGGCCGTACTCGCTTTCCGGCGAGCCATCGTCACGCACCGGCAGATTGCCCGTGCCGGAAGTGCCGGCGCCGCCGTCGAGGCGGATGCCCCAATTGCCGAACGCCTCGACACCGAAACCGACGGTGCCCTGGGTGAAGCCGGAGCTGTAGTTCAGCGTGAAGCCCTGGGTCCAGTCCTTGCGGTCCCGGTCGCCGGACTTGCGGTCGCTGTTGTAGTAGTAGTTGCGCATCAGCAGCGAAGCGCTGCTGCCTTCGAGGAAGCCGGTGGCTTCGGATTGGTCGGAAACCACGGCGGCGTGCGCCAGTTGGAACGGAATGCCGGCGATCGATGCGCTGACGCAGGCACCGAGCAATGAGAGTCGGAACGCGGACATCTGCTACCCCTTTGTTGATCTTGTCTTGGCAGGTGTATCGATTGAATTCTGAACAACTTTCTTATGTTTCCCCGCCATAGGCAGAGCGAGCGAAGAGATAACAATCCGCCGCCCTCGCCTCAAACCAGCTTTGTCGATAGTCGATATCGAGACGAATGATTCAGCATTTGCCGCCATCGCCATTAAGCTTGCGCCCCGATGAAGCACATGAGTCCCGGATGCCCGCTCCAGAGCGTCCGGCGGATTGCTCCACTTCATCATCCTTTGGTTTGGCCGCCTCCCCAGGCGGCCTTTTTTTGCCTGAAGAAAAGTTATGGAACAACCGTTCCAGAGCATGTTCCGGATAATTATCCGAACTGCTTCCGGAGTTATTCCAGCCGCCATTTCCCGCTAACTTTCCCTGAACTTTCCAGGGAGGTTGCGCAGGATCGGGCAACTCTCGGGGCAGCCGTAAATTCAACCGATACACCGTTCATCCCCTGCGCCATCTTTCCTCCCAATGAGTGACTTGCGCAAAGCAAGTGACCACATTAGATTACGACCATAATCTATACCTGCCGAATCCTGCCTGCTGCCTTGCCAGGCCCGTGGCAAGGCGGCTCGATTAGATGACAGACTTAATTCAAAGAGGTGCAGCCATGCGCAGAACCCACTTCGACCACCTGCCCTGCCCCGTGGCCCAGGCGCTGGACCTGATCGGCGACAGCTGGAACGTGCTGATCCTGCGCGAAGCCTTCTACGGCTCCACCCGTTTCGACCAGTTCCTCGCACGATTGGGCATCGCCAGCAACGTACTCAGCCGCCGCCTGCGCGCCCTCGTGGACAGCGGCCTGCTGCAGCGCCACCAGTACAACGACCACCCGCCGCGTTTCGAGTACCTGCTCACCGATCGTGGCCGCGACCTGCGCCCGGTGCTGCTGACCCTGCTGCAGTGGGGCAAGCGCCACGCCGGCATGGCCAGCGCCGCCGAACTGGTCGACACCCGTAGCGGCCGCCCGGTGCGCATCGCCCTGGTGGACGCCGACAGCGGCGAGCCCATCGGCCCGCAGCACCAGATCCACCGCCGCGAGGGCGAGCGTCTCGTCCCCGTTTTCAACCAGCCCATCCCCCAAGCCGATCACGCCTGAGCGAGGCCGCCATGAACCAGCCTGTCACCCTCCCCGCCACGCCAGCCGTCGACACGGCCAAACCGACATCCCGCAAGGCCCTCAAGCTCGCCGTCGCCGCTGCGGCCATCCTCGGTGCAGGCACCTATGCCGGCCACTGGTGGCTCGACGGGCGCTTCCTGGAGAAGACCGACGATGCCTACGTCGGCGGCGACGTCACCGTCATCAGCCCGCGCGTGGCCGGCTACATCGCCGAATTGAAGGTGAGCGACAACCAGTTGGTGCACGCCGGCGACCTGCTCGCCCGCATCGATGACCGCGACTACCGCGCCGCCCTGGCAAAAGCCGAGGGTGCGGTACATGCCGAGGAAGCGGCGCTGGGCAATGTCGACGCCCAGGCCTCGCTGCAGGACGCGCTGATCCGCCAGAGCCAGGCGGAGATCGACGCGGCCGCCGCCGAGGAAGTGCGCACCCGCGACGACCAGCGCCGCTACGCCACCCTGGTGCGTACCAACGCGGTTTCGGTGGAGGCGGCGCAGCGCGCCGACGCCAGCTTCAAGTCCGCCCGTGCCAACAGCGACAAGGCCCGCGCCAGCCTGCTCGCCGCGCGCCGCCAGCTGGACGTCATCCGCAGCCAGCGCCAGCAGGCCCAGGCCGCCCTGGAGCAAGCCATCGCCGCCCGCGACCTGGCGCGCCTGGACCTCAGCTACACCGAACTGCGCGCGCCGGTGGACGGCTACATCGGCAACCGCCGCGCGCGGGTCGGCAGCTACGTCGCCGCCGGCACCCAGTTGCTCGCCGTGGTGCCCGCCCAGGGCCTGTGGGTCGACGCCAACTTCAAGGAAGACCAACTGGCGCGCATGCTGCCCGGCCAGGCGGTCACCATCGAGGCCGACATACTCCCCGGCAAGGTCTTCCACGGCCACCTGGACAGCCTCGCGCCCGCCACCGGCGCGCAATTCAGCATCCTCCCGCCGGAGAACGCCACCGGCAACTTCACCAAGATCGTCCAGCGCGTGCCGGTGCGCGTGCACCTGGACGATGCCGACGGGCGCCTGGGCGACCTGCGCCCGGGCCTCTCCGTGCTGGTGGAAGTGGACACCCGCGCCCATGAGCACGGCGACGCCGATCAGCGCGTCGCCCAGGGCACGCGGCCGTGAGCCTCGCCCGCAGCACCTTCTGGAGCAGCGAGGTGGTGCCGGTGGCGAGCCTGTCCACCGGCCGCAAGGTGGTGTCCTTCGCCTGCATGTGCCTGGGCATGTTTATCGCCCTGCTGGACATCCAGATCGTCTCCGCGTCGCTGCGCGACATCGGCGGCGGGCTATCGGCCGGCGCCGACGAACTCGCCTGGGTGCAGACCAGCTATCTGATCGCCGAGATCATCGTCATTCCGCTCTCCGGCTGGCTGTCCAAGGTGCTTTCCACGCGCTGGCTGTTCGCCGCCTCGGCGCTGGGCTTCACCCTCACCAGCCTGCTCTGCGCCATGGCCTGGAACATCCAGAGCATGATCGCCTTCCGCGCGCTGCAGGGCTTCCTCGGCGGCTCGATGATCCCCATGGTGTTCACCACCGGCTTCATGTACTTCGACGGCAAGCAGCGCATCGTCGTCGCCGCCACCATCGGCGCCATCGCCTCTCTCGCACCGACCCTGGGACCGGTCGTCGGCGGCTGGATCACCGACATTTCCTCCTGGCCCTGGCTGTTCTACATCAACCTGGTGCCGGGGCTGTTCGTCGCCATCGTGGTGCCGATCATGGTACGCATCGACAAGCCCGACCTGTCGCTGCTCAAGCAGGCCGACTATCCGGCAATCGTGCTGATGGCGCTGTTCCTCGGCTGCCTGGAATACACCATGGAGGAAGGCCCGCGCTGGAACTGGTTCAGCGATGACACCATCCTCGCCACTGCGTGGATCTCCGGCCTGTGCGGCATCGCCTTCATTTACCGCAGTCTGTCCGCCGCGAACCCCATAGTCGACCTGCGTGCGTTGAAGGAACGCAACTTCGCCCTTGGCTGCCTGTTCAGCTTCGTCACCGGCATCGGCATCTTCGCCACCATCTACCTGACCCCGCTGTTCCTCGGCCGCGTGCGAGGCTACGGCGCGCTGGACATCGGCCTGGCGATCTTCTCCACCGGCATCTTCCAGATCATGAGCATTCCGCTCTACGCCGTTCTCGCCAAGCGAGTCGACCTGCGCTGGATATTGCTGCTGGGCATGCTGATGTTCACCCTGTCGATGTATGAATTCGCCCCGCTGACCCACGAGTGGGGGGCGGCGCAGCTGATCTTCCCGCAGGCCCTGCGCGGCATGGCGCAGCAGTTCTGCGTGGCGCCCACCGTGACGCTGGCACTGGGCTCCCTGCCACCGGAGCGCCTGAAGCTGGCTTCCGGGTTGTTCAACCTGATGCGCAACCTGGGCGGCGCCATCGGCATCGCCGCTTGCGCCACGGTGCTCAACGACCGCGCCAACCTGCACTTCCTGCGCCTGGCCGAGCACCTGAACAGCGGCAACGAAGCCCTCAACCAATGGCTGGCGCCGTCCCTGGGGCTCAACGGCGAACCCTCGCAACAAGCGCTGAAACACCTGTGGGACCTGACCTGGCGCGAAGCGCAGACGCTGACCTTCGCCGATGCCTTCCTGCTGGTCGGCGCGTGCTTTGCAGTGACGCTGTTGCTGGTACCGCTGATGCACAGGATCGCTCCGCCTGCGCAGCCCAGCGCGGACAGTCACTGAGCCGCCATCAGCTCCTCGAGGAAGGCGACGAACACGCGGATGCGGCTGGATTCGCGCAGGCTCGGCGGGTACAGCACGTTGATGCTGCCCACGGTAGTGCCCGGATAGGAGTCGTACTCGGGCAGCAGGCGCACCAGCCGCCCGGCATGGACATCCTCGGCCACCAGCCAGTCCGACAGCAGCGCGATGCCGCCGCCGGCCAGGGCGGTCTCGCGCAGCACGTCGGCGTTGTTGCTCTGCAGACGACCCTGCACGTTGAGCGGCCAGGTATCGCGGCCATCGGTGCAGGTCCAGGTCAGGTGCGTGCCGCCGTAGTCGAAGCGCAGGCACTGGTGTTCCATGAGTTCCAGCGGATGGGCCGGCGTGCCGGCGCGTTGCAGGTAGTCGGGGCTTGCCACCAGCCAGCGCTCGAACTGGCCGATGGGGCGGCTGATGATGTCGTCGCTGGTGAGGCTCGAGCCCAGGCGTACGGAGAGGTCGATCTGCTGCTTCGGCAGGTCGGTGATCTGGTCGCTCAGGGAGAGGCTGACTTCCAACCCCGGGTATTGCGCCAGCAAGCGGCCCAGGTGCGGGGCGATGACACGGCGGCCGAACTCCACCGGTACGCTGACACGCAATCGCCCTTTCGCCTCGCGGCCACGGTCGCTGACCAACCCGTCGGCCTCCACCAGCGCCTCGATGATTTCCACCGCCTTGTCGTAGTAGGCCTGCCCGGCCAGGGTCGGGCTGCTGTGGCGGGTGGTGCGGTTGAGCAGCGTGGCGCCCAGCTCCGCTTCCAGCGCCGCCACCTGGCGGGTCACCGAGGACGTCGCAACGCCGAGCTTACGGGCCGCGGCCGAGTAGCCGCCGCAACGCACGGTCTCGACGAACATCGACAGGGCCTGCAGTTTGTCCATGGCGTGGCTCCGGGAGCGGGAAATCCCGGAGTGTACCCAATCGTGCCCGCGCTCGCCTTGCACGCCTGTGCTCTCAGGCGTGGCTGTCGCCGCGCAGCAGGAAAAGCAAGGTGGCGAGGCTCGGGATGACTGCCGCGCCGATGGCGAACGGCGTCCAGCTGATGGCTTCGTAGAGCGGGCTGGCAACCAGCGATCCGAGCGCGCCGCCGACGAAGATGCTGGTCATGTAAACCGCGTTCAAACGCGCGCGGCTGTGCGGGTCGAGGGCATACACCTCGCGCTGGCCGAGCACCATGTTCAGTTGTACGGCGAAATCCAGCAGCACCGCGCACACCACCAGCCAGAAGAAGCCCGCACCAGGAATCGCCCCGAGCAGCAAGGCGAACGGCGCCAGCAACAGGGCGACGATGGTGCCCTTGAGGGTGTGCCCTGCATCGGCTAGACGGCCGGCGACAGGGGCGGCGACGGCACCGACCGCACCGACCAGGGCGAACAGCGCGACCTGGGTCTGGCTGAAGCCGTGGTGGCGGATCAGCTCGATGGGCGCGATGGTCCAGAAGGCGCTGAACGCGGCGAACAGCAGGCCCTGGTACAGCGCGCGTTCACGCAGCACGGCGTAGCGCCGCGCCAGGGCGAACACCGAGCCGATCAGCTGCGGATAGGTCGCGCTGTGGGTCGGCAGGCGGCGCGGCAGCGCCACCGCCATCACCAGTGCGATCACCAGCATCAGTACGGACGCGGCGAGGAACACGCCACGCCAGCCGAAGACTTCCGCCACCAGGCTGGACACCGGCCGCGACAGCAGGATACCCAGCAGCAGGCCGCCCATGATATTGCCCACCACCCGGCCGCGAGCCTCTTCCGGCGCCAGGTGAGCGGCCAGCGGCACGAGGATCTGCACCGCCACCGAGGTCAGGCCGATCAGCAGCGCGCAGGCCAGCAGCACCGACGGCGAATTCGCCAGCCCCGCGCCGGCCAGGCACAGCGCCACGGCCAGGGTGAAACCGATGACCAGTTTGCGGTTCTCCAGCAGGTCCGCCAGCGGCACCAGGAACAGCAGGCCGATGGCGTAGCCGAACTGCGTCAGCGAGACGATCAGGCTGGCGTTTTCGGTGGACAGGCCAATCGCCGGGGCAATCAGCTCGACTATGGGTTGCGCGTAGTAGAGGTTGGCGACCACGGCGCCGCAGCAGAACGCGAGCAGCAGCACCATCGCCGAGGACAGGGTCGGCTGCGCGTGGTCGGCCGGGAGGGAATTCGATGCGGGGTTCATGACCATTCCTTGTGGGGAAAACAGTGGCGCCAGACTATGCCGGCGGCTTCCCGCGCAGAATCGGTCGGGCTGGCAAAACAGCGGTGCGAAAAACGCAACGCTGCCCGCCGGCGCGGTTTCTCAGGCCATGTCGCTGTTGCTGAATTCCTCGGCGAGGAAGTCGATCAGCGTGCGCACGGAGGGCAGCAGGCCACGGCGCGAAGGGAAGATCGCATGGACGATGCCGCACTTGGGTGACCAGCCCGGCAGCAACTCCACCAGCCGGCCGGCGGCCAGGTCCTCGCGCACCGCCACACGCGGCACGTGGGCGATGCCGACGCCGGCGATCACGGCGTTGCGCAGGGCCAGCAGGTCGTCGGTGACCATCCGCGGCTTGTGCGAGATGAGCAGCCGCTCGCCCTCCTCGTTGAACAGCTCCCACTGGTATTCGCGCTGCATGCCGCCCCAGTGCAGGCTCGGCAGCTGGCCGAAGCCCATGGGCGAACTGTCCCCGGCCATGTGCTCGAGAAAGTCCGGCCGTCCCACCAGGCACTGGGTGCTGTTGCCCAGCACCTTCATCACCATGTCGGTATTCTCCAGCGGCGGGAAGCGCACCCGCAGGGCAATGTCGAAGCCCTCGTGGAGCAGGTCGACGCGACGGTTGGTGCTCTCGATGAACAGCTCCACCAGCGGGTACTTGAGCATGTAGCGGGTGAGCATCGGCCCGACCCAGGAGTTGAGCAGCGTCGTCGGGCAGGCCAGCCGCACCAGGCCGCGAGGCTCGGCACGGTTGCGCTCGATAACCTCGGAAGCGCCTTCCGCCTCGATGCGCATGGCCACGCAGCGCTGGTAGTACTCCTGGCCGATCTCGGTCAGCGAGCAGTGCCGGCTGGTGCGGTGCAACAGGCGAACGCCCAGGCGGTCCTCCAACTGGGCGATGCGCCGGCTGAGCTTGGATTTGGGGATATCCAGCGCGCGGCCGGCTGCGGCGAAACCACCCTGCTCCACCACCTGGGTGAAGTAATAGAGGGTGTTGAGGTCTTCCATGGATCGTTCTCCGGATGGAACGCTGGGAAAGCTGCGCAGCTTACCTTATCGAACGGAGCAATTGCGCCGCGCTCCGGCGACGAACATGCCGATCGAGCCCTTTCACAAGATTCGCCCGAGGCCGTCGCGAGTCGTCGACCGGCAAGGCCACGGCGATGCGAAAACGCTACAGTGCCAGCGTTACGTTCAACCCCGGACTATGCCCCATGAACTACAGCATTCACCCCGAACGTCCTGAAGACGCAGCCAATATCCGACGGGTAACCGAAGCAGCCTTCGCCGTGGCCGAACACAGCGACGGTACCGAAGGCGCCATCGTCGACGCCTTGCGTGCCGCCGGCGCGCTGAGCGTGTCTCTGGTCGCCAGGCATGGCGACGAACTGGTTGGCCATGCGGCCTTCTCGCCCATCGCGCTCGACGGCGAAAACCGCGGCTGGTACGGCCTGGGCCCGGTTTCCGTGCGCCCTGACCTGCATGGCCAGGGCATAGGCGCGACACTGATCCGCACAGGACTGGAACAACTCAAGGCGCTCGGAGCCCGGGGCTGCGTGGTACTCGGCGATCCGCGCTATTACCGCCGCTTCGGCTTTGCCGTGGACCCGGCGATCCGCTACGAAGGCGTACCGCCGGAGTACTTCATGGCACTTCGACTGGACGACACTCCGGCAACCGGCAAGGTCGCCTATCACCCGGCCTTTTCCGCGTCCTGATGCGAAAGCGGCGGCACCTCCCGCCAGGTGTCGCCGCTGTGGCCACTGAGGCAAGGAAGACACATGACATCCAGGATTCGTCGCGCGACTGCCGCCGACATCGACACCCTCTTCGACATCCGCACCAGCGTGCGGCAGAACCACCTGAGCCGTGAGCAGATGGCCGAACTGGGCATTACACCGCAAGCGCTGAAGGAGGCGCTGGAGGCAGGCCCCTGCGCCTGGATTGCCGAGGTGCACGGCAGCGCCGGGGGCTTCGCCATGGTGGATATGGCATCGGCAGAAGTCTACGCCCTGTTCGTCCGTCCCCAATGGGAAGGCCAAGGGCTGGGCAGCCTGCTACTGAGGGCCGCGGAGACCGAGCTTTTCCGCGAACACGAGACTATCTGGCTGCTCACGGATGGCGGCGACGAGATTCGCGCCAACGGGTTCTACCTGAAGCGGGGCTGGGAGCGGGTCGCGCCGGTGGACGAGCGCGACGTGCGCTATGAAAAATCTCGACCCGCGTACAAGGAGTGATCGCGGACGAGGTCCGCGATGATGTCCGTGCAGTGCGCAGGCCTTGTCAGAGCAGCGACTTGCCCTGGCTCAGAACCTTGTCGCAGACCTGCCTGGTGACCTTTTCCTTGATGCCGCTGCCGGACAGGTCGAGGCTCTTGCCGTCGCTGCCGGTGAGGACGCCCTTGGCACCGTCCTTGTAGCCGTTGTCGCTGGTGGTGGTGTTGCCCGGCAGTTTGCCCAGCAGCTTGTCCTTCACCTGGGTGGCCGCGTCGGCATTGAGGTAGTTGTTCTTCGCGCAGTACTCCAGCAGCCCGGCAACGTTGCTACTGCTGCTGGAAGATACCGACGGCAGGCCGCCAAGACCGCCGAGCTGGCCGGCAACGTCGCCGAGGGACGCGGCCTGGGCCAGGGACCAGGGCAGCAAGGCGGCGAGGACAATGGAAATCGGTTTGCAGGCATTCATGGGGCTCTCCTGGTTGCGTAGCACGCAGCGCTGGTTACCTCAGCGAGTGTAGACCCCGTCCGCTTGCGTCAACTCAATAGCCCACCGACTTCAGCACCTCGTCCACCGATTGGCTCGGCGGCCGGCCGAGGAACATCAGCAGTCGGTCGGTACGGTTGGTGAAGAAGCCGTCAACGCCGGCCTTGCTCAGCGTGTCGAAGTCCACCGAGTCATCGACGGTATAGGCATGCACGAACAGGCCGCGCTCGTGGGCCGCCTGGTTCATCCAGGGTTGCACCAGGTCCATGTAGCTCTGGTCTCCACGGGCGGTGAGTGTCGCCGAAGGGCCGGTGCCCAGGGCGCCATTGGCCTTTGCCCAGTCAAGCCAGGCGAAGAGCTCTTCCTTGGATTTCACTTCCTGGCGGGCATAGAAGTCCGCTTTGATCTTCTCGCCGGACTGGGCGAAGGTGGCCGGGTTCCTGGCCGCCATGTAGCCGTCGCCCACCCACAGCAACAGCACCTTGGGCACCTTCGGCATGCTCCTGTTCAGTAGTTCCAGGCTGCTCTTCTCGAACGTCTGCAGGACGATCCTGCCCTGGGGCTCACCCTTGGCATCGAGCCAGCCGCGGTTTTCCAGCGCCTTGCGCAGGTCCTCCTCGATACCGGGGAACTGGCCCGGCGCCTTGGTTTCCAGGTACAGGCCAGGGGTTTCGCCCCCTCCTTCGGCGATGTCGATCAGCTCGTCGAGGGTGAGGATGCGCAGTCCCGCATACTTGGAGCGAGCGCGCTCGGGATAAGCGGCGTTGAACCAGCTGCCGGCATCCAGGCGCTTGAGTTCGGCCAGGGTGAACTGGCTCACCGGGTCCTTTTCGCGGCCGGGGAAGACCTTGGCAATGTTGGTGGTACGTTCCAGGGTGTCGTCGTGCAACGCCACCAGTACGCCATCCTTGGTGCGCTGCAGGTCCGCCTCCAGGTAGTCCGCGCCCAGGTCGCGGGCGGCGAGATAGGCCGGCGCGGTTTCCTCGGGCGCATCGTGGGAGGCGCCGCGATGAGCGATCACCGCAGGCCAGGGCACGCCGGCGGCCTCGCTCAGGGCGCGGCCGGGCGACTCCTCGGCGCTGGCGGTGAAGCTGGCGGCAGCCAGTGCGATGGTGCCCAGTACAGCGATGATGCGACGGCGCATGTGCGAACCCCCTTTCCCGGATAAGCGGCCCAGTCTGCCGGCAGCTTGTGAAAATTCTGCGTCGCCCGGAACGACAAGGCCCGCGGACGATCGCTCGTCCGCGGGCCTTTTGCCCTTCCCTGCCCGATCAGCGCGGCAGGTCGAAGCGGTCGAGGTTCATCACCTTGGTCCAGGCCTTGACGAAGTCATGGACGAACTTGCGTTCGCCGTCCGAGCAACCATAGACCTCCGACAACGCCCGCAGCTGGGAGTTTGATCCCAGTAGCAGGTCGATACGGCTGCCGGTCCACTTCGGCTCGCCGGTCTTGCGGTCGCGGCCCTCGAACTCGGTGTTGTCCGCCGAAGTCGGCTTCCACACGGTACCCATGTCCAGCAGGTTGACGAAGAAATCGTTGCTGAGCGTGCCGGGGCGCGAGGTGAACACGCCGTGCTGCGAGCCGCCGGTGTTAGCGCCCAGCACACGCAGGCCGCCGATCAGCGCAGTGACTTCCGGCGCGGTGAGGGTCAACAACTGCGCCTTGTCGATCAGCAGCGCCTCGGCCGGCACGGCGAACTTGGACTTCTGGAAGTTGCGGAAGCCATCGGCCACCGGCTCCAGCATGCCCACCGAGTGCACGTCGGTCTGCTCCTGGCTGGCGTCCATGCGGCCCGGCGCGAACGGCACGTGGATGTCGTGGCCGCCCTTGCGCGCAGCCTCTTCCACGCCGGCAGCGCCAGCCAGGACGATCAGGTCGGCCAGGGATATCTTCTTGCCGCCACCGGCGGATGCGTTGAACTCGGCCTGGATTTCCTCCAGCACGCCCAGCACCTTGGCCAGTTGCTCGGGCTGGTTCACCGGCCAGTCCTTCTGCGGCGCGAGTCGGATGCGCGCGCCATTGGCACCGCCGCGCTTGTCGGAGCCGCGGAAGGTCGAGGCCGAGGCCCAGGCGGTGGAGACCAGCTCGCCGACCGACAGCCCCGAAGCCAGTACCTTGGCCTTGAGCGCGGCGATGTCCTGCTCGTCCACCAGGGGATGGTCGACCGCCGGGATCGGGTCCTGCCAGATCAGTTCCTCTTTCGGTACTTCCGGCCCCAGGTAGCGAGCCAGCGGGCCCATGTCGCGGTGGGTCAGCTTGAACCAGGCGCGCGCGAAGGCGTCGGCGAAGGCATCCGGGTCTTCGTAGAAGCGCCGGGAAATCTTCTCGTAGGCCGGATCGACGCGCAGCGCGATGTCGGTGGTGAGCATCGACGGCGCACGGCGCCTGGACTTGTCGTGGGCATCGGGAATGCTGCCGGCGCCCGCGCCGTTCTTCGGCTGCCACTGGTGGGCGCCGGCCGGGCTCTTGGTCAGTTCCCATTCGTAGCCGAACAGGTTCCAGAAGAAGTTGTTGCTCCAGCGCGTCGGAGTGGATGTCCAGGTGACTTCCAGGCCACTGGTGATGGTGTCGCCACCGAAGCCCGTGCCAAAGCTGCTGACCCAGCCAAGGCCCTGGTTTTCCAGTCCGCCGGCTTCCGGGTCGGCGCCGACGTGATCCGCCGGGCCCGCGCCGTGGGTCTTGCCGAAGGTGTGGCCACCGGCGATCAGGGCGACGGTTTCCTCGTCGTCCATGGCCATGCGGGCGAAGGTCTCGCGGATGTCCCGCGCGGCAGCCAGCGGGTCGGGGTTGCCGTTGGGGCCCTCGGGGTTCACGTAGATCAGGCCCATCTGCACGGCAGCCAGCGGGTTCTCAAGGTCGCGGTCGCCGGTGTAGCGCTTGTCGCCACCCAGCCAGGTGGTCTCCTCGCCCCAGTACACGTCCAGGTCCGGTTCCCAGACGTCCTCGCGGCCACCGGCGAAGCCGAAGGTCTTGAAGCCCATGGATTCCAGGGCGACGTTGCCGGTGAGGACGATCAGGTCGGCCCAGGACAGCTTGGCGCCATATTTCTGCTTGATCGGCCAGATGAGTCGGCGCGCCTTGTCCAGGCTGACGTTGTCCGGCCAGCTGTTGAGCGGGGCGAAGCGCTGCTGGCCGCGGCCGGCGCCGCCACGGCCATCACCGATGCGGTAGGTGCCGGCCGAGTGCCAGGCCATGCGGATGAACAGCGGGCCGTAGTGGCCGAAGTCGGCCGGCCACCAGTCCTGGGAGTCGGTCATCAGGGCGCGCAGGTCCGCCTTGACCGCTTCCAGGTCAAGGGTCTTGAACGCCTCGGCGTAATTGAAGTCCTCGCCCATCGGGTTGGACTTGGAAGAATGCTGGTGCAGCAGGTCCAGCCTCAGCTGGTTCGGCCACCAGTCACGGTTGGACGTGCCGCCACCAGCCGTCTGGTGAAACGGGCAACCACCTTTGTTTTCGTCGCTCATTGCAGGCTCCTTGTGGGCGCCTGGCGTGGCGCCTCGTATTCGCACAACCCATCAGAAGATAGATCAAACGGGACGGGCTGCTATTGCAGTTATTGATTGGCTCTAACGGTAAAAGCTATCGATGCGGGGGATGGTCCGGGCGCACGCCGGAATTCGGAACTGTAGGAGCGAGCTTGCTCGCGAACTGTCCCGAACCGAAGCATCCGGAAACATTGTTCGCGAGCAAGCTCGCTCCTACGAAGTGCCTTCCTGCCGGGCGGCTAGAAGGCTTCAAAGCACCCTCAGAACGCGAAGCAGGAACAGCCGAACGCGCCCCAGAACCCGGCGAAGTCACTCACCGGCACATCCTTGGTGCGCGCACGCTCGTGGCTATGGCCGTGCACGCCACAGGCGCCAACGCACTGGTGCACGGCCTGCTGCAGTGGCGCCTGGGGGCGCCAGTGGCCAGGGACCATGGCTACCGGGGACCACTCCGGCACCACCGGGATGCCCGGCGGGGCCAGCTTGTCGAACTCGCGGTCGCCGTGGACGATCTTGCCGCCCACCACGGTGAGCACCGACTCGATGGTCTTGATGGCCTCTTCCTCGACGCAGAAGAAATCCTCCGAGAGCACCGCCAGGTCTGCCAACTGGCCGGCCTTGAGCATGCCCTTCTTGCCCTGCTCGCTGGAGAACCAGGCGCTGCCATGGGTGAACAACTCAATCGCCACCTCGCGGGACAGGCCCTCCGGGTACAGGCTCAGGCCGCCGACGGTCTTGCCGCTGACCATCCAGTACAGCGAGGTCCATGGGTTGTAACTCGAAACACGAGTGGCGTCGGTGCCGGCGCCCACCGGCACGCCTTCGGCCAGCATGCGCTTAATCGGCGGCGTGGCCTCGGCGGCCTGCTTGCCGTAGCGGTCGACGAAGTATTCGCCCTGGAAGGCCATGCGGTCCTGGATGGCAATGCCACCGCCCAGGGCGCGGACGCGCTCGATGTTCTTCGGCGTGATGGTCTCGGCGTGGTCGAAGAACCACGGCAGGCCGTTGAAGGGAATGTCGCGGTCGACCTTCTCGAACACGTCGAGCATGCGCGAGATCGACTCGTCGTAAGTCGCGTGCAGGCGGAACGGCCAGCGCTGCTCGACCAGGTGCCGCACCACCGGTTCCAGCTCCGCTTCCATGGTGCCGGGCAGGTCCGGGCGCGGTTCGAGGAAGTCCTCGAAGTCGGCCGCCGAGAACACCAGCATCTCGCCGGCGCCGTTGTGCCGCAGGAAGTCGGTGCCCTGGCCATAGGTCACGCTGCTGGTCCAGTTCTTGAAGTCGGCCAGCTCTTCCTTGGGCTTCTGGGTGAACAGGTTGTAGGCGATGCGCACGGTGAGCTGGTCGGCGTCGGCCAGCTGCTGGATCACCTGGTAGTCGTCCGGGTAGTTCTGGAAGCCGCCGCCAGCGTCGATCACGCTGGTCAGGCCAAGACGGTTCAGCTCGCGCATGAACTGGCGGGTCGAGTTGACCTGGTACTCCAGCGGCAGCTTCGGGCCCTTGGCCAGGGTCGCGTAGAGGATCATCGCGTTGGGGCGGGCGATCAGCATGCCGGTGGGTTCGCCGTTGCTGTCGCGGACGATCTCGCCGCCGGGCGGGTTCGGCGTGTCCCTGGTGTAGCCGACGACGCGCAGCGCGGCGCGGTTCAGCAACGCGCGGTCGTACAGGTGCAGGACGAACACCGGGGTATCCGGCGCCGCCTTGTTCAACTCCTCGATGGTCGGCAGGCGGCGTTCGGCGAACTGGAATTCGTTCCAGCCACCCACCACGCGCACCCACTGCGTCGACGGGGTGCGCTGGGCCTGCAGGCGCAGCATCTCCAGTGCATCGGAGAGCGAAGGCACGCCCTCCCAGCGCAGTTCCAGGTTGTAGTTCAGGCCGCCACGGATCAGGTGCAGGTGCGAGTCGTTGAGGCCGGGAATGACCGTGCGGCGGTTGAGATCGACCAGCTGGGTCGAGGCGTCGCGGTAGGCCATTGCCTGGGCGTCGGTGCCCACGGCGAGGAACTTGCCGTCGGCGATGGCCACGGCCGTGGCGTGGGGGCGCTCGGGGTCGACGGTGTGCAGCTTGCCGTTGAACAGGATCAGGTCTGCGTTGCGTTCTGTGTTGCTCATGCTCATGCCCCTCAGCGTTGCAGGAAGGCCAGCAGGTCTTCGTTGAGTTGCTGCGCGTGGGTAACGGCGAAGCCGTGGGGCGCGCCGGCGTAGACCTTCAGTTCGGCTCCCGGGATCTGTGCGGCTGCCAGCTTGCCGGTGGTCTCGAACGGCACGATCTGGTCGTCGTCGCCGTGGATCACCAGGGTCGGCACGTTCACCTTGGCAAGATCCGCGCGGAAGTCGGTTTCGGAGAAGGCGCCGACGCAGTCCACGGTGCCCTTGAGCGAAGCCAGCAGGGCGATGTTGAGGGTCTGGGTAAGCACCCCGTCGGAGACCTTCTGGCCATGGTTGATGCCGTAGAACGGCGCGGCGAAGTCGGCGATGAACTGAGCGCGGTCCTGCAGCAGGCCGGCCTTGATGCCCTCGAACACGGCGCCGTCGACGCCCTGCGGGAAGTCGGCGGCCTTGCCGAAGATCGGCGTCACGGCCCCCAGCAGCACCAGGCCGGCGACGCGCGAGGTGCCGTGGCGGCCGATGTAGCGGCTCACGTCGCCGCCGCCCATGGAGAAGCCGACCAGGGTCACTTCGCGCAGGTCCAGGTGCTCGATCAGGCCGGCGATGTCATCGGCGAAGGTGTCGTAGTCGTAGCCGTTCCACGGCTGGCTGGAGCGACCGAAACCGCGACGGTCGAAGGCGATGGTGCGGTAGCCGCGGCTGCTCAGGTACTGCATCTGGTATTCCCACATATCGCCGTCCAGCGGCCAACCGTGGCTGAACAGCACAGGCTTGCCGCTGCCCCAGTCCTTGTAATAGATCTCGGTGCCGTCGCGGGTAACGAAAGTGCTCATGGAAACTCCTCTGCCTGCCATGCAGGACGATGTGGGTACGGGCGCCGCTCGGGCGCCGCGGGAGGGAAATTCAGGGGACAGCTTCAGTCGGCGCTGAGCCAGCCGGCGCAGCGACGCGTCACCCAGGGCATGATCAGGTAGACCACCGGCAGGACGATGCACAGGGTCACCAGCAGGTTGCTCGGCACCACGCCGGCCAGCACCGGAAAGCGCTCGAACGCCGGCGCCCAGAGCGGCGGAATCACCATGGTGAGCGGGCTGATCACCAGGTAGGTGAGCAGCGCCTGCTTCCATTTCGGTGGCTGGCGCGCGTTGCCGTGCTCGGGGGTGAACCAGAACTCGGCGTCGTTGTGGATCAGCGGGTGATCGCCCTCCTCCAGCAGCGGCAGGACTTCGGCGACCAGCTCGGCGCGTTCGCGGGAGTCGATCCAGGCTTGCAGCTGGCCGGCGCGGGCGAAGCGCACCACGGTGGTGAACATGGCGCCCTCGCCGTCGGGACGGATCACATTCACCCCCAGGTGCCCCGGCTGTCGGCGCGCAGCCGAAACGGTACGGCGCAGCCAGGCCTCGTAGCTGGGCAGGGCTTCGCAACGCACCTTGTGGTGGACCACCAGCGTCACCACGCTGTTCAGATCGATGGTTTCGGCGCTCATGGGTGTTCCGGACTCATGATTGAGGTCCGATCACTATGGCGGCGGCAACGATCGTCCTATTGGACGCATGTGCTGGATAGCTGCTCGACCTTGGAGGCCTGCAGGTGCGTAGGAGCGGACTCCGTCCGCGATGGTGTCCGGCGCGATGCGAACCTATCGCGGATAAAGTCCGCTCCTACGCCAGGGTGAAGCCAGGTAGGGCGCATAACCGGAAAGGGTTATCCGCCGGCGGCCGAACGACGCTGGCGCGTTATGCGCCCTACGCCGCTCGAGTCACAGCTCGCACCGGAGTCAGGGGATACATGAACGTAGGATGCCGGCAGCTGCGGCAGAAGGCGATCAGGCCGCGGAGACGGCAAGCCCAGGCAGGGTCACCTGGCGCATATAGGCACGCGCCGTATGCGGCACGCGGTAGCGCACTTCGCTGTCGCCCTGCTCCACCCACAACAGGGACTTGTCCGCCAGTTGCCGCACGGCGGCGAACACGCACTCGCGGCACCAGCGCTTGTCATCCAGCGAGGCGACGGCCGTGTCGAGGGTGAAGCCGTCCGCCAGCTGCGCGAGCAAGCCCAGGCAACGCTGCTCGACGGCGTCCAGCAGCGCGTAGCTCCAGTCGTAGGTCGCCCGCAGGCTCTGCTGACGCGCCGGGGCGGTGCGGCGGCCGGGCATCAGCAACTGCATGGGGGTATCCAGCAGCGCCGGCAGCCCGGCAAGGCCGAGAATGCCGACCTGCCGCGCGGCCATCTCGATGGCCAGGGGGATGCCGTCCAGGCGCCGGCAGATGTCGATAATCGCGCGCACCTGGCCGGGCTTGAGTTCGAAGCGGTCGCAGACCTCCCGCGCGCGCATCACGAACAGTTGCACCGCCGAGCTGCACATGGCCAGCGCCAGCGGCGCGTCGTCCTGTGCAGGCACCTCCAGCGGCGGCAGGCGCAACACGTGCTCGCCCTCGGCACGCAACGGTTCACGGCTGGTGGCCAGGATGTTCAGTGCAGGGTGCAGACGCAGCAGATGTTCCACCGCCTCGGCGCAACGCTCGGCCAGGTGCTCGCAGTTGTCCAGCACCAGCAGCGTCGGTTCACAGGCCGGCTCGCGCAGGAGAATGGCGAGGCTCTGGCTGAGAGACACGCCGTCCGGATCGGCGGACAGGTCGAGGAAGCGCACCTGGCTGAAGTGCCTGCCGAGCTGCTCGGCGGCATGGATCGCCAGGGAGGTCTTGCCCATACCGCCGGGGCCGACCAGGGTCAGCAGGCGCGTGGCGGGCAACTGCTTCACCAGCCGTTCGAGCTGCGCCTGGCGGCCGACCAGGCCCATCAGCAGCACCGGCAGGTTACTGGCGCGCACTTCGCAAGGCAGCGCCACGGTCTGCACCGGAGCGACCACGCTTTCCACCACACCGACGAAGCCATAGCCGCGCAGCGGCACGTTGGCGATGTAGCGCTCGCCAGTGCGGCCTTCGCCAAGGGCGCGGCGCAGTGCCGCGATGTGCACGCGCAGGTTGATCTCCTCGACCACCGTGCCGCCCCAGACTTCCGCGATGATCGTGTCCTTGGCGATGATCTCGCCGGGCTGGCGGATCAGCACCTGCAGAATGTCCAGCGCCCGGCTGCCGATGCGCACCGGGCGATCTCCCTGCAGCAGCTGGCGCTTGTAGGGATGGAACTGGAAGCGACCGAACTGCAGGACGGTCTCGGTGCGGTTTTCCGTGTTCGTGCTCATGTCCTGCTCACGCCGTGGTCCGAATGAATCGCTCTACAACGGGGCCTCCAGGCGATCTGATCGAAACCAAAGTGACGCGCCCCTGATGATTGGTCAGGGGTATTTTCCCGCCTCGCCATGACAGCGCAATTCCCGCGGGGGGAAGGATTCGGCCAACTTGGGTGCGCCGGACGGTCAACCGATGAAAAATGCGGCCTTGCCCCATCAGGCAAAGCCGAATTGCTCGCGGTACTGGCTCGGCGTCATGCCGATCCGCTCGCCGAATACCGTGCGCATGTGCCGGGGGCTGCCGAAGCCACTGCGGCTGGCCACCTGCTTGAGCGGCAGGTCGCTGCTTTCCAGCAGCTTGCGGGCATGGTCGATGCGCGCGCTCTGCACGTACTGCATGGGCGTCATGCTGGTTTCGCGCTGGAAGGCGCGGGCGAAGTTGCGCGGGCTCATGGCCACCAGTTCGGCGAGGCGGTTCACCGTCAGCGGCTCGTCGATGTGATCCACCACGTAGGCCTGGGCACGGGCGATCACCGAGCCGTCGCGCACCACCGACACCAGCAGCGGGCCGAACGGCGTCTGTCCGCCCTGGCGCTTGAGCACCACCAGCAGCACCTTGGCGACTTCCAGTGCGATGTCCTTGCCGTGGTCCTCGGCGACTACCGCCAGCGCCATGTCGATGCCGGCGGTGACACCCCCGGAGGTGATCAGGTTGCGGTCGACGACGTAGATGCGCTCGGCCTGCACCTGGGTGCGCGGGTACAGCTGCGCCAGGCGCTCGAGGTAGTTCCAGTGGGTGGTGCAGCGGTAGCCATCGAGCAACCCGGCTGCGCCCAGCAGGAAGGCGCCGGTGCACACCGCGCCGTAGCGCTTGGCCGCACGCGCCGCACCCGGCAACCAGGCCTGGAGCGCATCGTTGTTGCCGTTGTAGGCGCCGGGGCCGCCGGGCACCAGCAGGAGGTCGACGCCTGCCGGCAGCGCTGGCAGCGACAGGTCCGCGGTCATGCGCAGCCCGCTGGAGGCGCGCACGCGTTCGGGCTGCGCCGCCACCGTCAGCAACTGGTAATGCCGCTCCGGCGGCAAATAACGGTTGGCCATGGAGAACACCTCCATCGGCCCGGTCACATCCAGCGCCAGCACGTCGTCGTACAGCACCATGGCCACTGTTTTCATTCGTCTACTCGCACGCAAACGGGGCTTGGCGGTCTCGCGTGCCCCGATATAGGAAAAAACCACTGTAGCGACTCGCCGCGCTGGCGAATCGCACGTTTGCATCATTCTGCGCCGCCGTGGCCGAGCACACGGGTCCAATAAATGCCGCGCCGGCCTGACCATAGTTTGCCCATCGAAGCGCCCGGATGGCCCTTGCAGAACTGCAAAGCGACCCTGCAGGGCTGTCTGTTCCGCGTTTTCGAGCGATCGACAAGAATGGCTCCACGGTTTGCCACCCGCGCTGCAGACCGCCCCAACTGCCCTCTTCTTCCCACGCAAGCCCAAAGGAAATCCGACCATGACCGCCATCGCCAAAGCCGTTCCCGGCAAAACCCTGCTCAGCCCCACCGACCACACCCTGATCATGATCGACCACCAGTCGCAGATGTCCTTCGCGACCAAGTCCATCGATGCGGTGACTTTGCGCAACAACGCAGCGCTGGTGTCCAAGGCGGCCCGGGAATTCGGCGTTTCCACCATTCTCACCACCGTTGCCGAGAAGAGCTTCTCCGGCCCGATCTTCGACGAGATCAAGTCGGTCTTCCCCGAGCACAACGTCATCGACCGCACCAGCATGAACACCTGGGAAGACCCGCGCATCGCCGTTGAAGTGAACACGTTCGGCAAGCAGAAGATCGTCCTCGCCGGCCTCTGGACGTCCGTGTGCATCGTCGGCCCGGCCCTGTCGGCCATCGACCAGGGCTTCGAGGTCTACGTGATCGCCGATGCCTGTGGCGACGTATCCACCGAGGCCCATGAGATGGCCCTGCAACGAATGATCCAGCTGGGCGCACGCCCCATGACCTCCCTGCAGTACCTGCTGGAGCTGCAGCGCGACTGGGCCCGTGGCGAAACCTATGACCAGACCGTGAAAACCTCCATCGAGCACGGCGGCGCCTACGGCTTGGGCCTGATCTACGCCAAGACCATGTTCAACGCCAGCGAAGGCCACTGATTCTTCGCGGCAGAAAGGGGCGGCATTGCCGCCCCTTTTTCATTTCAGGGATAAACACCATGCCGACCCAAGACCGCTCCGGCGCCCTGGCGCTGCTGTTCATGCGCGTCAGCGCCGCCCTGTTGCTGCTCCAGGTACACGGGCTGCCCAAGCTCCTGCACTGGCAGAGCGAGCTCAAGCACATCGAAGACCCCTTCGGCTTCGGCGCCGCGCCGACCCTGGCGCTGGCAGTGTTCGCCGAAGTGCTCTGTCCGCTCCTGCTGATCCTGGGCGTGTTCGCCCGCCTCGCCTGCCTGCCGGTGATCGCCGTGCTGCTGGTTGCGCTGCTGTTCGTGCACCCGCAGTGGTCACTGGAAGAAGGCCAGTTCGCCTGGTGGATGCTGATCCTCTTCGCCGGCCTGGCGCTTGCCGGTCCTGGCCGTTATCGCCTCACCCTGCCTCGCCTCGCCGCATTCGGCACGGAGTCCTGATCTTGAAAACCGCCCTGCTCTCCTGCGCGTTGGCGTTTGCCTGCGCCCAGGCGCACGCTGCCGACTGGTCGCTGCTCTCACGCAACTACTTCCTCGACAACGACTACCGCAGCCCAGGCCCCAACGGCCAGAGCCTGCGCCGCGAATGGGCGCAGGGTTTCATCGGCAGATTCAGCAGCGACGTCACGCCCGGCACCCTCGGCCTGGGCGTCGATGCCCACGCCTTCCTCGGCCTGAAACTCGATGGCGGCCGCGGCCACGCCGGCACCGGCCTGCTGCCGCTGGACAGCGATGGCCGCAGCGAGAGCGAGTACTCCGATGTCGGCGCCGCGCTGCGTCTGGTACATGAAAAGACCTCCCTTGCCTGGGGCGAGATGGAAGTGGAAACCCCGGTGTTCGACACCGGCGACAAGCGTCTGCAACCCGAGTACGCCACCGGTTGGTTCCTCGACGACCGCAGCCTGCCGGGGCTGCGTTTACAGGCCGGACGCTTCACCGCCTTCAAGAATCAGGACTCCAGCTCCAGCCATGGCGAATTCGAAGGCTACGGCGCCAGCACCCGTTTCGGCGGCCTGAGCCTGGCCGGCGCCACCTGGAGCGCCCCCAGCGCCCACTGGGGCGGCGCACTCTACGCCAGCCAGCTCGACGACGTCTGGCGCCAGGCCTACGCCAACCTCAATGGCCACTTCGGCCGCTGGTCGGTGGACGCCAACCTGTACAAGACCGGCGACACCGGCAGCGCCCGCGCAGGCAGCATCGACACCCTGGCCTGGAGCCTGCTGGGCAAGGTCGCCCTGGGTAGCCATGCGTTGAGCCTTGCCTACCAGCAGATCGACGGCGACACACCCTTCGACTTCGTCGGCGGCGATTCCATCTACCTCGCCAACTCCATCAAGTACGCCGATTTCAATGGCCCTGGCGAGCACTCCTGGCAGGCCCGCTACCAGTGGGACGGAGCCAGCGCCGGCCTCGCCGGACTGACCTTCTCCACCCGCTATGTGCGCGGCAGCGGCATCGACGGCACCCATGCTCCGTGCGGCGGCGCCTACAACCCTCTGGAGGGCGGCGCCTGCCAGCCCGCCTACGGCGACGGCGGGCGCCACTGGGAGCGCGATCTCGACGTGCGCTACGTGGTGCAGTCCGGTCCGGCCAAGGACCTGGCGCTGAGCTTCGCCCAGGTCTCGCACCGCGCCAACGACGCCCAGGGCGGTGCGGATATCGACCGCATCTACGTGATCGTCGAATACCCGCTCAAGGGCGTTTTCTGAAGCACACCCGACCCTGACCTGTAGGAGCGAGCTTGCTCGCGAACCCGCTTCACGCCGGCCAATCTCGGTGCAAGGCGTTCGCGAGCAAGCTCGCTTGTATGGC
>NZ_AMZB01000101.1 GCF_000313755.1 Pseudomonas nitroreducens TX1 | reverse complement strand
GCGTCTACCAATTCCGCCACCTGGGCACTGGAGTCGATGATTGCTCATCGTTTCCGTGTTACAACGTCTGTCTGACGCTGTGGGCGCGAACTATACGGAGCCCCTTTTAGCTTGTAAACCCCTGATGCGATAAAAAATTTATTCTTGCCCAAAGCTGACCGACAAGCGGATTTCGCGCTTCAATAAGCAGATGGCGAACCATACCCCTATATATAAGGTGACCGCACTTTAATGGCCGATTGGCAAAACCTCGATCCCGAGGCCGCCCGCGAGGCGGAAAAATACGATAACCCCATTCCCAGCCGTGAGCTCATCCTGGCGCATCTCGCCGAGCGCGGCGCTCCCGCGACGCGGGCCCAGTTGCTCGAAGAGCTCGGCCTCTCCGGCGAAGAGCCGGAAGAAGCGCTGCGCCGCCGACTGCGCGCCATGGAGCGCGACGGCCAGCTCATCTATACCCGCCGTGGCGCCTACGCGCCGGTGGACAAGCTCGACCTGATCCTCGGCCGCATCGCCGGCCACCGCGATGGCTTCGGCTTCCTGATCCCCGATGACGGCAGCGACGACCTGTTCCTCAGCCCCACGCAGATGCGCCTGGTCTTCGACGGCGACCGCGCCCTGGCGCGCGTGTCGGGCTTCGATCGCCGGGGTCGCCGCGAAGGCGCCATAGTGGAAGTGGTCGAACGCGCCCACGAGACCATCGTGGGTCGCTACTTCGACGAGAGCGGCATTGGCACGGTGGTCGCCGACAACCCGAAGATCCAGCAGGAAGTGCTGATCCCGCCGGGCAAGGCTGGCAAGGCCAGGCACAACCAGTTCGTCCAGGTGCGCATCGACGTCTGGCCGAGCGTGCATCGCCAGGCCCAGGGTGAGGTGGTGGAGGTGCTCGGCGACTATATGGCGCCCGGCATGGAGATCGAGGTCGCCCTGCGCAGCTACGACATTCCCCACACCTGGCCCGAGGCCGTGGAGAAGGAAGCGGCCAAGCTCAAGCCCGAGGTGCTGGAGAAGGACAAGGAGAAACGCGTCGACCTGCGTGCCCTGCCTTTCGTCACCATCGACGGCGAGGACGCCCGCGACTTCGACGACGCGGTCTACGCCGAGAAGCGCAAGGGTGGTGGCTGGAAGCTGTTCGTCGCCATCGCTGACGTCTCTCATTATGTGAAGGTCGGTTCGGCCCTGGATGAAGAGGCGGCCAAGCGCGGCAACTCGGTGTACTTCCCCGAGCGCGTGATCCCGATGCTGCCGGAGATTCTCTCCAACGGTCTGTGCTCCCTGAATCCCCTGGTCGATCGCCTGGCCATGGTCTGCGAGATGAATCTCTCCAAGGCCGGCAAGATGACCGACTACCAGTTCTACGAGGCGGTCATCCATTCCCATGCGCGCCTGACCTACACCAAGGTCAGCCAGTACCTGGAAACCCCGGACAGCCCCGAAGGCCAGCGCCTGAAGGAGCAACTGCCGGCGGTGGTGCCGCACCTCAATACGCTCTATGACCTGTACAAGGTCCTGGTCGGCGCGCGCCATGTGCGTGGGGCGATCGATTTCGAGACCCAGGAAACCCGCATCGTCTTCGGCGCGGACCGCAAGATCTCGGAGATACGCCCGACCCAGCGCAACGACGCGCACAAGTTGATCGAAGAGTGCATGCTGGCGGCCAACGTGGCCACCGCCAGGTTCCTCGAGAAGCATGCCATTCCGGCGCTGTACCGCGTCCACGACGGCCCGCCGCAGGAGAAGCTGAACAACCTGCGGCAGTTCCTCGGCGAGCTGGGGCTGACGCTGTACCGCGGCAAGGGCGATCCGACCCCGGCGGATTACCAGAAGCTGCTGGAGTCCATCCAGGGCCGCCCGGACCTGCAACTGATCCAGACCGTGATGCTGCGCTCGCTGAGCCAGGCGGTGTACAGCCCCGAGAATGCCGGCCACTTCGGCCTGAACTACGAGGCTTACACGCACTTTACCTCGCCGATCCGCCGCTACCCGGACCTGCTGACCCACCGCGCCATCCGCGGCCTGATCCGCTCCAAGGCGGCCTCCGAGCACGTGCAGCGCGTGGGTGCCGCCAGCATGCCCAAGGCGCGTATCTATCCGTACGACGAAGCCCGCCTGGCCCAGTTGGGCGAGCAGTGCTCGATGACCGAGCGCCGTGCGGATGAAGCGACCCGTGACGTCACCAACTGGCTGAAGTGCGAGTTCATGCGCGAGCGCGTGGGCGAGACCTTCCCTGGCGTGATCACCGCAGTCACCGGTTTCGGCATCTTCGTGGAGCTGAGCGACATCTACGTAGAAGGCCTGGTGCATGTCACTGCGCTGCCGGGCGACTACTACCACTTCGACGCCGTGCACCATCGCCTGAGCGGCGAACGCACGGGCCGCAGCTTCCGCCTGGGCGACACAGTGGAAGTCGTCGTGGCGCGTGTCGATCTGGATGAACGCAAGATCGACTTCGAGCTCTCCGACAACGTGCTCAGCGCTCCCATCGGCCGCAAGAAACGTGGCGAGAAGGCCGAGCCGGCCGCCAAGGGCAAAGTGGCCAAGGGCAAGGCAGCCAAGGGGGTGGCGGCGAAAGACAAGCCGGCCAGGACTCCTCGTGCCGTTGCGGATGATCCGTACCTCGCTCCGGACGTGGCCGTGCAGCCGCGCAAACGTAAGGTCGGCGTGGTCCAGGCGCTGCCGTCGGTCGCCCCGGAGATGCTCGCCAAGGCCGAGGAAATGCTCGGCAATACGGATGTGCGCAAGAGCCGCGAAGTGAAGAAGGCCCTGCTCGACGAGGCGAAGGTCGGCGGCAACAAGCCGGCGGGCGGCAAAGGCAAGAGCGCGCCTGCCGCGGGCAAGCCGCGCAATCCTTCGAAACAGAAGTCCCGGTCCGCCAAACCGACCAAGCACCGCAAGGGCTCGTCCGCGCCCAAGGGCGCTGCGTCCGGTGGTGCTCCGGCCAGCAAGCGTAAGGCGAAGAAATGAGTCAGTGGGAACAGGTCTACGGGGTCCATGCCGTAGAAGCGCTGCTGCGCCATCACCCGAAACGGGTCAAGCAGCTGTGGCTGGCCGAAGGCCGCCAGGACCCGCGGGTCCAGGTGCTGGTGGAACTGGCCGGTCAGGCGCGCGTGCCGGTGGGGACGCGCGACCGCAAGGAACTGGACGAGTGGGCCGAAGGCGTGCACCAGGGCGTGGTCGCGGAGGTCAGCCCGAGCCAGGTGTGGGGAGAGAACATGCTGGAGGAGCTGCTGGAGCGCTCCGCTGGCCCGACGCTGCTGCTGGTGCTGGATGGTGTGACCGACCCGCACAACCTCGGTGCCTGCCTGCGGACCGCCGATGCGGCGGGCGCGCTGGCGGTCATTGTGCCGAAGGACAAGTCCGCCACCCTCAATGCCACCGCGCGTAAGGTTGCCTGCGGCGCGGCCGAGGTGATCCCGCTGGTGGCTGTGACCAACCTCGCCCGTACCCTGGAGAAACTCCAGCAGCGCGGCCTGTGGATCGTCGGCACCGCCGGCGAGGCGACCCAGATGCTCTATGAGCTCGACCTCACCGGGCCGACCGTGCTGGTGATGGGCGCCGAGGGCAAGGGCATGCGCCGCCTGACACGCGATCACTGCGACTACCTGGCCAAGCTGCCGATGCAGGGCAGCGTCAGCAGCCTGAACGTCTCGGTGGCCACCGGCGTGTGCCTGTTCGAGATCGTCCGCCAGCGCCAGCTCAAGGCCGGCGCGTAACACTTCTTTTGTAGGAGCGAGCTTGCTCGCGAACGGTGCCGGCTCCGAGCTTGCCTGGTTCGCGAGCAAGCTCGCTCCTACGAAAAGACTCCAGTGGCGACGGTTGTACAAATAATCGTCAATTTCCTTGCGCCACCTTCCCCCCTTCTCTAGAATGTCGGCCCTTGTCGTCCGGGCAGGCGTTCGCGCGTCCTTCCGAGCGGCAAGGAAAAAATCATTCACTCCTTGTCTGACCGCTTTGTCGGCAGGCTGCAATCCGTAAGGAGCATTTATGCGTCATTACGAAATCGTGTTCCTGGTTCACCCGGACCAGAGCGAACAAGTCGGTGGCATGGTCGAGCGTTACACCAAGGCCATCGAAGAAGACGGCGGCAAAGTCCACCGTCTGGAAGACTGGGGCCGTCGTCAGCTGGCTTACGCCATCAACAACGTGCACAAGGCTCACTACGTTCTGATGAACGTCGAGTGCACCGCCAAGGCCCTGGCAGAAATGGAAGACAACTTCCGTTACAACGACGCCGTGATCCGTAACATGGTCATCCGTCGCGACGAAGCCGTTACCGGCCAGTCCGAAATGCTGAAGGCCGAAGAGAGCCGCAACGAGCGCCGCGAGCGCCGTGAGCGTCCCGAATCGAACGAGGGCGAGTCCGCTGACGGCGATGATAGCCGCGACAGCGCTGACGAGTAATCCCGGACCAGTATTGAGGAGCCACACACATGGCACGTTTCTTCCGTCGTCGTAAGTTCTGCCGTTTCACCGCTGAAGGCGTGAAAGAGATCGATTACAAGGATCTCAACACCCTGAAGGCCTACGTTTCCGAAACCGGCAAGATCGTTCCGAGCCGTATCACCGGCACCAAAGCCAAGTACCAGCGTCAGCTGGCGACCGCTATCAAGCGCGCCCGTTACCTGGCCCTGCTTCCCTACACCGACAGCCACGGCCGTTGATCGGGCAGTCGACTGGAATTGATGGATAGATCGCATGCGCGCATTGGCTGAATTTGTCATGCGAGGCCGCATGCAGGCGACCCTGGTGGTCGTCGCAGCCGCGGTACTGCAGCCTTTGTTCTGGCTCGGTGCCGCAGCAGGCAGTCTGGTGCTGTTGCGCCGTGGCGCCGGCGATGCCTTTGGCATCCTGGCCTGGGCGCTGCTTCCGGCACTGGCCTGGTGGTACCTGGGTGACCCCAGCGTAAGCCTGGTTCTGGTGGGTAGTGCCGTGCTGGCGCAGGTTCTGCGCAGCAAGGTGTCCTGGAACCCGGTGATGCTGGCGAGCGTTGTGCTCGGTGCGGTGTTCGTGCTGCTGCTCAGCACGGTGTCGGCCGGGTTGGTCGCAGGTCTTGCCGATGCATTCGGCAAGGCACTGCCGCAGGTTCTGGCCGAAGCCAAGCTTTCGCCGGAACAGATGGCCGCCCTGCAGGCGGAGATGGTTCCGACCATCACCGGCCTGATGGCAGCCTCGCTGCAGACGATCAGCCTGTTGTGCCTGATGCTGGCGCGTTATTGGCAAGCAGTACTGTTCAACCCGGAAGGGTTTGGCCGCGAGTTCCGCGCACTGCGCCTGTCGCCGGGCACGGCTGTAGCGCTGCTGGTCGGCGTTGTGGCTCTGCCCTTCGCAGGTCCCGCGGCCACCATGCTGGCGCCGTTGTGCATGATCCCGCTGTTGTTCGCCGGGATCGCACTGGGGCACGGCCTGGCGGCGCTGAAGAAGCTTCCGGGCTTCTGGCTCGCACCGCTGTACCTGCTGGTATTCGTACTGGGCAATGTGATCTGTCTTGTCGCCGTAGTCGACAGTCTGTTTGATTTTCGCGGTCGCCTGGCCAAGCGCCAGAAAGCTGCGAACGGTGAAGGTTAAAAGTTAAGAGGTAAGACTCAAATGGAAGTCATCCTGCTGGAAAAGATCGCCAAACTGGGCAACCTGGGCGACAAGCTGAACGTAAAGGGCGGTTACGCTCGTAACTACCTGCTGCCGCAGGGCAAAGCCACCGCTGCCACCGCTGCCAACGTCGCTGCTTTCGAAGAGCGCCGCGCAGAGCTGGAAAAAGCCGCTGCTGAGAAAAAAGCTGCCGCTGAAGCTCGTGCTGCCCAGCTGTCCGAACTGATCGTGACCATCGGCGCCCACGCTGGCGACGAAGGCAAACTGTTCGGTTCGATCGGCACCCGCGACATCGCCGACGCCGTTTCGGCTGCCGGCTACCCGCTGGAAAAGAGCGAAGTTCGCCTGCCCGACGGCGCCCTGCGCGCTGTAGGCGAGTACAACATCGAAGTGCAACTGCACATGGATGTTGATGCAACCCTGCACGTGGTTGTAGTCGCCGAGTAAGCGATCCGTCGCTAGGACGATTCACACGGCTTGCCTGGGTGAATCAGTCCAATAACAATGGGCACGGTACCGATCCTCGGTCCGTGCCCTTTGTTTTTCCGCCGTTTCACACAACACGAAGAGACCATGAACGACATCACCATTCCCGAGCAATACGACCTGCAGACCGCTTCCCTCAAGGTGCCCCCGCACTCGATCGAAGCCGAACAGGCAGTGCTGGGTGGCCTGATGCTCGACAATAACGCCTGGGAACGCGTCTCCGATGCCGTGTCCGATGGCGACTTCTATCGCCATGACCATCGCCTGATCTTCCGCGCCGTCTACAAGCTCGCCGAAGCCAACCAGCCGATCGACGTGGTGACCCTCTCCGAGCAGCTCGAGCGCGAAGGGCAACTGTCCCAGGTGGGCGGCCTTGCTTACCTCGCCGAGCTGGCGAAGAACACCCCCTCGGTGGCGAACATCAAGGCCTACGCGGGCATCATCCGCGAGCGCGCCACCTTGCGGCAGCTGATCGGCATCAGCAGCGACATCGCCGACAGCGCCTTCAACCCTGAAGGGCGCAGCGCCAACGAAGTGCTCGATGAAGCCGAGCGCAAGATCTTCGAGATCGCCGAAGCGCGTCCCAAGACCGGCGGCCCGGTGGGCATCGGCGACATCCTGGTCAAGACCATCGATCGCATCGACCACCTGTTCAACACCTCGGATGCGCTGACCGGTATCACCACCGGCTTCACCGACCTCGACGAGAAGACCAGCGGCCTGCAGCCGTCCGACCTGATCATCGTTGCCGGCCGTCCGTCGATGGGCAAGACCACCTTCGCCATGAACCTGGTGGAGAACGCCCTGATGCGCAGCGACAAGGCGATCCTGGTGTACTCCCTGGAGATGCCCTCCGACTCCATCGTGATGCGTATGCTCGCCTCGCTCGGGCGCATCGACCAGACCAAGGTGCGGACCGGCAAGCTGGACGACGAGGATTGGCCGCGCCTGACCTCGGCGGTGAACCTGCTCAGCGACCGCAAGCTGTTCATCGACGACACCGCCGGCATCTCGCCTTCGGAAATGCGCGCGCGGACCCGTCGCCTGGCCCGTGAGCACGGCGAAATCGGCTTGATCATGGTCGACTACCTGCAACTGATGCAGATACCCGGTTCCGCCGGCGACAACCGGACCAACGAGATTTCAGAGATTTCCCGCTCGCTCAAGGCCCTGGCGAAGGAGTTCAATTGCCCGGTGGTGGCACTCTCCCAGCTCAACCGCTCGCTGGAGCAGCGCCCCAACAAGCGCCCGGTGAACTCCGACCTGCGCGAATCAGGCGCGATCGAGCAGGACGCCGACGTGATCATGTTCGTCTATCGCGACGAGGTGTATCACCCCGAAACCGAGTTCAAGGGCGTCGCCGAGATCATCCTCGGCAAGCAGCGTAACGGCCCCATCGGCACGGTGCGGGTGGCCTTCCTCGGCCGCTACAGCCGCTTCGAGAACCTTGCGCCGGGCATGTACAACTTCGAAGACGAGTGACGATGCCGCATTCCGCATGACCGACGGGCGCCTTAAGATAGGCGCCCGTTTTCTTTGCAGAGGCCGCCATGCGCCCGCTCGTCGCCCACGTCGATCTAGCCGCCATTCGCCACAACTACGCCGTCGCCAAGCGCTGTGCGCCCGGCCGTGAAGCCTTTGCGGTGGTCAAGGCGAACGCCTATGGGCATGGCGCGCGGGAGGTGGTTAGCTGCCTACACGACGAGGCGGATGGCTTCGCGGTGGCCTGCCTGGAGGAAGCCGCCGAGGTGCGCGCCCTGCAGGCCGGCGCCCGTATCCTGCTGCTGGAAGGCTGCTTCGAGCCGGCGGAATACCTGATCGCCGCCCAGTTGCGCCTGGACGTGGCGGTACAGGGCCCTGAGCAGGCCCAGGCGCTGCTCGCCGCCCAGTTGCCCGGTGCGCTCAATGTGTGGATGAAGCTGGACAGCGGCATGCACCGCCTGGGCTTCTCGCCCGAAGCACTGCGCGACTGGCATTCGCGCCTTCGTCGGGCACCGCAGGTGGCCGAGTTGAACCTGATGAGTCACTTCGCCAACGCCGACCTGCGCGGCGACGAGCTGACCGAAGACCAGGTGGCCTGCTTCCTCAGCGTGCTGGACCTGGATTTCGACCTGCGCTCGCTGGCCAACTCCGCCGCCGTGCTGACCATTCCTGCCGCGCACATGGACTGGGTTCGCCCCGGTATCATGCTCTACGGTGCCACGCCCTTCTCTGACATCGGCGCTGCCGAGCTGGGCCTGCGTCCGGCCATGAGCCTGGAGGCGCAGCTGATCGCCGTGCGCGCGGTGGCGGTGGGGGAAAGCGTTGGCTATGGGGCGACCTGGGTGGCCGAGCGGCCTTCGCGCATCGGCACCGTGAGTTGCGGTTATGCCGATGGTTACCCGCGCCACGCGCCGAACGGCACGCCGGTGCTGGTGGAGGGCCAGCGCACGGGGCTGGCCGGGCGCGTGTCGATGGACATGCTGGCGGTAGACCTGACCGACCTGCCCAATGCTGCTGTGGGCGACCGCGTTGAGCTGTGGGGCGCCAACCTGCCGGTGGACGAGGTGGCGGCCCACGCCGGAACCATTGGCTACGAGCTGTTGACCAAGGTCACCGCCCGCGTGCCGCGTCGCTACCGCAGCTGATCAGGCGCGGTCTTCGCTTTCGAGCCAGAGATCGCTGGTTTCCCCAGCGGCCTCGTTGATCTCGCTGGCCAGGGCATAGGCGGCCCGGCCGTTGCCTTTCACTTCGTAGAGTGCCTGGTCGGCGGCCTTGTAGAGCTTGCTGAACTGCATCGCGTGGCTGGGATAGATGGCGACGCCGATGCTGGGCGTAACGCGCAACTCCAGGTTGTCGAACTTCACCGGCCGCGACAGCTCGTTGAGGATGCGGCAAGCAATTTCCTTGGCGTGACCCTCGGCGTCAGGTCCCGAGATCAACGCCGCGAACTCATCCCCGCCCAGGCGCGACACACAGTCGCTGCCGCGCACGCACTGGCGCAGGCGATTGCCGACGTTCTGCAGCATGAAGTCGCCGGCGTCGTGGCCGTGGCTGTCGTTGATCGGTTTGAAGTGGTCGAGGTCGATCAGCATCAGGGCCAGGGTCTCGCCGTTCTGCTGGGCATGGGCCAGAGCGTGCTCGGCGTGCTCCACCAGATAGCGGCGGTTCGGCAGGCCGGTCAGCGGGTCGTAGTGCGCGGCATGCTGCAGTTGCGCCTCGCGCTCGCGCAGCAGCTGATTGCTCTGGGTCAGTTCGGCGGTTCGCTCGGCCACGGCTGTCGCCAGGTCCTGCTGGGCGCTTTGCATCAGGGTGAGGCGAGCACTCTTTTCGCGGTCCGCCTGTTCCAGCGCCTGGGCGCGCTCGCGCTTGAGCCCTTGGATGCGAGAGGTGAGGGCAAAGGAGAAAAGTACCGATTCCATGGCCACGGCGATGGGGAAGATGTACGAGGTCAGCGGTGAGGGCTGCACCAGGCCTGTCGCGCGCATCACCGAGATGCTGACGCTGGTCAGCACCAGACCGAAGCCGAGCAGGTAGAGAAAGGCCGGGAACGAGCCCTGGCGCCAGCGCACCAGGGCGCCGCCCAGGGCGGCCGGCACGCCGATCAGGGTGATGGCCACCAGCATCCAGCCGGCCATGCCGCGCAGGCCCAGGGCGCCTACGACAATGGTCAGCCCATACAGCGCGCAGTTCAGGTTCAGCAGCCAGTGCGACCAGCGCACGTAGCGGCGGGTCTGCAGCAGGGTGATGGTGAAACGGTGCACGCACAGGCCCCAGAGCGAGGGCAGGGTGATGCGGTCGAGCCACCAGGGGACCGGGTGATCGGGCCAGAAGTACTCGAAGCCATGGCCGCTCATCCCTAAGCTGAACAGTAGTGCGCTGGCGGTGGTCAGCACGTACCAGAAGTACGCCGGGTCGCGCAGGGTGAGCAGGATGAACAGGTTGTACAACAGCAACGCGGCGATCAGGCCGTAGATGAAACCGAGGACCAGGCTGGTATCGGCGCGGTGGTCCTGCAGGTCGTCCAGCGACCAGATGCGCAGCGGGAAGGAGTTTCCGGCGGGGTCGTAGGCGCGGGCATAGATGCGCACCGGGCCGTTGCCTTCGGGCAGGTAGAAGATCGGGCGGCGGTAGTCGCGGTCGCGGCCCTGGGCGAAGGGAACGGCCTCGCCGGACAGCGTTTCCCGGTAGATGCCCTGTGCGTCGGGTACGTAGAGTCGCAGGTCCTTCAGATTGACCGCGTCCACCTCCAGCCACCAACCGCCGGGCGGGGTGGTGCGGCGGTCGAGGTCCAGGCGCAGCCACCAGCCGTAGGGGCTCTGGCCGACGCTGGTGCGGCCGTTGGCCGGGACGAAATCGCGGCTGGCCTGCACGGCTTCCAGCGACAGCGGGCCGTCACGTTCCTGCAGCAGTTCGAGGTGATCGTTGAGCCATGCGCCGCTGGCCTTGTCGTCCAGTTCGAAGGCGAGCGCCGTATGGCAGAACAGCAGGGTAAGCAACAGCACGAAGGCACGACGCAAGACAGGCACTCCCTGGCCTGGGTGGGATGGCCAGGCGTACTGCGGATAGTGGCTGAAGTATAGCCAGATGATGGCATTGGCAATCTACCTCAGGCTGGTTAAATCATCGGCTGAATCCCAGTTAAATCTGAGCTCGCTGGTCGGATTTGTACACTTTTTGTGCTATATTCCGCGCCCGCGTTTTTCCGCGATACCTACTTAGAGATACCCCGGTGCCCGTGATGCAAGCCGCCAAACCGCTGTTCGACTATCCCAAGTTCTGGGCCGAGTGTTTCGGCCCGGCGCCGTTCCTGCCCATGAGCAAGGAAGAGATGGATCAGCTGGGCTGGGATTCCTGCGACATCATCATCGTCACCGGGGATGCCTACGTCGACCATCCGTCGTTCGGCATGGCCATCATCGGCCGCCTGCTGGAAGCCCAGGGCTTCCGCGTGGGCATCATTGCCCAGCCGGACTGGCGCTCGAAGGACGACTTCATGAAGCTCGGCCAGCCGAACCTGTTCTTCGGCGTGGCGGCGGGCAACATGGACTCGATGATCAACCGCTACACCGCGGACAAGAAGATCCGCAGCGATGACGCCTATACGCCGGGCGGCCTGGCGGGCAAGCGCCCGGACCGCGCCAGCCTGGTCTATAGCCAGCGCTGCAAGGAAGCCTACAGCGACACGCCGGTGGTTCTCGGCGGCATCGAGGCTTCGCTGCGCCGTATCGCCCACTACGACTACTGGCAGGACAAGGTGCGCCGCTCCATCCTGATGGACGCCACCGCCGATATCCTGCTGTACGGCAACGCCGAGCGCGCCGTGGTGGAGATCGCCCAGCGCCTGGCCGCTGGCGAGTCGGTCGAGCAGATCACCGACGTGCGCGGTACCGCCTTCGTGCGCCGCGACACTCCCGAAGGCTGGTTCGAGGTGGACTCCACCCGCATCGACCGCCCGGGCAAGGTCGACAAGATCATCAACCCCTACGTGAACACCCAGGACACCGCCGCCTGCGCCATCGAGCAGGACAAGGGCCCGCAGGACGATCCCAACGAAGCCAAGGTGGTGCAACTGCTGCCCAGCCCGAAGCTGACCCGCGAGCGCACGGTGATCCGCCTGCCGTCCTTCGAGAAGGTGCGCAACGACCCGGTGCTCTATGCCCACGCCAACCGCGTGCTGCACCTGGAGACCAACCCGGGCAATGCCCGCGCGCTGGTGCAGAAGCATGGCGAGGTGGACGTGTGGTTCAACCCGCCGCCCATCCCGATGAGCACCGAGGAAATGGACTACGTGTTCGGCATGCCCTATGCGCGCGTGCCGCACCCGGTGTACGGCAAGGAGAAGATCCCGGCCTACGAGATGATCCGTTTCTCGGTGAACATCATGCGTGGCTGCTTCGGTGGCTGCACCTTCTGCTCGATCACCGAGCACGAGGGGCGGATCATCCAGAACCGCTCCCACGAGTCGATCCTCGCCGAGATCGAGGAGATGAAGAAGGTGCCAGGCTTCACCGGCGTCGTCTCCGACCTGGGCGGGCCGACCGCCAACATGTACCGCATCGCCTGCAAGGACCCGGAGATCGAGCGTCACTGCCGCAAGCCGTCCTGCGTGTGGCCGGGTATCTGCGAGAACCTCAATACCGACCACTCCTCGCTCATCGAACTGTACCGCAAGGCGCGCGCCCTACCGGGCGTGAAGAAGATCCTGATCGCCTCCGGCCTGCGCTACGACCTCGCCGTTCAGTCGCCGGAGTACGTCAAGGAACTGGTGACGCACCACGTCGGCGGCTACCTGAAGATCGCCCCGGAGCACACCGAGGAAGGCCCGCTGTCGAAGATGATGAAGCCGGGCATCGGCACCTACGATGCCTTCAAGCGCATGTTCGAGAAGTTCTCCAAGGAGGCGGGCAAGGAGCAGTACCTGATCCCGTACTTCATCGCGGCGCACCCGGGCACCACCGACGAGGACATGATGAACCTCGCGCTGTGGCTCAAGCGCAACGGCTTCCGCGCGGATCAGGTGCAGGCGTTCTATCCCTCGCCCATGGCCAGCGCGACCGCCATGTACCACTCGGGCAAGAACCCGCTGCGCAAGGTCACCTACAAGAGCGACGGCGTGACCATCGTCAAGAGCGACCAGCAGCGCCGCCTGCACAAGGCCTTCCTGCGCTACCACGACCCGAAGGGCTGGCCGATGTTGCGCGAAGCGCTGGAGCGCATGGGCCGCGCCGACCTGATCGGCAACGGCAAGCACCACTTGATCCCGACCTACCAGCCGCAGACCGACGAGTACCAGAGCGCGCGCCGCAAGAATTCCACCCCGGCCGGCAGCAAGAAGACCGGCAAGCCGCTGCTGACCCAGCACAGCGGCCTGCCGCCGCGCGCCAGCAACGGCTCCAAGCCGTGGAACAAGGCCGAGGAAGGCAAGGCCACCGGCTATGCCAAGGGCAAGAAGCGGACCACCAAGCGGCAGCCGAACATTCCGCGCTGAGTCTTTCGGCCTGTGTTATCGAAAAGGCGTGATCACTAAGTGGTCACGCCTTTTTCACGGAAGAAGCCGACGTAAGCCTTGTCCACCTTCAGGATGTGGTGGATCAGCCAGGCCTTGAGCAGCTCCAGCGCCTCGACCGAGACGACTTCACCATCCTCGTGGCGGTACAGCAGGTCGATGATCTGCCGGTTGAAGCGATCGTGCTCCGCGCGGTGCGCCTCTTCCTCGGGGTAGCCCAGGCGCTGGAACAGCACCTCCTCGACGATGAAGTGATTCATCGTGTATTCCACCAACTGCTCCAGCAGCTCACCGATGGGCTGGCCCTCGCCATCCGCGCCGTCGAGGCTGTCGTACAGCGCGTTGGTGAGGTCGACCAGCCAGCGGTGCTGTTCATCGACCCGCTCGATTCCGATCACGAACTCGTCGTTCCAGGGCATGAAGCTCATCCGTGCACTCCTTGGATTGGAAGCGCCGATCATCCCGATCCGTGGCGGGGAAACAGTGACGTCAATCAATCAAAGTGCGATGCGTCTGAAGGGCTGGCGTGGCGCGGGATGTAGGAGTATTCTCGGGTTTAATTGGTACGATAGTTCCATATGATAAAAACAAGACCGGAGCCCGCCATGCGTCTCGCTACCTTCTCCCTTCTCGCATTCTCCATTGCCCTGGCTGCCTGCGGCGAAGGCGACAAGCCCACCGTCGCCGTCAGCAGCGATTTCCAGAAGGACCTGCAGGCCCGCCTGATCAAGGCCAAGGCCGGTGATGTCATCGACATTCCCGCCGGTACCTACCACCTGGACCGCAGCCTCAGCCTGAAGGTAGACGGCGTGACCCTCCGCGGCGCCGGGATGGACAAGACCATCCTCAGCTTCAAGAACCAGAAGGCCGGGGCCGAAGGGCTGTTCGTCGACGCGTCCGACTTCACCGTCGAGAACCTCGCCATCGAGGACACCAAGGGCGACGGCCTGAAGGTCATCGGCGGCAAGAACATCGTCATCCGCAACATCCGCACCGAGTGGACCAATGGCGCCTCGACCGACAATGGCGGCTACGGCATCTATCCGGTGCAGACCGAGAACACCCTGCTCGAGGGCAACGTCGCCATCGGCGCTTCCGACTCGGGCATCTACGTCGGCCAGTCGCGCAACGTGATCGTTCGCAACAACCGCGCCGAGCGCAACGTCGCCGGCATCGAGATCGAAAACACCATCGGTGCCGACGTCTACAACAACGTCGCCACCGACAACACTGGTGGCATCCTCGTCTTCAACATGCCCAACCTGCCGCAGCCGGGGCGCGGCACCCGCGTCTTCGACAATGACGTGCAGGGCAACAACCACGAGAACTTCGGCCACAAGGGCACCCCGGTGGCCAGCGTGCCGGCGGGCTCTGGCGTGGTGGTGAACTCCAACGACGACGTGGAAATCTTCAACAACAGGATCGGCAACCACAAGACCGCCAACGTCATCGTCAGCAGCTACTTCAGCACCGGCTATTCGGACAAGGCGACCCAGCCCAACTTCGACCCCTACCCCGAGGGCATCTTCATCCACGGCAACACCTTCGGCCCCGGTGGCGACAGCCCCGACCACCTGGAGCTCAAGGCGCTGAAGATCGCCAAGTTCGGCCTCAACGGCCGCCTGCCGGACATCCTCTGGGACGGCTACTTCAACGATAAGAAACTGGTCGACGGCAAGCTCCCCGAAGCGTTGGCCATCTGCATCGACAACGGCAATGCCGGTATCGTCAACGTCGACGGCCCCAACGGCTACAAAAACATCAGCACCGACATCAGCTCGCACCAGTGCAAGCTCAAGCCGCTGCCCAAGATCGAACAGGCCGGCCTGGGCGAAAAGGGCAACAAGGCATGATGAAACCCGCTTCGTTCCTGTTGTCGCTCGCCCTGACCACTTTGGTGGCCGGGTGCGGGCAGGAGAGCAAGCCGCGTTATCAGCCCGAAGGCGACGACTACCCGGAAAAGCTCAGCGGCTGGGGCATGCTGCACCTCGCGGGCGGCCACCTGGCGCCGACCGCCGAGGTGCTGCCCTACGACCTGAATACCTCGCTGTTCACCGACTACGCGCACAAGCTGCGCACCGTGTGGATGCCCGAAGGGCAGTCGGCGCAATACGCCGAGGACCGCTTCGACTACCCCGTCGGCACCGTGCTGACCAAGACCTTCTATTACCCCAAGGACGCCCAGGGCAACCTGCTGCGGAACAGCCAGGACGACCGTGACCCGAAGGCCGGGCTCGACATGGCCAAGGTCCATCTGGTGGAAACCCGCGTACTGGTTCGGCAGAAGGACGGCTGGGCGGCGCTGCCCTACGTGTGGAATGCCGATCAGAGCGAAGCGACCCTGGAGCTTGCCGGCGACAGCCCGGCACTGGAATTGACCGCCGAGGACGGCAGTAAGACCGCTTTCACCTACATGGTGCCGGACGCCAACCAGTGTTCCGAATGCCACGCCGAGCAGAAGGGCGGCGGCATTGCTCCGCTGGGGCCCAAGGCGCGGCACCTGAACAAGGACTTCGCCTACGCAGGTGGCAGCGAGAACCAGCTGCAGCACTGGCAGGCACGCGGCTTCCTCCAGGGGCTGCCGGCGCTGGCGCAGGTGCCGCAGAATGCGCTATGGGGCCATCCTCGCCCCGGCGAGGACCTGCAGAAACAGGCCCGCAGCTACCTCGACGCCAACTGCTCGCACTGTCATAACCCCAAAGGCGCGGCGCGTACTTCGGGCCTGCACCTCGACCCGCACACGCCGGTCTCCATTGCCTACGGCCTCTGCAAACCGCCGGTAGCGGCGGGCGGCGGCACGGGCGGGCGGCTGGAAGACATCCACCCCGGCAACCCGGACAAGTCAGTCCTCAGCTACCGCGTCGGCAGCGACAAGCCGGGCGACATGATGCCCGAGCTGGGCCGCACCCTGGTGCACCGCGAAGGGCTGGAACTGCTCGACCGCTGGATCGCCTCGCTGCCCGGCGGCTGCTAGTGGAATCAGGCCTGGAGCCCGCCAGGGCTCTGGGCTGCGCGCTGTACCGAGCAAACCGCTGGGGCCGTGCTAGCGTTCATCTGGTCCCTTTCCCTCGCAGGTGCGCTTCCATGGACGATACGAACATCATCAATGTGGGTACGGAGAAGATCAACGCACTGTGGGCGACGGTATCGCAGTACGCGCTCGCCTTCGGTGTGAAGATCCTCGTCGCCATTCTCTTCTGGGTCCTCGGCCGCTGGTTGATCGGCTTCGCCGTTGGCATGGTGGAAAGGGCCCTGGCCAGGCAGAGCGTCGACCCGACGGTGCTGCGCTATGTCGGCTCCTTCATCACCGTCACCCTGAACATCCTCCTGGTCGTCGGTATCCTCGGCTATTTCGGCGTGCAGACCACCAGCCTCGCCGCGCTGATCGCCGCCATCGGCCTCGCCATCGGCATGGCCTGGTCCGGCCTGCTGGCCAACCTCGCGGCTGGCGGCTTCATCATCGTTCTGCGGCCATTCAAGGTCGGTGATTTCATCACTGCCGGCGGCGTTACCGGCACCGTGAAGGAGATCGGCCTGTTCGTCACCGCCATCAACACTCCGGACAACGTCCTGACCCTGGTGGGCAACAACAAGATCTTCAGTGATACCATCCAGAACTACACCCACAACCCCTACCGCCGCGTGGAACTCAAGGCGCAGCTGTCCGGCGCCGCGGACTGGCAGGCCGCCGCCGCCGTGCTCAAGCAGCGCATCGCCGCCATCCCCAACGTGCTGAGCGAGCCGCCGGTGGACGTGGAAATCCTCGAGTTCAACCTTGTCGGCCCGGTGCTCGCTGTACGTCCGTATTGCCACAACGACGCCTACTGGCAGGTCTACTTCGACACCAACCGCACCATCAAGGAAGCCCTGGGCACCGACTTCCCGGCACCAATGCCGGCGCAGACGGTGATCGTCCAGCAGTCGGCGAACAGCTGACGGTTTTCGTGTTCCTGCAAAGGCCACCGTGAGGTGGCCTTTTCTTTTTCCGCTGAAATTTTTAAGTGGGGACCGATGGCATGGGAGCACCGACAGGTAGGCCAGTACATCGGACGCCGTCCTAGATGCACGCCCGATCTTGTTCGGCGTGCGGACTTTTCCCGTCGATCTCCCAGCCAATGTCTGGCTGACCGCGCTGCGTTGCGCCTTGCACCCTTGAGGCTCATTCCTCAGCAGCGAGGCGACGAGCATGGACGGCGGCAAGCGGAGCGAAGGTTTCACCCTGGTGGAGGTGCTGGTCTCGGTGCTCGTGCTCGGCATTGGCGTGCTGGGGCTGGCGGGGTTGCAGAGTGTCGGCATCAGTGCCGGCCATAGTGCGCTGCAGCGTTCCCAGGCGTCCTGGCTGGCCGGCGAGATGGCCGACCTGCTGCGTGCCAATCCGGAGGCGGCCCGTTCCGGCGCCTACGATACGACCTTCGCCGATGTGGCCGGCGGCTGCCCCAGGCCCACGGGTTCGACGCGTGCTCAACTCGACCTCAACCAGTGGCAGGCCGATGTGTGCGAGACGCTCGGCGGAACGGGTAGCGGCTCCGTGCAGGTGATCCGCAGCGGTAATCTGTACAGCGCGTTGATCGCCGTGCGCTGGAATGACCGGCGGGCCCGTGATCGTCTGGGGGCGACAGGTGACGCCGAGGAGACCTTCGCCTACCGGGCGGGGTTCTGAGATGCGCCAGCGCGGGCTGTCGCTGGTCGAACTGCTGATTGCCATGGCCCTGGGTTTGCTGCTTCTGGCGGGCGTGATCCAGGTCGTCCTCTGCAGCAAGCGCAGCTATCAGAACAGCGTCGCGTTGACCGAATTGCAGGAGAACGGCCGCTTCGCGTTGGAAGCCATTGCGCAGGACCTGCGCAATGCCGGTTTCACCGGTGCCTGCCCTGCTGGTGTGGTCAATGCCTCGGGCACCGATAACGCCCGGTATGCCGTGGAAAAGTCGGCAATCGAAGGATACGGTGCGGGAATGCCGGCGGTGGCCTGGATGCCCAGCGGGCGCCTGGCGAACACCGATGCGGTGCTGCTGCGCTCTGCGGCCGAGCCCGTTCTCGCCGCCCGCGCGATCACCGCGAACCGGCTGCTGCTTACGTCTTCGGCTGCGGTCTCTGGCGCTTTCTATCTGCTCAGCGATCAGCAGTCCTGCCTGCTGCTGCGCAATGCCGGCGATGCTTTGAGCCTGATCGCGGATCGCCCGCTGGAGCACTTCCTGGCGCCGGCGACGCGGGTTTATCCCTACCGCTACGCCATCTACTGGATCGGACGGGGCGAGTCCGGAACGCCGGGGTTGTTCGTCACCGATAACAGCGAAACCACGGATAAGGTGCAGACCAGCGAACTGGTGACTGGTGTCGCGGGAATGAGCTTGCGCTACGGCGTGGCCGGGATGGATAGCCCGGCGGTGGCGACCTACAAGGCCGCGCGCGAAATGACCGCCGAGGAATGGCGCCAGGTGCGGACGGTGCGCGTCAACCTGCTGCTGCAGAGCCAGACCCGCGACGTCGACGAGGCTCCGAATTCAATGGTTTTCGATGGCCGCAGCCTCGCGCCGGATGCGGATCGCCGGCTGCGGCTGGTGATGGGTAGCACTATCGCTTTGCGCAACCCGCCGCCATGAGCTGGAGCCCGTCGATACCTCCTCGATCCGAGTGCGGGGCGGTGCTGCTGGTCTCGCTGGCCATGCTGTTGCTGCTCACGCTGATCGGTCTGGCGGGCATGCGCATGGTGCAACTGGAGGAGCGCATGGCCGGCAACCTGCGTGACCGACAGATGGCTTTCCAGGCGGCGGAAGCCGCGCTACGTGCGGGTGAGCAAGCTGCGCTGGAGATTCATCGGCAGAACCGTCCCGAGGCTGCTGCCTATAGCCGTGACGGCCAGGTGAGCGGCTTTTCGGAAAGCGCAGCGAAGCCGATCTACCAGCTGCGCTTCCTGCGCTGGCTGGCCAGTGAAGGACTGGAGGTCGGCAAGGGCGGGACGGCTAATGGCGTGGCCATCGAGGTACGCGCGACGGGTTTTGGCGCACGTCGCCAGCCATCGGGGGAAGCGGTGTCCAGCGTGCGGCTGAACAGCATCTTTTTCATTCGTTAGCAGGCAGGGAGGTAGCCGTGAGATTGACGAGAATCTGTTCGCTGATTCTGGGCCTCACCTTGTCGGGAGTGCTGTTGGCGGCGCCGGTCAGCCAGGTGCCGCTGGAGATCGCCAGCGGTGCGCCCGGCAACCTGCTTTTGCTGCCGTCCTCGGCCCATGCGGCGACCGCGGCGCCTGCCAATCCGGGGGCTGTCTATACCACCGGTGATCGGTACTTCGGCTATTTCGACTCGGACAAGTGCTACACCTACCGCGACGCGGCGGCGGAGATGGAGCGCTACTTCCAGCCCATCGGCCCGGCCCTGGTCAACGGCTGCCGCCAAGCCTGGAGCGGCAACTTTCTCAATTGGGCCACGACGCAGGCCATCGATGTCTATCGCGCCGTGCTGACCGGTGGCGACCGCTTCATCGACAACACCGGGCTGACGGTGTTGCAGAAGGGGCTGAGTACGCGGCGCGACGGTGTCTTCCCGGATCGAAGCCTGCCGCGCGATAGCGTTGGGGGCGCCACGCCTTTGTCGGGCATGCCGCTGCATCTGCGGGTGGAGGGCGAAGCGCGGAGCCTGTTGTTGAGTCGCAGCCCGGATTTTCCCGGTGAGCCGCAGGAATTTATACCCGGCGAGACGTTGTTACCCGACGCGACCTATCGACTCGCGGTGCGCGTACAGGTCTGCGCGGCAGGCCAGCTGGAACGCAACTGCCAGCCCTACGGCTCGAGCCATAAGCCCGAAGGGTTGTTGCAGCACTACGCCGGACGCCTGCGCTACAGCATCTTCGGCCGCGCCGATGAGGGCGGAAGCGCGGTGGTGCGCACGCCGCAGAAATTCATTGGTCCGTGGCTGGATGACGGGCGGGATAACCCGCTGAAGGAGTGGTCGGCGCAGACCGGTGTTTTCACTGACCGGCAGGTGGGGGTGGTCGCCTTCCTCAATCGTTTTGACGACGCCGGATCGCGGCCTTCCGATGATGTGGGCGAGCTGTTGCATGCCGCCACGCGCTTCCTGCGTCATCAGGGGGATCACGCGGACCCGCTCACCTACGCCTGCCAGCGTAACGCCATGCTCGGGATTGGTGGTGCGGGGGACGGCGAGGCTGGCGCGAGTCTGCTGCGCCTCGGCGATCCGGAGTTGGCGCGGGCAACGCAGCAGGTCGCGGCCATGCAGGGTGGCGCGGGTTCCGCCGCTGCACTCGCGCTGGCGGGGCTCGCCTACGATGCCCATGTACGAGACCTGCGCCCGGACCTTTCCGGCCGGCAAAGCGCATCCACCTTCTGGCTGGCGTCCACCCACGAGGCGGCCGGGCAGGGCAGCGCCCTATGGCTGGCGGCCCAGTACGGCGGTTTCGCCGTTCCGCCCCGCTATGGCTTCACGCGTACCGCACCCTTGCCTGAAAGCTGGTGGAAGGGGCCGGATGGTGCACCGGCCAAACTGCTGAAGCTCACCGAGCCTGACAAGCTACGGGACGCGTTGCGCCTGGTATTCGCCCATGCGGCCAACGATGAGCCGAGGAGCATCGGCAACTTCAGCGCAGGCCCGCAGACCGGCGAGTGGTTCAGTACCCGGCTGGAGGGGCGGCGCTGGAGCGGCGACCTGCTGCTTTTGCGTGACGGCGAGCGTCAGCCGTTGTGGTCGGCTGCGCAGCAGCTGGACGAGCTGAGCGAGGCGAAAGTGGCGGGGCGAAATATCCTCACCGTGCAGCCCGCCATTGCTGGGACGGATGGATCGCTCATCGCGCGGGCAGGCATGCCCTTCACCTGGGGCTCCCTGGATAACGAACAGCGCCTGAGGCTGGGGAGCGAGCAGGGCGAGTTGCTGGTGGACTACCTGCGCGGTTCGCGCCTGCAGGAGCGGCGCGAGGCCGGCAGTGCGTTGCCGTTCCGCCGGCGAGCCAGCCGGCTGGGCGATATCGTGGGTTCGCGGCCAGCCTATTCCTGGCACGACGCGCAGCCTTACGCTGAGCTGCCCGGTTCGCTGGGCGACCGCTACCGGGAGTTCCTTGCCAGTGAGCTCTACCAGCAGCGTGCGCCGCTGGTGGCGGTGGGCGCCAACGATGGCATGCTGCACGGCTTCGACGCGCGCGACGGACGCGAGTTGTTCGCCTACGTACCGGTGGCGGTGCTCGGCCATCTTCGCGAGCTGGCCGATCCGGGCTATGCCCATCGCTACTACGTCGATGGCTCGCCAACGGTGGGCAATGCCTGGATCTCCGGGCGGTGGCGCACCCTGCTGGTGGGCGTCACCGGGGCGGGCGGCAACAGCCTGTTTGCACTGGATATCAGCGATCCTGAGCGCGTGCAGCCGGGCAACGTACTTTGGGAGTTCAGCCATCCCGACCTCGGCTACACGCTGGGGCGGCCAGCACTCATGGCCCTGAGTTCGGGCCGGTTCGTGGTGGCGGTTTCCACGGGGGCCAGGGACCCGGAAAGCCGCGGCGGGTACATCTGGCTGCTCGATGCGGCGGATGGTCATGTGCTCAAGCGCGTCCACCTGCCCGAGGCCGGCGACCTGGGGCCGGTGACGGCGATCAGCAGCAGGGGCGATGTGACCGCCAACCGCCTCTATGTGGGTGACAGCCTCGGGAATCTCTGGCGTGTGGATCTGGCTGGCGAAGAGGGCGGCGACTCGGCAATTCCACCTTCCCTGGCCGGCAAGCCGCTCTTCCGGGCGCTGACGCCGGACGGCAGCCCGCAGGCGATCAGTGCGCCGGTGGCGGCAGCGCTGGACGGTGGTGGACGGGTACGCGTGCTGTTGGGCAGCGGTCGACTCTACCGTGTGGGTGACGAAGAACCCTCGGCGAAGAGCGAAAGCCTGTACGGAGTGCTCGACGGTGGGCAGGCGATCGCCGGGCGGTCCGATCTCCAGCCGGTGTCTTCCAAAACCGACATGGGCGACGCGCATGGCTGGTACCTGGACCTGCCGGCGGATGGCACGCGCGTGGTGGAACCGCCGCAGATTCGTGAAGGGAAGTTCGTGCTGTTCAACCTGATTGCACCCGGAGACGACCCTTGCAGCGATCCGCTGACCCACGCATCGCTTGTGCTGGATCTTCGCAGTGGAGAGCAACTGGTGGGTGGCCTGCCGGGCAGCGATGTGGCAGGCGACGATGCGGCGCATCAGTCCAGTGGCGCGCTGCTCCAGGCCGGTCCGGACGGTGAATGGAAAATCCTCGGTATCGATGCGGAAGGCCGTCCGCTGGGCCAGAAAATCAATCTGCCTCGCGACGTCGGGCGCAGGGCCTGGTGGGAGTCTCGCTGAATGAAATCGATGAGCCGGTGGGCCGGCGGCGTCACGCTCGTGGAACTGCTGGTCTGCCTTGCGCTGGTCGGCATCCTGCTGGGTGTGGCGCTACCGGCGTATCGGGAGCACATCCGGCGGGTGCACCGGGTGGATGCGCAGAAAGCCCTGGTGGAGCTGGCGCAATCTCTGGAGCGCTTCTACACCAGCCGCGGCACCTATGTTGGCGCTACGCTGCCATTCGATCGCTCGCCACGGGGCGCCGGAAGGGTGTATTACCGGCTGGGTTTTGCCAGCGGCCCTGACGCATCGGGCTATGTCCTGCAGGCAGAACCTCTTGGTGCGATGACGGAAGATGCCTGCGGGGTGCTGACACTGGCCGACAGCGGGCTCCGTGGCGCGGCCACGGAGCGTTGCTGGTAGGCGGCGTCAGGTCGGCGTGCGATCTACCCACTTGGGCGCGGCCAGGGGTTTCCAGGCGGCCAGGGCGCCTACCAGTTCGGCAGGCGAGTCGGCGCGCTGCAGCATGTCGCGGTGTGGCTGGCGCACGAAGCGCTCCTGCACCAGGTGGTCGAGGAAGGTCAGCAGCGGATCGAAGAAGCCGTTCACTTCCAGCAGGCCCAGCGGCTTGGCGTGGTAGCCCAATTGGCCCCAGGTCCAGACCTCGAACAACTCTTCCAGAGTGCCGAGGCCGCCCGGCAAGGCGATGAAGGCGTCGCTCAGCTCGGCCATGCGGGCTTTGCGTGCGTGCATGCCGTCCACCACTTCCAGGCGCGTCAGGCCGCTGTGGCCGACCTCGGCGTCTTTCAGGCTCTGCGGAATGATGCCAATGACTTCGCCACCGGCAGCCAGCGCGGCATTGGCGACCATGCCCATCAGACCCACGGCGCCGCCGCCGTAGACCAGCTGGATGCCGCTCTCGGCGAGGTGGCGGCCGAGGGCTTCGGCGGTTTCCTGGTAGATCGGGGAGGCGCCGGGACTGGCGCCGCAGAATACGCAGATGGAACGCAAGGTCATGGAGCTGTCCTCTTTCAGCAGGCCGTCAGGTTACCGGCTGCGAGAGGAGCAACCAAGCCGATTTCAGCCATGCTGGCAGCCGCCAGCGGAGGCGAGTGCGTAACAAGCGAGCAGGTCCTGTAACCATGGGCTTTGTAACAGCGCAAGACGGTGCATGGCGCAAACTCCTGTTGAGCCTGGGTGAGACGTCTATGCTAGGCGGGGTGCGCTGTTCTGCCTCGTTGATCCTGCTGATCGACCTGATAGACAGTTCGAAGCTTGGTTCGTGGCCGAAGGCCATTGATGCAGATCAGGGGAACCCCGATCGCCTTCGGGCAGTCTTCCCCTTCAGGATTCTCCGCCCAACCTGCCTAGGAGGCATGTCATGTTCCGTAAACTCGCCGCTGTATCCCTGCTTGGCCTGTTCAGTGCCCCGCTGCTGGCCGCCGAATGCTCCGTGGACATCCAGGGCAACGACCAGATGCAGTTCAGCACCAACGCCATCACCGTCGACAAGAGCTGCAAGACCTTCACCGTGAACCTGTCCCACCCAGGCAGCCTGCCGAAGAACGTCATGGGCCATAACTGGGTCCTGACCACTGCCGCCGACATGCAGGGCGTGGTAACCGACGGCATGGCCGCAGGCCTGGACAAGAACTACGTGAAAGAAGGCGACACCCGCGTCATCGCCCACACCAAGATCATCGGTTCCGGCGAGAAGGACTCGGTGACCTTCGATGTGTCCAAGCTCAAGGCCGGTGATGAATACGCCTTCTTCTGCTCCTTCCCGGGCCACTCGGCCATGATGAAGGGCACCCTGGCCGTGAAGTGATCCCGCTTTCGTTCGAAAGTGCGTGATTCGAAAAGCCCGACCCATGGTCGGGCTTTTTATTTCATCAAATGGCGCTAGGGTGTCCATGGTTGAAATCCTGACGGGGGACCCATGTACCACGGTGAACGCTTCAACGCCTGGACCCACCTGGTTGGCGCCGTGCTGGCGCTGGTGGGGGGCATCTGGCTGCTGGTCGCCACCAGCCTGGTGGGCGAGCCGCTGCGCATCGTCAGTGTGGCGGTGTACGGCACGACGCTGACTCTGCTCTACAGTATTTCGACGCTCTATCACAGCGTGCGAGGGCGGGCGAAGATCATCCTGCGCAAGCTCGACCACCTGTCGATCTACCTGCTGATCGCGGGGAGCTACACGCCCTTCTGCCTGGTGACGCTCAAGGGAGCCTGGGGCTGGACGCTGTTCGGCATCGTCTGGTCGATGGCGGTGATCGGCATGTTGCAGGAGATCAAGCCGCGCTCCGAGGCGCGGGTGCTGTCGATCATCATCTACGCAGTGATGGGCTGGATCGTGCTGATCGCAGTCGGGCCGCTGTACCGCGCACTGGGCGGCGCGGGCTTCGCCTGGCTGGTGGGCGGTGGCGCCTTCTACACCATCGGCATCATTTTCTTCGCCTACGACAGCCGCTTCCGCCACTGGCACGGCATCTGGCACCTGTTCGTGATCGCCGGCAGCCTGCTGCACTTCATCGCAATCTGGCGCTACGTCATCCCCCAGCACTGAACCTTGAGCCGTTGGCGCGGGAGTTTCCCGTGCCAACGACTTTGGGGGCTTATGGCGCGATGGGCAGTGCGCGCTTGTGGTGGGTCTTCTCGAAGGTGCGGACGATGATGTCGAAGGCTTCCTGGCCGACGTCCTGGCCGTGCAGGAAGGCATCGATTTCCCTGTAGGTCACGCCGTGGGCGTGTTCGTCCGGCTTGCCGGGGGCGAGGTCCTCGAGGTCGGCGGTCGGCACTTTCTCCACCAGGTTTTCCGGCGCGCCCAGGCTGCGGGCGATGCTGCGTACCTGGTTCTTCACCAGGCCGCTGAGCGGGGCGAGGTCGCAGGCGCCGTCGCCGAATTTGGTGAAGAAACCCATGACCGCCTCGGCGGCGTGATCGGTGCCGACCACCAGGCCGGCACGGGCGTTGGCGATGGTGTACTGGGCAGCCATGCGGATGCGCGCCTTGGTATTGCCCAGGGCGAAGTCGCGGGTGGCCGGCGCTAGGCCTTCCAGCGCCTGGGTCTGCGCGGCCAGCGCCTGAACCGACGGACCGATGTTGACGGTATGGCGCTCGTCCGGGGCGATCACGTCCACCGAGTCCTGGGCGTCCTGTTCGTCGCCCTGCACGTTGTAGGGCAGGCGCACGGCGAGGAAGCGGTAGTCCGGGTTGCCAGTCTCGGCGCGCAGGCCCTCCACGGCGCGTTGGCAGAGCATGCCGGCGGTGAGCGAGTCGACGCCACCGCTGATGCCCAGCACCAGGGTCTTCATGCCGGAATTCTTCAGGCAGTCCTGGATGAAGCGGATGCGGCGCTGGATCTCGGCCTGCAGCTCGGCGTCGGATTGGAAGGGCGGCTGTACGTTGAGTTCTCTGGCGATGGCGGCCTGTCTGTCTTTCATCGGATGGGCTCCTGTCGGTGCAAAATGGGATGGCTACGCTACCTTGAAGACGTGGCGCAGGTAGGCGACGAAGTTCTCGTCGCGGCATTGGGTCTTGCCCGGCGTGTCGGAAATCTTCGCCACCGGGTGGCCGTTGCAGGCCGTCATCTTGAGCACGATGTTCATCGGTTCCACCCCGGGGATGTCGCAGGTCAGGTTGGTACCGATGCCGAAACTGACGTTGATCTTGCCACGCAATGCGCGGAAGAGCTGCAACGCCTTGGGCATGTCGAGGCCGTCGGAGAACACCAGGGTCTTGGTCATCGGGTCGATTCCCAGGCGGCGGTAGTGGGCGATGGCCTTCTCGGCCCAGACCAGCGGATCGCCCGAATCGTGGCGCAGGCCATCGAAGAGCTTGGCGAAGTACAGGTCGAAGTCGCTCAGGAAGGCGTCCATGGTAATGCAGTCGGTCAGCGCGATGCCCAGTTGGCCGCGGTATTCGCGCACCCAGCAGTCCAGCGCGGCGATCTGGCTGTCGATCAGCCGCGGGCCGAGCTGCTGGTGCGCCATCAGCCATTCGTGGGCCATGGTGCCGATGGGTTTCACGTCGAACTCGCGGGCCAGGTGTACGTTACTGCTGCCGACGAAGCGGCCGGGGAAGTCGCGTTTGAGGATATGCACGACTTCTTCCTGGGTGCGGTAGGAGAAGCGCCGGCGGGTGCCGAAGTCAGCTACCTGGAACTCCTTCAGCTCCTCCTTGCTGGCGTTGCGGGTGAGCCAGTCGAGCTTGCGGTAGAGCTGCTCGCCGACCTGCTCCAGCACCACTTCGCGATAGCGGTAGCGGTTGCGCACCTCGCTGACGATGGCCAGCAGCGGCACCTCGAAGAGGATTACATGCAGCCAAGGCCCGCGCAGGCGGATGGCCAGCTGGCCATCCTCGATACTGGTGTGCACGTAGCGCAGGTTGAAGCGGAACAGGCTCAGGAAGCGGATGAAGTCCGGCTTGATGAACGGGATGCGCTCGAGGAAGGCGAGCTGGTCCGGGGTGGCCTCCAGCTCGGCCAGGCGTTCGATCTGGTAGCGGATTTCCGCCAGGTACGGGGTCAGGTCCTCGGCGTTGCGGCAGCGGAATTCCCACTCCACTTCTGCGTTGGGGTAGTTGTGCAGCACCGCCTGCATCATCGTCAGCTTGTAGAAGTCGGTGTCCAGCAGGTTCTGCACGATACGCTCGGCAAAGACGCTCTCGGCCATGATCAATTCTCCCTGATGCCCATGAGGGCTTCGTCCAGTTCGTTCTCGTCCGCGCAGAGGATGACCCCGGCGCTGCGCATTTCGTTGCACGCGACCCTCGCGGTTTCCTCCGCGATGGCGCGGCAGGCCGGCAAGTACAGCAGCACCTGGAAGCCGGCGCGGCGCAGTTGCAGCGCGGTGGTCTTCACGCAGTAGTCCAGCGCCAGGCCGCCGACCAGCACGTGGCTGACCGCATTCTGCCGCAGGTATTCGATCACGCCCGTGCTGCGCCGTTCAGCCAGATCGTGGTAGCAGGCGCCGTAGGGGTGCAGGTCCGGCTCCACGCCCTTCCAGATGAAGAAGTCGTAGTCCATCGGCCTGGGCAGTTCGTCCAGCAGCTCGAAGCCCGGCGTGCCCGGCACACAGTGGCTGACCCAGGTGAGGTCGGCATCGGGCAGGCTGAGCGGTTGCAGCATCTGTGCCGGCTCGTTCACCACCCAGGGGGCGGTAGGACTGTGGGCGTCCTTGCTCCCCAGGCGCAGGCTGGCGCGCTCTGCCATCAAATTCAGCGCGGCGCCGATGGCATCGCCGCCCGGCACCGGCAGTTCGTCGGGGCAGAGCGGGGTGAAACTCTTCTGGGCGTCTACGTCGAAGCTGGCGATCAGGTTCATGGAAGCCTCCGCTTGACCGTTGTGGTCTGTCGTGGCTACATAATTCATGACATGAAATAAGTCGTCAAGAAGAAAGATGGAAAATCTCAGGAAGTGGAAGATGCTTTCTGTACATGGTGAAATAAGTCACAGGGTGTCGCTGAGCGACCAGGCATTCGAGGAGCATCAATGAGTACCGCTGAAGTGCTGGCCACCGTGGACATCGTGGCGCTGCGCCTGAACCCCGAGCGTGGATTGGAGCTGCTGCTGATCCGTCGCGCCCAGGCACCGTTCGAAGGCCAGTGGGCGCTGCCGGGTGTGCTGATCAATGGCCGCTGCGCCGACCATGGCCTGGACGATGCCGCCCTGCGCGCACTGCGCGAGAAGGCACGGGTGGAGCCGGCTTACATGGAGCAGGTGGCGACCGTGGGCAATGCGGTGCGCGATCCGCGTGGCTGGTCGCTGAGCGTGTTCTACCTGGTGCTGGTGGCGCCGGATACCCAGCTGGCGGCCGATGACCTGGACTTCGTGCCGCTGGAGTCGGTGCGCGGCGAGCGCTTTGCCTTGCCCTTCGACCACACCCAGCTGGTGCAGCAGGCCTGCGAGCGGTTGGCGGGCAAGTCGGTTTACAGCGCCCTGCCGCTTCACCTGCTGCCCGAGCGCTTCACCGTGGCGGAGGCGCTGAAGGCTTTCGAGTGGTCCATCGGCGAGGAAATCCAGCACTCCAGCCTGCGCGGGCGGCTGGAACGCATGAAGACGGCGGGCTGGGTGGAAGACACCGGCGAGCGCCACCAGCCACCGATGGGGCGACCGCAGCATGTGCTGCGCTTTACCCCGCGAGGGGATGGGGCGTTCGTGTTTGATCGGAGTTTGTTGGTGTAGGTGCTTTCGGGGAGTTGGAGCTGAGCGCTCCCTCTCGCTAACCCTCTCCCTGAAGGGAGAGGGGACTGACTTGGCACGAGCGATGACTGTACGAAGTCAGATGGGGACACCAGAGCTTTCAGTACTGCCGATGGCTACGGTAGCCCGAAGGCTCCCTCTCCCTTCAGGGAGAGGGCTGGGGAGAGGGTGTCACCAGCCACGCGGAATTCACCCCTCTAACCGCTCCCCGATCCACTCCACGAACGCCCGGACCTTGGGCACTGCCGCCGCATGCTCGGGGTACGCCAGGTAGTAGCCGCTGCGGCTCTGCAGACCGTGGTCCCAGGCGATCACCAGCTTGCCCTCGTTCAGCTCCTCTTCCACCAGAAAACGCGGCAGCAACGCCACGCCGCAGCCGGCTTGCGCTGCGCGGATGCACATGTAGAAGGTGTCGAAGCGCGGCCCGTGGTAGCTGTGCTCGCTGTGTCGGCCAAGGCTGAGGAACCACTCGTGCCAGGCTTCCTGGCGCGTGGCGTTCTGCAACAGCACCAGGTCAGCCAATTGGGTCGGGTCGTTCAGCGATTGCGCCGGCAGGATCGCCGGTGAGCACACCGGCACCATCTCCTCGCCGAAGAGCGCCACGCATTCCGCGCCGGGCAGGGTGCCGGCGCCGAAGAAGAACGCGATGTCGCAGCGCGATTGCAGCAGGTCGCCGGGTTCCAGCTCCTGGCGCAGGTCGAGATGGATGTTCGGATGGCGATGGCGCCAGCCGTTCAGCCGCGGAATCAGCCAGCGCGCGCCGAAGGTCGGCGGGGTCGCCACGCGCAGGACCTCGGTTTCGCCGCCGTAGGACAGCAGGTAGTGGGTGGACATCTCCACCTGGGTGAGGATCTTGCGCACTTCCACCAGGTACAGGTCGCCCGCCGGGGTCAACTGCAGGCGGCGGCGTACGCGGCGGAACAGCAGGTGCTGGAGCATTTCCTCCAGTTGTGCCACCTGTTTGCTGACCGCGCTCTGGGTCAGGTTCAGCTCCTCGGAGGCACGGGTGAAACTCAGGTGCCGCGCCACCGCTTCGAAGCATTGCAGGGCGGTCATGGACGGCAGGTGGCGTTTGCTCAGCATGGCGGGCAGTTCATGAATTTACGGAATGATGTGCATAGGAAACGTCGTTTGTTGTGCCTCGGCAAGCCGTTTATTACTGCTGGCATTCCATTGGGTTATCGCAATGACACAGGAGTCCGCATGATTTCCGCACTGCTCGAATCCCTCGGCGTCGACGCTCGCCTCTATACCGGCGGCGATCAGGTCATCCACTCTCCCATCGATGGCAGCCGGCTGGGCGCCGTGCGCCTGGAAAGCGCCGCCGAAGTGGAGCAGAAGATCGGCCGCGCCGCGTACGCCTTCGACGCCTGGCGCAAGGTGCCGGCGCCGCGCCGTGGTGAACTGGTGCGGCTGTTCGGCGAGGAGCTGCGGGCGAGCAAGGCGGCGCTGGGCGAATTGGTGTCCTGGGAAGCCGGCAAGATCACCCAGGAAGGCCTGGGCGAAGTCCAGGAAATGATCGACATCTGCGACTTTGCCGTCGGCTTGTCGCGCCAGCTCTACGGCCTGACCATCGCCTCCGAGCGTCCCGGCCACCATATGCGCGAAACCTGGCATCCGCTGGGCGTGGTCGGCGTGATCAGCGCCTTCAACTTCCCGGTCGCCGTGTGGTCGTGGAACACCGCGCTGGCGCTGGTCTGCGGCAACTCGGTGGTGTGGAAGCCGTCGGAGAAAACCCCGCTCACCGCGCTGGCTTGCCAGGCGCTGTTTGAGCGCGCGCTGAAGAAGTTCGGCGACGCCCCGGAGCACCTGAGCCAGGTGGTAATCGGTGACCGCAGCGCTGGTGAGGCGCTGGTGGACGACGCCCGTGTCGCCCTGGTCAGCGCTACCGGCAGCACCCGCATGGGGCGTGAAGTCGGCCCGCGTGTGGCGGCCCGTTTCGGCCGCAGCATCCTCGAGCTGGGCGGCAATAACGCAATGATCCTCACGCCCAGCGCCGACCTCGACATGGCCGTGCGCGCCGTGCTGTTCAGTGCCGTCGGAACCGCCGGGCAGCGCTGCACCACGCTGCGCCGGCTGATCGCCCACGAGTCGGTGAAGGACGAGTTCGTCAGCCGCCTGAAGACCGCCTATGCCAAGGTGCGCATCGGCCACCCGCTGGAAGGCAACCTGGTCGGCCCGCTGATCGACGAGCGCAGCTTCCTGGCCATGCAGGGCGCGCTGGAGCAGGCGCGCGGCGAGGGCGGCGTGGTGTTCGGCGGCGAGCGTCAGCTGGCCGACAAATTCCCCGAGGCCTATTACGTGTCGCCGGCCATCGTCGAGATGCCCGAGCAGAGCGACGTGGTGCGCAGCGAGACCTTCGCCCCGATCCTCTACGTGGTGCCCTACAAGGATTTCAACGACGCTGTAGCGCTGAACAACGGCGTGCCGCAGGGGCTGTCCTCGTGCATCTTCACCACCGACCTGCGCGAGGCGGAAGCCTTCATCTCGGCGGTGGGCAGCGACTGTGGCATCGCCAACGTCAACATCGGCCCCAGCGGCGCGGAGATCGGCGGTGCCTTCGGCGGCGAGAAGGAAACCGGCGGTGGCCGCGAATCCGGCTCCGACGCCTGGAAGGGCTACATGCGCCGGCAGACCAACACCGTGAACTACTCGCGGGAACTGCCGCTGGCCCAGGGCATAGTCTTCGACTGAGGTTGCGCAGTGGTGCTCTTCCTCTGGATTTCGGTGCCTGGCGCAACCCTCTCCCCCGCCCTCTCCCTGAAGGGAGAGGGCGCTTTGCGTGCCGGCTGACATTATGGTTTCAGTCTGCGACGAACCAGTCCCCTCTCCCTTCAGGGAGAGGGTTAGGGAGAGGGAGCCGCAGACACCGGGTTCGCCAATAGGAACGAGCCCCTGCTGGTGGGCTGTACCGAGTCATTCACAAAGGTTCGCGTAGAAGGATCGCTGGATGTCGCTTCGCCAAGAGTGCCTGTGGGAACACCTGACCCCAAACCGTCCGCAAGCTCCGGAGCTGCGCGGGGATCGCAAGGTCGACGTATGTGTCATCGGTGCGGGGTTCACCGGCCTGTCCGCCGCGTTGCATCTCCTGGAGCGCGGCCAGAAGGTCTGCGTGCTGGAAGCCCATGCCACCGGGCATGGCGGCTCGGGGCGCAACGTCGGGCTGGTCAACGCCGGACTGTGGATTCCCCCGGACGAGATCGAAGCGGGCATGGGTGCGGAGGTCGGGCAGCGGGTCAACCGCATGCTCGGCAATGCACCGTCGCTGGTGTTCTCCCTGATCGACAAGTACGACATCCAATGCCAGGCACGCCGCGAAGGCACGCTGCACATGGCACACAACGCCCGTGGCCTGGCGGACCTGCGCAGCCGCTGCGAGCAGTGGGGGCGTCGTGGTGCCCCGGTGGAGCTGCTCACCGGTGCCGATTGCGAGCAGGCCTGCGGCACCGGGAAGATCGCTGGCGCACTGCTCGACCGCCGTGCCGGCACGCTCAACCCCATGGCCTATGTCAGCGGCCTGGCCCGCGCGGTGCTCGGCCTGGGGGGCGAGCTGTACCACCATTCCCCGGTGGTCGGCCTGGTGCGCGTGGGCAGTGCGTGGAACGTGATCACCGCCGGTGGCGTGGTCACCGCCGACAAGGTGGTGATCGCCTCCAGCGCGTACACCGAAGGCGAGTGGACGCAACTGCGCCGCACCTTCTTTCCCGGTTACTACTACCAGGTTGCCTCGCGGCCGCTGGAGGGCGCCGAAGCTGCGCGCATCCTGCCGGGCGGGCAGGGCTCCTGGGATACCCGCCAGGTGCTCAGCAGCATCCGCCGCGACGCCGAAGGCCGCCTGCTGCTGGGCAGCCTCGGCAAGGGCACCGGCAAGCCGGCGTGGTTCCTGAAAAGCTGGGCCGACCGTATCCAGCAGCACTACTTCCCCAAGCTGGGCAAGGTGGACTGGGAGTTCACCTGGACCGGCTGCATCGACTTCACCCCCGACCACCTCATGCGCCTGTTCGAGCCGGCGCCGGGGCTGGTCGCCATGAGCGGCTACAACGGTCGTGGCGTCACCACCGGCACGGTGGTGGGCAAGGCCTTCGCCGACTTCCTGCTGGACGGCGACGCCAGCGCCTTGCCGATGCCGCTCAGGCCCATGGAGGAAATCTCCGCTGTGGGCCTGCGCAGCTGTCTGTACGAAGCCGGTTTCTCCCTCTACCACGCCGGGCAATGCCTGCGGGTGGTGATCTGAGGTCGTTCAGGTCGGGGCGGGCGCCGCCCCGGTTCGACCCACCAACGCTCGCTGCACTTTGGTCTAGCCTCTTATGGTGCGTTACCCCGATGGGTCTGCACCGCGGATGTGCAGTTCGGTGACAGCGATGGTTACGGTTGGGGTTGCGCCTGTGGTGGCTGGAAAATGCCAGCTCACGGGAAGGGCGGTTGCACCCTTTCGCCTGATTGGTTGCACCTTGTGCTATCGAAGGGTTGCACGTGTCTAGCGCTTGATGTCTGCCAGCTTTGGCTGTTTTCGCTGTAGGACTTGGTTAATAACAAAAACGAATGGCACGCCGCTTGCTGTTGATTAATCGCTTAGTCGTTCAATCGCTATACGAGAAATCGCCAACAAGAAACACAACGCGCCATTACAAAAACCCTCAGGAGCAAAACTCCATGTCGCAGAAGATTTTCAGAAAAGGCTTTCTGGCTCTGGCGGTAACCACCGCGCTGGGCATGTCTTCCGTAGTGCAGGCCGATGTCGTTATCGGCGTCGCGGGACCGCATACCGGGGCTAACGCCTCGTTCGGGGAACAGTACTGGCGCGGCGCCAACATGGCGGCCGAGGCGATCAACGCCGCCGGTGGCGTCAACGGGGAGAAGATCAAGCTGGTGAAGGCCGACGACGCCTGTGAGCCGAAGCAGGCCGTGGCAGTCGCCAACCGCCTGGTCGACCAGGACAAGGCCATCGGTGTGGTCGGCCACTTCTGTTCCTCCAACACCATCCCCGCCTCCGAGGTGTATGACGAGGCCGGCCTCATCACCATCACCCCCGGCTCGACCAACCCGAAAGTCACCGAACGCGGGCTTGCCGGGATGTTCCGCATGTGCGGCCGCGACGACCAGCAGGGCGTGGTCGCCGGCAACTACATCGTCAACGTGCTCAAGGCCAAGAAGGTCGCGGTGATCCACGACAAGGACACCTACGGCCAGGGCCTGGCCGATGCGACCAAGGCGCAGCTGAACAAGCTGGGCGTCACCGAAGTGCTCTACGAGGGCCTGACCCGCGGCGAGAAGGACTTCAACGCCCTGGTCACCAAGATCCGTTCCTCGGGCGCGGAAGTGGTGTTCTTCGGCGGCCTGCACCCCGAAGCCGGCCCGCTGGTCCGGCAGATGCGCGAGCAGGGCCTGACCACCGTGTTCTTCTCCGATGACGGCATCGTCACCGACGAACTGGTGACCACCGCTGGCGGCCCGCAATACACCAAGGACGTGCTGATGACCTTCGGCGCCGACCCGCGCCTGATTCCCGAAGGCAAGGCTGTGGTGGACAAGTTCCGCGCCAGCGGCTTCGAGCCTGAAGGCTACACCCTCTATGCCTACGCCTCCCTGCAGGCGCTGGCCGCTGCCTTCAACGGCGCGGGCAAGAACGATCCCCAGGCGGCCAGCAAGTGGCTGCACACCCACCCGGTCGACACCGTCATGGGCAAGAAGGAGTGGGACGAGAAGGGCGACCTGAAGGTCTCCGACTATGTCGTCTACCAGTGGGACGACAAGGGCAAGTACCACCAGTTGGAGAAACAGAAGTAAGGGGCCGGCTCCTGTCGAGGGGCTCCGGCTGCAGCGACCAGGCCGGCCTGGTCGTTGCAGCGGGCCTTGCAGCAGCGATTGCGCACCCCGTGTGATTGGCCGGCACCGCCACGAGCGGTGCCGGCATCCCCGCAGGTCGGCGCTTGCCCGGCGACGGTCACGAGCCGTTCAGCCCGCTTGCCGCCCGCCTTCCCTGCCCTGTCTGTGTGAGTACCCAATCGTGGACGGTATTTTCCTCCAGCAAATGATCAACGGGCTGACCCTGGGGTCGGTCTACGGCCTGATCGCCATCGGCTACACGATGGTCTACGGCATCATCGGCATGATCAACTTCGCCCACGGCGAGGTGTACATGATCTCCGCCTACCTCTCCGCCGTGGCCCTGGCGCTGTTGGCGTTCTTCGGCCTTGAGTCGTTCCCGCTGCTGATCCTCGGCACCCTGGTCTTCACCATCTTCGTCACTGGCGTCTATGGCTGGGTGATCGAGCGCATCGCCTACAAGCCGCTGCGCAATTCGACGCGCCTGGCTCCGCTGATCTCCGCCATCGGCATGTCGCTGATCCTGCAGAACTACGTGCAACTGGCCCAGGGCCCGCGCCAGCAAGGCGTGCCCACGCTGCTGGACGGCGCCTTCAAGTTCCACATCGGCGAAGGCTTCGTGCAGCTGACCTACACCAAGGTGTTCATCCTCATCGCTGCCTTCGTCGGCATGGCGGTACTGACCTACGTGATCCAGTACACCCGGCTCGGGCGCATGTGCCGCGCCACCCAGCAGGACCGCAAGATGGCCTCGATCCTGGGGATCAACACCGACCGGGTGATCTCCTACGTGTTCATCATCGGCGCCGCCATGGCGGCTCTGGCCGGCGTGCTGATCACCATGAACTACGGCACCTTCGACTTCTATGCCGGCTTCATCATCGGCATCAAGGCATTCACCGCCGCCGTGCTCGGCGGCATCGGCTCGCTGCCCGGTGCCATGCTCGGCGGGCTGATCCTGGGCGTGGCCGAGGCACAGTTCTCGGGCATGGTGAACACCGACTTCAAGGACGTGTTCGCCTTCGGCCTGCTGGTGACCATCCTGATCTTCCGGCCGCAAGGGCTCCTGGGGCGTCCCCAGGTTTCGAAGGTGTAAGCATGATGTCCGCAACCCAGACCTCAGCCGCGCCGAAACCCGCGCGCATCGATATCAAGAAGAGCCTTGTCGACACCATCCTGGCGGGGTTGATCGCCCTGATCGTGTTCGGTCCCATCGTCGGCGTGGTGCTCGACGGCTACAGCTTCAAGCTCGAACCCGTGCGCCTCGCCTGGATGATCGGCGCGGTGATGCTCGGTCGCCTGCTGCTCAGCCTGTACCTGCAGACACCGGCCGGCCTGCGCATCATGGACCGCTTCGAAAGTTCCGACTCGGGCATCAGCGTGTTGCCGCCGGGCTACAAGACGCGACTGCGCTGGATAATCCCGCTGGTGATCCTCGCCGCGGTGATCTTTCCGTTCTTCGCCAGCAAGTACCTGCTCACCGTGATCATCCTCGGGCTGATCTACGTACTGCTCGGCCTGGGCCTGAACATCGTGGTCGGCCTCGCCGGCCTGCTCGACCTCGGCTACGTGGCCTTCTACGCCATCGGCGCCTATGGTCTTGCGCTGGGCTACCAGTACCTGGGACTGGGTTTCTGGACGGTGCTGCCGCTGGCGGCGCTCACCGCCGCGCTGGCGGGTGCGCTACTGGGCTTCCCGGTGCTGCGCATGCACGGTGACTACCTGGCCATCGTGACCCTGGGCTTCGGCGAGATCATCCGCCTGATCCTCAACAACTGGTTGTCCTTCACCGGCGGCCCGAATGGCATGCCGGTGCCGTCGCCCACCTTCTTCGGCCTCGAGTTCGGTCGTCGGGCGAAGGAGGGCGGCACGCCGATCCACGAGTTCCTCGGCATCGATTACAACCAGAACTTCAAGTTCCTGTTCATCTACGTGGTGCTCTTCCTCGTCGTGCTGCTGGTGCTCTACATCAAGCACCGGCTGACCCGCATGCCGGTGGGCCGCGCCTGGGAAGCGCTGCGCGAGGACGAGATCGCCTGCCGCGCCATGGGCCTGAACCACGTGCTGGTGAAACTCTCGGCATTCATGCTCGGCGCCTCCACCGCGGGCCTGGCCGGTGTGTTCTTCGCCAGCTACCAGGGCTTCGTCAACCCGTCGTCCTTCACCTTCTTCGAGTCGGCGCTGATCCTCGCCATCGTGGTGCTGGGCGGCATGGGCTCGACGGTGGGCGTGGTGATCGCCGCCTTCGTCCTCACCGTGGCGCCGGAACTGCTGCGCAGCTTCGCCGACTACCGCGTGCTGCTGTTCGGCATCCTCATGGTGCTGATGATGATCTGGCGCCCGCGCGGGCTGATCCGCATCAGCCGCTCGGGCTTCGCCGTACGCAAGGGGGTGGCGCCATGAGCGGTGACAAGATCCTCAGCGTCGAACACCTGATGATGCACTTCGGTGGCATCAAGGCGCTCAACGACGTCAACCTCGACGTGGAGCGCGGCTCCATCACCGCCCTGATCGGCCCCAACGGCGCCGGCAAGACCACGGTGTTCAACTGCCTCACCGGTTTCTACAAGGCCACCGGCGGCAACATCCTGCTCAATACCCAGGGCGGCACCACCGACGTCATCAAGGTGCTCGGCCAGCCGTTCCAGGGCGGCGACTTCGTCAACCCGGCGCGGTTCGGCAACCGCCTCTACTACAAGATGTTCGGCGGCACCCACCTGGTGAACCGCGCGGGCCTTGCGCGCACCTTCCAGAACATCCGGCTGTTCCGCGAGATGTCGGTGGTGGAGAACCTGCTGGTGGCCCAGCACATGTTCGTCAACCGCAACCTCATCGCCGGTGTGCTCAACACCCCCGGCTACCGCCGTGCGGAAAGCGAGGCGCTGGACCACGCCTTCTACTGGCTGGAAGTGGTGGACCTGGTGGACTGCGCCAACCGCCTGGCGGGCGAGATGTCCTATGGGCAGCAGCGCCGCCTGGAGATCGCCCGCGCCATGTGCACGCGGCCCGAGCTGATCTGCCTGGACGAACCGGCCGCGGGCCTCAACCCCGCGGAAACCCAGGCGCTGGCGCGCATCGTGCGCTACCTGCGCGACCACCACGGCATCACTGTGCTGCTGATCGAGCACGACATGGGCATGGTGATGAACATCTCCGACCACATCATCGTGCTCGACCACGGCGTGGTCATCGCCCGTGGCGCGCCGGACGAGATTCGCCACAACGACAAGGTAATCGCCGCCTATCTCGGCGCGGACGAAGAGGAGCTGGTATGACGGCGCCGATGTTGGAGTTCCGTGATGTGGATGTGTTCTACGGGCCGATCCAGGCGCTGAAGAAAGTGTCGCTGACGGTGGGCGAAGGGGAAACCGTCGCGCTGATCGGCGCCAACGGCGCAGGCAAGTCCACGCTCTTGATGTCGATCTTCGGCCAGCCGCGCGCCGCCAGCGGCGCGATCCTCTACAAGGGCCAGGACATCCGCCACAAGTCCGCGCACTACGTGGCCTCCAACGGCATCGCGCAGTCGCCGGAAGGGCGTCGGGTATTCCCCGACATGACGGTGGAGGAGAACCTGCTGATGGGCACCATTCCCGTCGGCATGGAGCATGCCCAGGAGGACATGCAGCGCATGTTCGACCTGTTCCCGCGCCTGAAGGAACGGCGCAACCAGCGCGCCATGACCATGTCCGGCGGCGAGCAGCAGATGCTCGCCATCGCCCGCGCGCTGATGAGCCGGCCCAAGCTGCTGCTGCTCGACGAGCCCTCGCTGGGGCTGGCGCCCATCGTGGTCAAGCAGATCTTCCAGACCCTTCGCGAGCTGGCCAAGAGCGGCATGACGCTGTTCCTGGTGGAGCAGAACGCCAACCATGCACTCAAGCTGTCCGACCGTGGCTACGTGATGGTCAACGGCGAGATCCGCCTGAGCGGCACCGGTGCGGAATTGCTGGGTAACCAGGAGGTTCGCAACGCGTATCTGGGCGGGCACTGAGTTGGGGCGTACACCCTCTCCCCAGCCCTCTCCCTGAAGGGAGAGGGAGCAGTTCGTGCCGGCTGACACCATCGTGTTTCTCCTGCTCCGATCCAGTCCCCTCTCCCTTCAGGGAGAGGGTTAGGGAGAGGGGCTCTTTCTCCCGTAGAGGTGCCATGCAAGACCTCCGCTTCCTCACCAACGCCGACGTCGCCGAACGCCTGGGTTATCCCCAACTGATCGAAGCCCTGCGCATCGGCCTCGCTGGAGCGTGCGAAGCCCCTGTGCGCGGCTGCCACGAATTGCCAGAAAACGCCTCGCTGCTGACCATGCCGGTGTGGCGGCCAGGGCAGGACATCGGCGTGAAACTGGTCACCGTATTCCCCAATAACGGCGCGAAGAACCTGCCGGCGGTGGCCGCCTTGTTCTGCCTGTTCGACGGACAGACTGGCCACCCGCTGGCAATGCTGGAGGCTTCGGAAATGACTGCCCGGCGCACCGCCTGTACCTCCGCGCTGGCTGCCGATTACCTGGTGCGCCGCGATGCGCGACGGCTGCTGGTGGTCGGCAGCGGCACCCTGGCGCCGCACATGGTCCGTGCCCATAGTTCGGTGCGCGAGTACGAGGACATTGCCGTCTGGGGCCGCCAGGAGGACAAGGTGCAGGCGCTGGTGAAGCGGCTGCAGGACGAAGGCTATCCCGTCCACGCCTGTGCCGATCTGCGCGGCGCTGTTGCGGCGGCAGACTGCATCAGCTGCGTCACCACCTCCCGCGAACCCATCGTCCACGGCGCCTGGCTGCGCTCGGGCTGCCACCTCGATCTGGTCGGCGCCTTCCTGCCCAGCATGCGCGAGACCGACAGCGAAGCCGTGCAGCGGGCGCGCATCGTGGTCGACACCCGCGAAGGCGCGCTGGAAGAGGCGGGCGATCTGCTGATTCCGCTGGGCGAAGGCGTGATCGACGAGAGCGCCATCCACCACCAGCTCAGCGACCTGCTGCAAGGTTGCGGCGCCCGCAGGGACGATAGCGAGATCACCCTGTTCAAGTCGGTGGGTTATGCACTGGAAGACCTGATCGCGGCGCGCTTGCTCGTGCAGTGAAGTTGTCCCGAAATTCTGTGGGCGGCGCTGTGGATAACATCTGGGCGAACCTTGCGGGACCGCGTGGCCGCAGGCCCCGCCAGCGCCGCTCGATTTCTGATCGATTGCCCTGCAACCCCTGTATGGATGGACAGGTACGGCTCTGCGGAAAAGTTCCGCATCTCTGACAGTTGTCCCCGCCAGCCGTTGAAAGACCTGTGGATAACCTTGGGAAGAACTCCTCCAGCGCAGCGGCGACGCGGCCTGCGGCAGAGCGCTCGAAAATCGTCCAGGGGCAGACCCTGATGCCGCTTGCCCACAGAATCCGTGGAGCAGCCTGTGGACAAGGTGGGTGCAACTCGCCGCAGCCCCGTGGCCATGGGGATTTCCAGCGGCTGTTCGGGTTTTATCCAGCACGGCTGTAACGCAACGCGGCCGTTTCGGGCTGTTATGCTCGACCGACCGACAAGAACACGCGCGGCATGATTCCCCGGCAGGTACCGGCGACGGCGGCGCCCAGTTAGAGGATCTCTGCGATGACCACTCCCACCCTGTTCATTACCGGCGCCACCTCCGGGTTCGGCGAAGCCTGTGCGCGGCGTTTCGCCCGCGATGGCTGGTCGCTGGTGATCACCGGCCGCCGCGAGGAGCGGTTGAATGCGCTGGCCCAGGAGCTTTCCGCGCAGACCGACGTGCTGCCGCTGGTGCTCGACGTGCGCGACCGTGCGGCGATGACCGCCGCCGTGGACAGCCTGCCGGAGAAATTCGCCAAGCTGCGTGGCCTGATCAACAACGCCGGCCTCGCCCTGGGTACCGACCCGGCGCAGGAGTGCGAGCTGGATGACTGGGACACCATGGTCGACACCAATATCAAGGGCCTGATGTACGCGACCCGCCTGCTGCTGCCGCGCCTGATCGCCCATGGCCCGGGCGCGAGCATCCTCAACCTGGGCTCGGTGGCCGGCCACTGGCCCTATCCGGGTGGCCACGTCTACGGCGCGACCAAGGCCTTCGTCGAGCAGTTCTCGCTGAACCTGCGTTGCGACCTGGAGGGCACCGGCGTGCGCGTCACCAACCTCGAGCCGGGCATGTGCGAGAGCGAGTTCTCCCTGGTGCGCTTCGGCGGTGACCAGGCGAAGTACGACAAGACTTATGCCGGCGCTGAGCCGATCCAGTCCGCGGACATCGCCGAGACCATCCACTGGATCATGAACCAGCCGCCACACATCAATATCAACACGCTGGAAATCATGCCCGTGAGCCAGGCCTGGGCGGGGTTTGCGGTGCATCGCAAGGGGTGACGGGCTGCCCGCGCGCAGGGCGGTAAGCCCCTCCCGGTTTTCCGCCCATTCGTCCCCGTGCGCGTTATCATTCGTCGCTCACCCCCGCCACAAGAGCCTTCCGATGAGCAAACCGGGCCAACGCGTGCTGGCTGAACTGCGCAAGATGATCGCCTCCGGCGAGTTGGCCGCCGGTGAAAGAATCGTCGAGATTCCCACCGCCGAACGCCTGCAGGTTTCGCGCATGCCGGTGCGCATGGCGTTGCGCACGCTTGAACAGGAAGGCTTGCTGATCAAGGCCGGCAGCCGTGGCTACACCGTGCGCGAAGTCACCGAGCAAGACATTTCCGGTGCGGTGGAAGTGCGTGGCGTGCTGGAAGGCCTGGCGGCCCGCCAGGCCGCCGAGCGGGGCGTTTCGCAGGATACCCGGGCGTTGTTGCAGGCCTGCCTGGACGAAGGGGACCACATCTTCGACAAAGGTCACGTGCTGCCCGAGGACCTGGAGGCGTACCACAGCCTCAACATGCGCTTTCACCAGGCGATCATCGAGGCCAGCGGCAACCGCGCCATCGCCGAGGCTCTGGCGCGCAACGACCACCTGCCGTTCGCCTCGGTCAGCTCGCTGGCGGTGGATCGCGACAATCTCAAGCGCGAGTACCAGCGCTTCAACTTCGCCCACCAGCAGCATCACGCCGCCTACGACGCCCTGATCAACGGCCAGGGCGCGAGGGCGGAGGCGATCATGCGCGAGCACGCCAACGCGACCCTGCGCTACGCCGAATACTTCAATCCGCGGCGCGAGGGTGTGGCAGTGCTGAAGAAGCCCGCGGCCACGGAAAACGACCGGTCATAGCAACGGTCGTCCTGGCGCCGTCGATGCGCCCTCTGCCCCTGTCGCGGCGGCTGTCCCGGCAGATTCGCAGGAGCGAAGCCATAGCCGTCAGCACGCTCAGGCCGCCCGGCGGATATCGCAAGCCCTCTCCGCGCCTGGCTGCCACGTGCAGGGCGAACGAGCACGCCGCCGGCCGGCCCGGCGGCACTCTAGAGGTCGAGCACCAGGCGCGGGCTGCGCGAACGCGAGCAACATGGGGTGAACTGGTCGTTGGCGGCCTGTTCGTCGTCGGTCAGGTACTGGTCCCGGTGCTCCGGCACGCCGTCCAGCACGCGGGTCAGGCATGTGCCGCAGATGCCCTGCTCGCAGGCCACCTGTACCTCCACGCCGATGCCGCGCAGCGCTTCCACCACGCTCTGCCCATCCTCCACGCGCACCACCTGGCCACTGCTCGCCAGCTGGACCTCGAAGGCTTCGCCGCCGACATCCGCTTCGGCGCCGAAATGTTCGTGGTGCAGGCGCGACTCGTCCCAGCCCAGGGCGCGAGCGCTCTCCAGCACGTGTGCCATGAAACCGGCCGGGCCACAGGTATAGAGCTGTGCGTCGCTCGCCTGGGACGCCAGCAGCGCCGTCACGTCCAGGTGGCGCGCCGGATCGCCGTCATCGAAATGACAATGCACGCGGGTGGCGAACTCGCACTGCGCCAGGTGCTCGACGAAGGCCGCCTGCGCAGCCGAACGGGCGCAGTAGTGCAGCTCGAACTCGGCGCCCTGGCGGGCCAGGTGCTCGGCCATGCTCAGGAGCGGCGTGATGCCGATGCCGCCGGCCAGCAGCAGGCGCCGGCCGATGCCGTCCGCGAGCGGGAATAGATTTCGCGGCGGGCCGATGCGCAGCGTCTGGCCGGCGGCCAGTTCGTGCACGGCGAGTGATCCGCCGCGCGAGTCGCTGCAGCGCAGCACGGCGATTCGGTAGCGATGGATTTCTTCCGGCGCGTTGAACAGCGAGTACTGGCGCACCAGTCCGTTGGGCAGGTGCAGGTCGATGTGCGAACCGGCGCTGAAGGCGGGCAGCGGGCCTGCATCGGCGCGGGCCAGATCGAGGCTGAGGATGTCCGGGGTTTCCCGCTGCAGGCGGGTAATGACGACGTCTAGCACGGCGGTGTTCTCGCGATTGGCCGGCCTCGCGGGCCGGCGCTGGGTGAGGAGGTCAGGCGCTGGCGATGAGGGCGCTGGCGGGCTGTCGCTCGGCTTCGCAGAGCCGTTCGAGGATGCGCCGCGACTGCACGCCGCCGGCATCGATGTTCAGCTTCAGCAGTTGCCGTTGCGGATGGAGCAGCAGGTTCTGCTGCTGTCGTTCGAGCATCTCCAGGTCTTCGCCGAAGATCTTTCCCTGTCCCTCGCGAATGGTCGCGGTGAGTGCAGCGTCCTGCGGCTGGAAGTTGCGTGCCATGCCCCAGAAGTACCAGATCGAGGTCTCGGTCTCGGGGGTAATGAAATCGACCACGATGCTCGCCGCCTTGTGCTGCGCCGGCGCGTGGTAGCCGCCGTGGCCGGCGTGGGCCACGCCCACCTCGATCAGCACGTGGCTGGGCGGAGTGAAGCGGCAGATCTGCCAGCGGTCCACCGGCACGTCGTCGGCCAGGCCGTTGCCGCGCAGGGCCATGCGCCAGAACGGCGGGGCCATGACATTCTCCATGTGCCGCTCGGTGATCACCTCGTCGCCTTCCACGCGGGTCCTGGGCGCCGCCTCGTCGATTTCCTTCTGGCCGATGCTGCTGGCGTGCACGTAGGTCTCGTGGGTGAGATCCATGAGGTTGTCGATCATCAGCCGGTAGTCGCACTGGATGTGGTACAGGCCGCCGCCATAGGCCCAGTCCGGGTTGTCGGCCCATTCCAGGTGGTGGATCAGCGCCGGGTCCGCCTGGGCGGCGTCGCCCGGCCAGACCCAGATGAAGCCGTAGCGTTCTTCCACGGCGAACGTGCGGATCGCCGGGAAGCCACGCACGCGCTGGCCGGGCATGGACTCGGTGTGGCCCGAGCAGCCCATCGCCAGGCCGTGGTAGCCGCAGATCAGCTTGCCGTCCTCGACGAAGCCCAGCGACAGCGGTGCGCCACGGTGCGGGCAGAAGTCTTCCAGCGCGGCCACGCGGCCCTCGGCGCCACGGTAGAAAACCATCTTCTCGCCGCACACTTGCCGCCCCAGGGGCTTCTCGGCGATCTCGTCGGGAGTGCAGGCGACGTACCAGGCATTCTTCGGGAACATGGGGCGACCCTCATCTTTTGGTTGTTATTGGATCCAATGGTTCGCTTTGAGGCGAAGTGCTGTCAACCCGGAGAGGTCCATTCGCTCGAAAAATAAGCAGTTCGATGATCGCACGAATTCGCTGATAGCCTGTAAGTGCCGATACAGACGGTGTGTGGCTCGGGCGCGGCCCGGTGCAAGGCGCAGGGAGTGGTGAGTCATGGGCGGCATGGGATCCAATTGGCTTGTTTTCGGGATCCACTGCTGCCAGGGTGTGCGCCATCAAGCCTCCACAACAAGAAAAAGAGGAATCTGCCATGCCGGCCTTGCCTAGCCCGCGTAATGCCTTCCGTCGTGCCCCTCGTGCAGAGGTGCGCCCATGAATCGCGATCTGCGCAGCGCCCTGGAGCAGGGGCCAATGAACCGCTTCCAGTGGACGGCCATTGGCATCTGCATCGTGCTCAACATGATCGATGGCTTCGATGTGCTGGTGATGGCCTTCACCGCCGCATCGGTCTCCGCCGAGTGGGGCCTCAACGGTGCCCGGGTCGGGCTGCTGCTCAGCGCCGGGCTGTTCGGCATGGCGGCCGGATCGCTGTTCATCGCCCCGCGCGCCGACCAGTTCGGCCGTCGCCCGCTGATTCTCTTCTGCCTGCTGCTGTGCGGTGTCGGGATGCTGCTATCGGCCTTGAGTCAGACGCCGGCGCAACTGGCGATACTGCGCGGCCTTACCGGTCTGGGCATCGGCGGCATCCTCGCCAGCAGCAACGTGATCGCCGCCGAATACGCCAACAAGCGTTGGCGGCCCCTTGCGGTGAGCCTGCAATCCACCGGCTACGCCCTGGGCGCCACCTTCGGCGGGTTGCTGGCCGTGTGGCTGATCGGCCACTGGGGCTGGCGCTCGGTGTTCCTCGCCGGCGGCCTGATTTCCCTGGCGGCCATACCGCTGGTGCTGGCGGGCCTGCCCGAATCCCTCGACTTCCTGCTGGCACGCCGCCCAGCCAATGCCCTGGCGCGGGTCAACGTCCTGGCCGGACGGCTGGGCCTGGCGAGCCTGGACTCGCTGCCCGAAGCCCGTGTCCGCGAGCCGGGCGGCGTGGCCATGCTGCAATTGCTGGCCCCCGAGCTGCGCCGTCCGACCCTGCTGATCTGGCTGCTGTTCTTCCTCGCCATGTTCGGCTTCTACTTCATCATGAGCTGGACGCCGAAGCTGCTGGTAGCCGCCGGCCTGACGGCGCAGCAGGGCATCACCGGCGGGGTGCTGTTGAGCATCGGCGGGATATTCGGCGCGGCGCTGGTCGGCGCGCTCTCGGCACGGCTGCCGCTGGCGCGGGTGCTGCAGGGCTTCATGCTGGTCACCGCCGCGCTGCTGGTGCTGTTCCTCGCCTCCGCCACTTCGCTGGCGGCCGCGCTCGGCCTGGGCCTGCTCATCGGCCTGTTCGCCAATGGCTGCATCGCCGGGCTCTATGCGCTGTCGCCACTGGTCTACCCGGCTGGCGTGCGGGCCACCGGAGTGGGCTGGGCGATCGGTGTCGGCCGTCTGGGGGCGATTCTCTCGCCGACAGTCGCAGGCCTCCTGCTCGACGATGGCTGGCAGCCGCTGCACCTCTACGGGGTGTTCGCCGTGGTCTTCGTGCTGGCTGCCGGGGTACTCCTGGGGCTGCGCCCCGCGGCCCGGCCCAGCGCGCCGCTGGCTGCGCACTGAGGGCGAGTCAATGCTGACCGTCGATGATCGCCTCGGCGATGGTGGTGCGGAACCAGTCCAGCGCCGCCGAGTGCTCGCTGCTCGCGCGCCAGTGCAGGGATACCTCGAACGCCGGTACGGCAAAGGGCAGTTCGAGCATCTTCAGCCCGCCCTCGGCGACGAACATGCGGGCGATCTGCGCCGGCAGGATGGTCAGCAGGTCGGTGCCGGGAATGATCTTCGGCAGTACCGAGAAGTGCGGCACGCGCAGGGCGATGCGGCGCTCCAGCTTCATCGCCTGGAGCACATCCTCGGCGATCCCGTGGCCGGAGGTGCGGGTCACCACCACGTGACGCTCGCCCAGATAGCTGGCGAGGTCCAGGTGGTCGGCGATGCGCGGGTGATCGGCGCTGAGCAGGCAGACATAGCGTTCCTCGATCAGTACCTGGCTGCGGCTGCCGGGCACCGCCTGGCGGCAGATGGCGGTGTCGACCTTGCCGCTGGCCAGCCAGTCGCCGACTTGATCCACCTGCAACGCCAGCACTTCCACCTCGGCCAGCGGCGCCTCGCGATTCAGCCGCGCCAGGATCAGCGGCAGAAAGCCCAGCTCGCCAAGATCGGAGAGGGCGATGCGAAAGCGTCGTCCGGTGCTTGCCGGGTCGAACTGGCGGGTGCTCTGCACGGCGCCTTCGATGCGCGTCAGCGCTTCGCGCAGGGTGCCGTACAACTGCTCGGCGACGAAGGTCGGCTGGATACCGTCGCGGCTGCGGCTGAACAGCGGGTCGTCGAACAGCTCGCGCAAGCGGGCCAGGGCGTAGCTCACCGAGGGTTGGGTGACGAACAGGCGTTCGGCGGCGACGGTCACGCTGCCGGCCTCGTAGAGCGTGACGAAGGTGCGGATCAGGTTGAGGTCGGTCTGGGCCATGATATCCACATAGATGGTTTTTATGTTCGATAGAAAGACTATCGATTTGATCGATTATCAGGCCGCTGCGAGAGTAGCGCAAACCCTAAGAACGAGCCTGAAGGGCCAGCATGAAAACCGTCCATAACGCCTCCTACGACATTCTCCGCCGCCACGGCCTGACCACGATCTTCGGCAACCCCGGTTCCAACGAGCTGCCGTTCCTCAAGGATTTCCCCGAGGATTTCCGCTACATCCTCGGCCTGCACGAGGGCGCGGTGGTCGGCATGGCCGACGGCTTCGCCCTGGCCAGCGGCAAGCCCGCCTTCGTCAACCTGCACGCCGCGGCCGGCACCGGCAACGGCATGGGCGCGCTGACCAACGCCTGGTACAGCCATAGCCCGCTGGTGATCAGCGCCGGCCAGCAGGTGCGCTCGATGATCGGCGTCGAGGCCATGCTGGCCAACGTCGATGCCGCTCAACTGCCCAAGCCGCTGGTGAAGTGGAGCGCCGAGCCGGCCTGTGCCCAGGACGTGCCGCGCGCTCTGAGCCAGGCGATCCACATGGCCAGCCTGGCGCCCAAGGCCCCGGTGTACCTGTCGATTCCCTACGATGACTGGGCGCAGCCGGCGCCGGTCGGCGTCGAGCACCTGGCCGCACGCAGCGTCGCCAGCGCCGGGCTGCCCTCGGCGGCGCAGTTGAGCGAGTTGGCCGAGCGCCTGTCGCGGGCGAACAATCCTGTCCTGGTGCTCGGCCCGGACGTCGATGGCGCCAACGCCAACGGGCTGGCCGTGCAACTGGCGGAAAAGCTGCGGATGCCGGCCTGGGTCGCGCCGTCGGCCTCGCGCTGCCCGTTCCCTACGCGCCACCGCAGCTTTCGTGGTGTGCTGCCGGCGGCGATCTCCGGCATCTCCAGGCTGCTCGCCGGGCACGATCTGATCCTGGTGGTGGGGGCCCCGGTGTTCCGCTATCACCAGTTCGCTCCGGGCGACTACCTGCCTGCCGGTGCCGAGCTGGTGCACCTGACCTGCGACCCCGGCGAAGCCGCGCGCGCACCGATGGGCGATGCCCTGGTCGGTGACATCCAACTCACCCTCGAAGCCTTGGTGGAGTCGGTACGTACCAGCCAGCGCCCGCTGCCCGAGGCGCTGCCGCGCCCGGCGCCGCGTGCCGCCGAGGAAGGCCCGTTGCACCCGGAAACGGTGTTCGATGTGATCGATGAGCTGGCGCCGGAGGATGCCATCTTCGTCAAGGAGTCCACGTCCACGGTCAGTGCCTTCTGGCAGCGCGTGGAGATGCGCCAGCCGGGCAGCTACTTCTTCCCGGCGGCCGGTGGCCTGGGCTTCGGCCTGCCGGCGGCGGTCGGCGTGCAATTGGCGCAGCCGCATCGGCGAGTCATCGGGATCATCGGCGACGGCTCGGCGAACTACGGCATCACTGCCCTCTGGACCGCCGCGCAATACCGCGTGCCGGCGGTGTTCATCATCCTCAAGAACGGCACCTACGGCGCGCTGCGCTGGTTCGCCGGGGTGCTCGATGTACCCGACGCTCCGGGCCTGGACGTGCCCGGCCTGGATTTCTGCCAGATCGGCCGTGGCTACGGCGTGCGCTCGGTGCAGGCGGCCGACGCTGCGACCCTGCGCGAGGAACTGGCCCGTGCCCTGGCCGGCGACGAGCCGGTGCTGATCGAGGTTCCCACCCTGACCATCGAACCCTGAGGCGTGCGCGCCCTGCCTGGGGCGCTTTTCATGACCGACAAAAATAACAAGAGGTGGCTATGCACAAGACGACTGTCGCGGCGGTGATCGATTCCGCCCGGTTCAACCGCACCCACTGGCTGATCCTCGCCTGGGGCTGCTTCATCATGCTGTTCGACGGCTACGACATGGTGGTGTACGGCTCGGTCGTGCCCCGTCTGATGCACGAGTGGCAGCTCAGCCCGGTACAGGCCGGCACGCTGGGCAGTTGCGCGCTGTTCGGCATGCTCTTCGGCGGGACCCTGCTGGCGCCGCTGGCCGACCGCTTCGGCCGGCGCCGTCTGGTGATCCTCATGACCCTGCTGGCGAGTCTCGCCGCGTTCCTTACCGGTCATGCGCGTACGCCGCTGGAACTGGGCGTCTGCCGTTTCATCACCGGCCTGGCGCTGGGTGCGCTGGTGCCCAGTGCGGTCAACCTGATCAGCGAGTTCGCCCCGGCTGGGCGCCGCGCCACGCTGATCACGGTGATGTCCAGCTTCTACTCGGTGGGCGCCGTGCTGTCGGCGCTGGTCGGTATCGCGCTGATCCCGCAGTGGGGCTGGCAGTCGGTGTTCTATGTGGCGGTGCTGCCGGTGCTTGCCGTGCCGCTGATGCTGCGCTACCTGCCGGAGTCGGCAGCCTTCCTCGAACTGAAGGGCCGCCGCGCTGAACTCGACGTACTGCTGGCGAGGGTCGACCCGGCCTACCGTCCCGGCACCGAGCTGGTGCTCGCAAGCCCGGATGCCGACGCTGAAAGGGCGCGCCTGCCGCAACTGTTCGGTGCCGGACAGGCGCTGGGCACCTTGCTGCTGTGGATCGGCTTCGCCATGTGCATGCTGATGAGCTATGGCCTCAACACCTGGCTGCCGAAGTTGATGGCCAACGGCGGCTATCCGCTCACCTCCAGCCTGGTGTTCCTGGTCACCCTGAACGTCGGCGCCACCCTCGGCGCGCTGTTCGGCGGCTGGCTCGCCGACCGCCTGGGCACCCAGCGCACGCTGGTGCTGTTCTTCGCCCTGGCCGCGGCTTCGCTGGCGGCGCTGGGTATCAATCCCGGCCCGTGGCTGCTCAACACACTGCTGGTGATCGCCGGCGCCACCACCATTGGCACCCTGGCAGTGATCCATGCCTACGCCGCGCAGTTCTACCCGACCCACGTGCGCTCCACCGGCGTCGGCTGGGCCGCCGGCATCGGCCGGCTCGGCGCCATCGCCGGCCCCATGCTCGGCGGCAGCCTGCTCGCCCTGGAGCTGCCGTTCCAGGAGAACTTCCTCGCCTTTGCCCTGCCCGGCGTAGTCGGGGCGCTGGCCATCGGTTTCATCCGCGTGCGACCGCGCGAGTCCGTCGGTGCCTTTGTCGCCCGCGAAAAATCCGTTTGAAAGGAGAATGTCCATGACCGCTTCGATCTACACCGATTTCCACCTGCAACCCCTGGCCGGCGAATGGCGTACCGGCAGCACCGGCAAATCGCTGCGCGACTGCAACCCCTATGACGGCAGCCTGCTGGTGGAGATTCCCCAGGCCAGCCGCGACGATCTCGATGCCGCCTACCGCAAGGCCGCCCAGGTGCAGCCGGCCTGGGCCGCGCTGCCGCCGGTGGAGCGTGCCGCGCTGTTGCACCGCGCGGTGGCGGTGTTCGACGAGCGCCGCGAGGAGATCATCGGCTGGATCATCCGTGAGTCCGGCAGCACCCGCCTGAAGGCCACGCTGGAGTGGGGCGCGGCGCGCGCCATCACGCTGGAAGCGGCATCGTTCCCCAGCCGCGTGCACGGGCGCATCGTCGACTCCAGCATCCCCGGCAAGGAAAGCCGCGTGTACCGCAGCGCCATCGGGGTAGTAGGCGTCATCAGTCCGTGGAACTTCCCCCTGCACCTGACCCAGCGCTCGCTGGCACCGGCCCTGGCGCTGGGCAACGCGGTGGTGGTCAAACCGGCCAGCGACACCCCGGTATGCGGCGGCCTGCTGCTGGCGAAGGTTTTCGAGGAAGCCGGGCTGCCGGCCGGCGTGCTCAGCGTGGTGGTGGGCGCGGGCAGCGAGATTGGCGATGCGTTCGTCGAACATCCGGTGCCGGGGCTGGTGACGTTCACCGGGTCGACCCCGGTGGGGCGCAATATCGGGCGTATCGCCAGCGGCGGCGCGCACCTCAAGCATGTGGCCCTGGAGCTGGGCGGCAACAGTCCGTTCGTGGTGCTGGAAGACGCCGACCTCGAACAGGCGGTGAATGCCGCGGTGTTCGGCAAGTTCCTGCACCAGGGCCAGATCTGCATGGCGATCAACCGCATCATCGTCGTCGATGCGTTGTACGACGCTTTCGCCGAGCGCTTTGTCGAGCGGGTGAAGCAGGTGAAGGTCGGCGACCCGCAACTGGCGGAGACGGCGGTTGGCCCGATCATCAATGCGCGCCAGCTCGAAGGATTGCTGGAGAAGGTGGCCCTGGCACGCCGCGAGGGTGCCCGGCCGCTGTATGAAGGTGGCGTGCAGGGCCAGTTGCTGGCGCCGCACGTGTATGGCGAGGTCGGCCCGGACATGGAGATCGCCCGCGATGAAATTTTCGGCCCGCTGGTCGGTCTGCTGCGCGCCCGCGACGAGGAGCACGCGCTGGAGCTGGCCAACGCCAGCGAGTACGGCCTGGCCAGCGCCGTGTTCACCCGCGACCTCGACCGTGGCGTGCGCTTTGCCCGCCGCATCCACGCCGGCATGACCCATGTGAACGACATCCCGGTCAACGACGAGGCCAACGCGCCCTTCGGTGGCGAGAAGAACTCCGGCCTGGGCCGCTTCAACGGCGACTGGGCGATCGACGAGTTCACCCGCGACCACTGGGTGAGCGTGCAGCGGGAGGCACGCCACTACCCCTTCTGATCGCCTGACCGGCAACGCTGCGAATTCAGCTCTGGGCGTGTCCACGCGGACGCGTCCCGGGTCGCTGCATCCCTGAAAAAACGGAGAACAATAACAATGATCAGCCGTCATACCCGCGTATTGCCGTCCCTCGCCTGCGCGACCCTGCCGCTCCTGGCCTGCAGCTACGCCCAGGCCGCCGAGGAGGGTGGTTTCTTCGAGGACGCGCGCACCGACCTGGTGCTGCGCAACTATGCCTTCAACCGCGACTTCCGCGACCACAACGCCGGCAAGAGCCTGGTCAACGAGTGGGCACAGGGCTTCATTCTCAAGTTCACCTCCGGCTATACCCGTGGCACGCTGGGTTTCGGCGTCGATGCCCTGGGCCTGTACGGCGTGAAGCTGAACAGCAGTCGCGACCAGAGCGGTTCCGAATTGCTGCCGGTACATGACGACGGCAAGGCCGCGGACGAGTACGGCCGCGTGGCGGTGGCGGCGAAGCTGCGGCTGTCGGCCAGCGAGTTGAAGATCGGCGAGATGCTCCCGGATATCCCGGTTCTGCGCTATGACGACGGTCGCCTGTTGCCGCAGACCTTCCGTGGCGCCGCGCTGGTGTCGCGAGAGTGGGAAGGCATGAGCCTGTACGGCGGGCGCTACGACCAGGTCAGCCTGCGCAACTCGGCAGACCTGCAGGACCTGTCCTCGTGGTCGGCGCCGACGGCGAAGTCCGACGCCTTCAACTATGCCGGCGCGGAGTACCGCTTCAACGACCAGCGCACCCTGGTCGGCGCCTGGTATGCGCAGTTGGAGGACATCTACACCCAGCGCTACTTCAACCTGCTGCACAAGCAGCCGGTGGGCGACTGGGTGCTGGGCGCCAACCTCGGCCTGTTCTTCGACCGCGACGATGGCCGCGCCCTGGCCGGTGACATCGACAGCCACACTGCCTACGCGCTGCTCTCGGCCAATCGTGGCGGGCACACGGTGTACCTTGGCCTGCAGAAGGTCGGTGGCACCGGCATGTGGCAGTCGGTCTATGGCAGTAGCGGACGGACGATGGGCAATGACATGTTCAACGGCAACTTCACCAACGAGGACGAGCGCTCCTGGCAGGTGCGCTATGACTATGACTTCGTCGCCGTGGGCGTGCCGGGCCTGGTGAGCATGGTGCGCTACGGCAAGGGCGACAATGCCACCACCAAGGCGGGCAGCGGCGGCAAGGAATGGGAGCGCGACGTGGAGCTGGGCTACACGGTGCAGAGCGGGGTGCTGAAGAAGCTCAATGTGAGGGTCAACCACGCCAGCAACCGACGCAGCTTCAACAGCGATTTCGATCAGACCCGGTTGATCTTCAACTACCCGATTTCACTCTGACGGCACGCAGGGGGGTGTGGCTGGCGAGCGGGTTGCCTCGCCAGCCCGATGGCGGCGGCTCAGCCCGCCAGCAGCCACGCCCCGGCGCCGGCCGAGGCCAGGCCAGCGAAACGCACCAGCGGCGCCGCGGCCTGCGGCAGCACGCGAACCAGACCATAACCCGCTGCATGCAGCGCGGCGGTCGCACCAACGAAGCCGGCGGCATACAGCCACGGGCTGCTCAGGTCCGGCAGTTCCAGCCCGTGCGCCACCCCGTGGGCGAGGGCGAACAGCGCCGTCGCGCCCATCGCCAGCAACAGCGGCGGACGCACCGCCAGCGACACGCACAGGCCCAGCGCCAGTACCGAAGCGGCAATGCCGGTCTCCATGAACGGCACCTGCAGCCCCTCGAAGCCGAGCAGCCCGCCCACCAGCATGGCCGCGACGAAGGTGCACGGCAGCGCCAGTCGCGCCGCGCCTCGCTGCTGCGCCGCCCAGAGGCCGACGGCGAACATCGCCAGCAAGTGATCGAGACCGGTGACGGGGTGTGCCAAGCCGGCGATCAGGCCATGGTCGCCGTGGCCGGGATGGGCGAAGGCCACCGCCGGGGTGAGGAACAGTGCGATGCTGTAGAGGGCTTTACGCAGGGTCATGGTCATTCCTTGGTCTGTGGGTCTGTTCAGGCTGCGGTCAGCAGGCCCTGGCGCTCGATGAAGGCGATGATCTCGGCCAGGCCCTGACCGGTCTTCTGGTTGCTGAACACGAACGGCTTGTCACCGCGCATGCGCGTGGCGTCCTGGTCCATCACTTCCAGGGAGGCACCCACCAGCGGGGCGAGGTCGATCTTGTTGATCACCAGCAGGTCGGACTTGCAGATGCCCGGCCCGCCCTTGCGCGGGATCTTGTCGCCGGCGGAGACGTCGATCACGTACAGCGTCAGGTCCGACAGCTCGGGGCTGAAGGTAGCCGAGAGGTTGTCGCCACCGGACTCCACCAGGATCAGGTCGAGGCCGGGGAAGCGGCGGTTGAGCTGGTCCACGGCTTCGAGGTTGATCGAGGCGTCCTCGCGGATCGCCGTGTGCGGGCAGCCGCCGGTTTCCACGCCGATGATCCGCTCCGGCTCCAACGCCTCGTTGCGCACCAGGAACTGCGCATCCTCCTGGGTGTAGATGTCGTTGGTGACCACGGCGATGTTGTAGCGCTGGCGCAGGGCGCGGCACAGCGCCAGGGTCAGGGCGGTCTTGCCGGAGCCCACCGGGCCGCCGATGCCGACGCGAAGAGGTTGAGAGTTCATGGCAGTTCTCCTAGGAGCGGAACAGACGGCTGTATTGGGTTTCGTGGTTCATGCTGGCCAGCGCCAGGCCGAAGGGCGCGCCGCCGTGGGGATCGTTTTCCAGCGCGGCCCGGCAGGCGGCGTCGAGCTCGGGAAGCAAGTGCGAGGTGAGCTTCTGCGCGGCCAGCTGGCCCAGCGGCAGGGTTTTCATCAGCACCGCCAGCTGGTTCTCCAGCCAGCTCCACAGCCAGGCACCGAGGGCCTGTTCCGGGGAAAGCCCCCAGGCGCGGGCGGCCAGCGCCCAGGCGGCGGCGAAGGAGGGTTCGGCCTGCTCGGCGAGCCACAGGCGAGCGGGTTCGTCCAGCTCGGGCAGGGCTTCGAGCAACTGGCCGAGGGAGAAGCCCATCTGCCGGTTCTCCAGCCCCAGCTCGCGGGTTTCGCGGCTGGCGCGATGGCGCTCGGCGGCATCGCGCAGGGCGTCCCAGTCGGCGCTCTGCGCGGCGCGCAGCAATTCGGCCAGCAGCGGGCCTTCGAAGCGCGCGAGGTTGAGATGCAGTTGATCGGCGAGCCAGGTGCGAGCTTCATCGGCGTCCTTCACCTGGCCCTGGTCGATGGCGCTTTCCAGCCCTTGCGAGTAGCTGTAGCCGCCGATGGGCAACTGCGGGCTGGCCAGGCGCAGCAGCGCCCAGGCGCTCGAAGATTCAGCCATGGGCGACGGCCTGTGCAGGTGCGCCGATCTGCCTCCTCTCCCTCCGGGAGAGGGCAGGACACTCGCGCAGGAGCATCACAACCGCACTCCGAACTGGTGCAGCTTCGGCGCGTAGTTGAACTCTTCCTCGCCATGGTGCGAGTGGTGATGTCCGCCGCCATAGGCCCCGTGCTCGGGCTGGAAGGGGGCTTCGATGGCCTCCACGGTGGCACCGAGCTGGTCGAGCATGGCCTTGAGCACGTAGTCGTCGAGCAGGCGCAGCCAGCCCTCGCCGACCTGCAGCGCGACGTGGCGGTTGCCCAGGTGATAGGCCGCGCGGTTCAGCTCGCGGGCGTTGGCGCAGGTGACGTGCAGCAATTTCTCGGGCGCCGCGCAGACGCGTACCACGCGGCCATCGTTGGCCAGCAGGCACTCGCCGTCGGCCAGCGGCGACTGGCCGCGCTCGAGGAACAGGCCGACGTCTTCACCGGTAAGGGTGAAGCAGCGCAGGCGGCTCTTGCTGCGCGCCTCGTAGTTCAGGCGCAACTCGGCGTCCCAGTGTTCGCGGGGTTCGATTCGTTGATGAATGACCAGCATGGCAGCGTCCGGCAGTAGCAATGGCGGTGCTACAGCAAGGGGCTTGCCAGCGTGGGTAGCCGTCAGGCTTGGCGCGGGCTGGAGCGCTTGTCCGAACGATCAGGAATGGCGTGCGCGCCCGACGATGGTGCGCACGAAAACGGTGCGCACCAAGGCGGGGCGGTGCGGATCTTTCCAGCAGCGAGCAAGCTCGCGAACCGCTTCACTGCAGAATTTGTTCGCGAGCAAGCTCGCTTCTACAGGTTTCGCGAGCAAGCTCGCTTCTACAGGTCGGGCAGGGTGCGAAGGGGCTGGCTCAGGGCCGCGAGCCGATGCCGGTCCAGTGCTTGGCGCCGATCATGATGAAGCGCAGCTGCTGGGTGATCTTGGCCTGGGGTGAAAGGTGCGTTGGCAGGCTGTCGGCCGGCGGGTCGATCAGCTCGGGAAGGGTGGCGAACACGGTCTTCACCACCAGGTCGGCGATCACGTCGATGTCCTGGGCGGTGAGGTGCGGCAGCTTGTTGAGCAGCACAAGGTCGGCGGCGAGGTCGTCGGTGATGCGCTGGCGCAGCTCGCCCACGGCCTGGCGGATCGGGTGCGAGCCGCCGTATTGCTCGCGGGCGAGAAAAAGGAACTGGGTGCGGTTGGCAGTCACCGCGTCAAGGAAGATGCGCACCGAGGCCTCGATCACGCCACCCAGCTCGAACTCGTTGTGGCGCACCACGCGCAGGGTTTTGCGGAAGGTCTCGTCGACGTCGGCGACCAGGGCGAGGCCGAGCTGGTCCATGTCGGTGAAGTGCCGGTAGAACCCGGCAGGCACGATGCCTGCCGCCTTCGCCACTTCCCGCAGGCTCAGGCTGCCGAAGCCGCGGCCGCTGTCCATCAGGCTGCGCGCGGCATCCATCAGGGCCAGGCGGGTCTGTTGTTTCTGTTCGGCGCGGGGAGTGGACATGAGGCACTGCTATCCAAGGCGAAGGCGCAGGCACTCTAGCAAATGCGAGCCGGCGCCGGGGAGGTTCCTGATCATTACAGTGAACAGATGTTGACTGAAAAGTTCGGGTCGTGCGATTTTAAGTGAACACATGTTTACTGTTTGGTACGCCTTCATGTCCCTGCTTCCCTTCGAGGGCCTGCGTTTCATCTCGCCCCTGCTGTCGCCGCTTCGCGCGCTGGTGCATAGCCAGTGGCTGCGCGAGTCGGATGTAGATGCCGTGCTGCGCGTGTGCAACCGTGGCTGGTCGTTGCGCCGGGTGTTCGCGCGGGTCGAGGCGCGGCGGTGGGTGGCGGACGACATGCTCGAACTGCGCCTGCGCCCCAACGCGCACTGGCGCGGCGCGCGGCCTGGCCAACACCTGCAGCTGTTCGTCGAGCGCGACGGTGTGCGCCACAGCCGCAGCTACAGTCTCACCCGGATCGCCGAGGACGGTTGCCTGGAGTTCGCGGTGAAGCGGCAACCGGGCGGACGGATTTCCACTTTCCTGCTGCAACAACTGTGCGTCGGCGAAATGCTGGAGCTTGGCCAGGCGGACGGCGACCTGAGCTGGCCGACCGATGACCAGGGGGTGCTGCTGCTGGCCGCAGGCAGTGGTCTGACACCCTTGCTCGGTCTGCTGCGCGAGGCACTGACGCGCGGTTACGGCGGCCCTGTCACGCTGCTGCACTACGTCCGCCAGCACGGCCAGAAGGCCTTCGTCGAGGGCCTTCAAGCGCTGGCGCGGCAATACCCCAACCTCGAGCTGCGCTGGGCACTGAGCGGCGATGCCGCGCTGGAGGGCGAGCTGTCCGGGCGTTTCCAGCGCGAGCACGTGGCCGATCTGGATGGTCGCCACGTACTGGTCTGCGGCCCCGGCGGATTTGTCGAAACCGTGCGCCAAGCGCTGGGGGCGAGCAGCCGCAGCCTGCAGGTCGAAAGCTTCAGTCCGCCGGCCTGGGGCGACCGCGAACCGGCGAAAGCCGTGAACCTGCGCTTCGCCCGCAGCGCACTGCAGGTGGCCGGCGACAGCCGCCGCAGCCTGCTGGAGCAGGCCGAGTCCCATGGACTGCGTCCGGTGCATGGCTGCCGCCAGGGCGTCTGCACCCGTTGTACCTGCACGCTGGTCAGCGGCTGCGTGCGCGACCTGCGCAGCGGCGAGCTGTTAAGCGAGCCCGGCCAGCCCATCCGCATTTGTGTCAGCGCGCCCCAGGGCGACCTGACTGTCGATCTCTGAATAGTCTGGAAGCCACCGCCATGCGTGAAGACCGCGACCTCAGCGCTGCCGAGCTGGCAGCCTTCGGTGCCGAACTGGACGCCCTGCGCCAGCGCACCCTGCATGATCTGGGCGAGAGCGACGCCCGCTACATCCGCCGCATCCGCGCGGCGGTGCGCTTCTGCTGCTGGAGTGGCCGCGCGCTGCTGATGGCCGGCTGGTTCCCGCCCACCTGGCTGCTGGGCACCTTCCTGCTCGGGCTGGGCAAGATCCTGGAGAACATGGAACTGGGCCATAACGTCATGCATGGCCAGTACGACTGGATGAACGACCCGGAATTCTCCGGGCGGCAGTACGAGTGGGACATCGTCGGCCCCGCGGATTTCTGGCGGCACACGCACAACCATGTGCATCACACCTACACCAATGTGCTGGGCATGGACGACGACGTGGGTTATGGCGTGGTGCGGCTGTTCCCCGAGCAGAAATGGAAGCCGTTCTATCGCTGGCAGCCGCTGTGGGTGACGTTGCAGGCGCTGCTGTTCCAGTACGCCGTGGCGGTGCAGCACCTGCGCCTGGACAAGTATGTTAAAGGGCGGATGAGCAAGGAGGAATTGCGCCCGCTGCTGCGCCAGTTCAACGCCAAGGTCGGCCGCCAGTGGGTGAAGGATTACGGGGTTTTCCCGCTGCTCGGGCTGTTCACCGGCGCTTTCGGCGCGGTGCTGCTGGGCAATGTGATCGCCAACCTCTTGCGCAACCTGTGGACCTTCACCGTGATCTTCTGCGGCCACTTCACCGAAAAGGCGGCGGTGTTCCCGCCCGAGGTGCTGCAGGGCGAGACGCGCGGCCACTGGTACCTGCGCCAGTTGCGCGGGTCGAGCAACCTGAAGGGCGGGCCGCTGTTCCATATCCTTACCGGCAACCTCAGCCACCAGATCGAGCATCACCTCTATCCGGACCTGCCGGCGCGCCGTTATGCGCAGCTGTCGAAGGCGGTGCAGGCGATTGCCGCGCGCTATGGCCAGACCTATAACAGCGGCCGGCTGTCGGCGCAGTTCGCCACGGTGCTCAAGCGCATCTGGGTTCACCGCCGGCCGACACAGCCGGCCATCGCCTGAGGCGAATCAGGCGCGACGGGTCAGCGGTGAGGCGATCTCTTCACGCAGGGCGCGCAGTTCGGCGGCGTCCAGGTTGAGATGATGGACGGCCTTGAGCAGCTTCTGTCGGAGCAGGTCATCCTGGACCTGTTCGACCGCCCGCATGACTTCAAGGGCCGTGGCTTCATTGTTGGCAGCGACGGCGTCAAGGGTCTTTCGCAGGCTACGGGTTGCGTGGTTCACGTGGTGTTCTCCTGAAAACTGCACGCACCCTACGACCTGAGTATTTCCAATAAATTTCAACAAGTTGCTTTCGGATGGACGGTCATGATGTCGCACCGGTGGCAACCCGCCCGCCCATTGCCCGCAGCAGGATGCGGATCGCCATCTCCCGACCGGGTCCCGGCGGGCGCGCGGCCGATAGCCGGCGGGCCGGCTGCCGACCATAATGCTTGGCGGTGCAGGCATGTGATCTTTGCCTCGCCGGCGCTGTCCGATGTCCGGACGGCCGGTTTCTGCCGCCACACCCTTCGTTCCTTTCTGCTGCCGGACCTGCCATGTTCAGCCCGCTCGTCACGTTCCCTGCACTCTATACCGCCACGCTGCTGATGCTCGCCGGCTCCGGCCTGTTCACCACCTACATGGGCCTGCGCCTGACCCAGGAAGGCGTCAGCGACCTCTGGGTCGGCGGCCTGATGGCGGCTTACTACTTCGGCCTGGTCTGTGGCGGCAAGTTCGGCCACAAGCTGATCGCCGGCTTCGGCCACATCCGCTCCTACGTCGCCTGTGCCGGCATGGCGACGGTGATCGTGCTGATCCACGCGCTGGTCTCGCAACTGGAGGTGTGGATCGTCCTGCGCTTTGTCATGGGCGCGGTGATGATGAACCAGTACATGGTGATCGAGAGCTGGCTCAACGAGCAGGCCGAAGGGCACCAGCGCGGCAAGGTGTTCGCCGGTTACATGGTGGCGGTGGACGCCGGCCTGGTGGTCGGCCAGGGCCTGCTGGCGCTGAGCCCGGCGCTGGATTACAAGCCGCTGCTGCTGGTCGCGATCTGCTTCTCCTCCTGCCTGATCCCGCTGGCGCTGACCCGTCGCGTGCACCCGGCCAAGCTGGTGGCGGCGCCGCTGGAGATCGGCTTCTTCTGGAAGCGCGTGCCGCAGTCGCTGGGCACCATCTTCGTCGCCGGCCTGATGGTCGGCGCCTTCTATGGCCTGGCGCCGGTGTATGCAGCGCGCAACGGCCTGGACACCGCGCAGTCGAGCTTCTTCGTCGGCATGTGCATTGTCGCCGGCTTCTGCGCTCAGTGGCCGTTGGGCTGGTTGTCCGACCGCGTCAACCGCAGCTGGCTGATCCGCGTCAACGCCCTGCTGCTGTGCCTGGCCGCAGTGCCGATGTGGGGGCTGATCGAGTTGCCGTACACCTTGCTGCTGGTGAACGGTTTCGTCACCGGCATGCTGTTGTTCACCCTCTATCCGCTGGCCGTGGCCTTGGGCAACGACCACGTCGAGCAGTCCCGGCGGGTGGCGCTATCGGCCATGCTGCTGACCACTTACGGCGTCGGCGCCTGTATCGGCCCGCTGTTTGCCGGCGCGATGATGCGCCACTTCGGGCCGGGCATGTTCTACATGCTGGTGTCGGCCTATGCGTTGATCCTGATCTTCTGGGTGCAGCCCAAGCGCGTGACCGGTGTGCACCGTGTCGACGAGGCGCCGCTGCATCACGTGGCCATGCCCGACACCGTCAGCCCGATGGCGGCTGCGCTGGACCCGCGTGTCGAGGAGGTGCCGGAGGAGCTGGTGGTGGAGGCGCCAGCGAGCATCGGCCGCTCCGATGGCGAGCCGGATGCAGGCGAGACGAAACACTGATCGGATTGCGCCAGCGCAGAAATGAGAAAGCCCGGCAGATGCCGGGCTTTTCTTTCGCCTGTTCGGCGTATTTCGTGCCGATCAGGAAACACGCTTGAGGTGGGCGTCGAACACGGTGTCACCACCGGACTCGGCGACCATGTTGCCGTGCAGCTTGTCGATGGTGTGCTCGGAGCCGTTCTCGGCTACGCGGACGTCATCCATCTGCTTGTGCAGGCGGTCGATGGTGCGCTCGGAGCCGTTGTCGGCGACGCGGGCCTCGTCCATTTGCTTGTGCAGGCGGTCAATGGTGCGTTCGGAACCGTTGTCGGCGACGCGGGCCTCGTCCATTTGCTTGTGCAGGCGGTCGATGGTGCGTTCGGAACCGTTATCGGCGACGCGACCTTCACCCATCTGCTTGTGCAGGCGATCGATGGTGCGCTCGGCGCCGTTGGCGGCAACGCGGGCTTCGGCGCTCTGTTGCTGGAGCTGCTCGGTGCTGCGCGGGCCGTTGTTGAGGATGGCCGGGGCGGCGAAGACGGCGCTGGCGGTCATCAGGGAAGTCAGTGCAAGGCTGAGGGCGATCTTGGTTTTCATGGGGTGTGGCTCCGAAAGGGGGGCGGAATGTTTTGGCTACAGGGTTATTTTCCCTTCGGATAAATCGATTTAAAAACGATGCTGGGTAATACAGAGCATCAGTGTTGTCGATTATTTAGCCGGCTAATTTCAACTATCGCCGTCAATGATGGAACGACGAAAACCGCTCTAGGGCGGCGTTTTCAAGCATGCTTGAGCAGCTTTCAGGCAAGATGCCGTTACAAATCGCGGCTGGCCTGATATCGATGGCGGGGTTGCGCGGGTTTCGAGCGATAAGAAAGCCCGGCGGGACCGGGCTTTTCTCTCACCTTGCGGTGTACTGCCTGGAGCTTCATGCCTTCAGGTGGGCATCGAAGACGGTATCGCCACCGGATTCGGCCACCATGTTGCTGTGCAGTTGGTCGACGGTGTGCTCGGAACCGTTTTCGGCAACGCTCATGTCGCTGTGCAGACGGTCGATGGTTTTGCTCGAGCCGTTTTCAGCTACGCCCAGTTGCTTGTGCAGGCGGTCGACGGTCTGGCTGGAGCCATTCTCGGCGACGCTCATTGCCTGATGCAGGCGGTCAACCGACTGGCTCGAACCGTTTTCTGCAACGCTCATCTCGCTGTGCAGCCGGTCGATGGTTTGGCTCGAGCCGTTTTCAGCTACGCCCAGTTGCTTGTGCAGGCGGTCGACGGTCTGGCTGGAGCCATTCTCGGCGACGCTCATTGCCTGATGCAGGCGGTCAACCGACTGGCTCGAACCGTTTTCTGCAACGCTCATCTCGCTGTGCAGCCGGTCGATGGTTTGGCTCGAACCGTTTTCAGCCACGCCCAGTTGCTTGTGGAGGCGTTCGACGGTCTGGCTGGAGCCATTCTCGGCCACGTTCATTTTCTGGATCAGGCGATCGACCGACTGGCTGGAACCGTTTTCGGCGATACGGGCCTTGGCCGCGTCCAGCAGTTTCTGCTGTTGACCCAGGCTGCGTTCGGCGCCTTCCTGAACCAGAACCTGGGTCTGGCTGGCATTGATTACAGGGGAGTCCTGCTGGGAGCCGGCGAAAGCGGCATTGGCAGCAAGTACGGAGAGGGCAAAGCCAAGTACGAGGGTGCGTTTCATGATGCGGCTCCAGAAAGAGTGGGGAGTTCGTTGGACACGGGCTCAGTATCTGTTCTGGATTATCGATTGGAAAACGATGCCGGAAGATAGTCGCTATCGATGCCGATGATTGTTATAAAAATACTTATAAATCAGGTATTTATTTTTTAATAATGACTTGTATCAATGCCTTCGATGGGCGATATCGCTGTGATTGTTAGTATCGTATTTATAGATACTTTGTGAGGCGCTGGCGAGGAAAGGCTCTGGGATAAGGGTTGGCGGCCACCAGGCCCAGGAGTCTGATGGGGTGCACGGATGTCCCAGGGATTCGTAGGAGGGGGCTCCGTCCGGGACAGGCCCGCCGCCGGAGGAAAGCATCGCGGTTGTTTCCGCTCCCACGGTGGCCTCCGGCGCCGGCGCCAACAGCACGAAGCCCGGCCGGAGCCGGGCTTCGATGAGGTCAGGAGAGGGTTACTTCAGGTCTTGCAGGATGTCCGCCATGTCGTCGGCGTGCTCTTCTTCCTGGGCGAGGATCTCCTCGAACAGCCGGCGCGTCGTCGGATCGGCATCGCCCAGGTAGACGATGATCTCGCGGTAGCTGTCGATGGCGATGCGCTCGGCGACCAGGTTCTCAGTGACCATTTCGCGCAGGTTGGCGCCGGCCACGTATTCGGCATGGGAGCGCTGGGTCAGCCCGTTTGGGTTGAAGTCCGGCTCACCGCCCAGCTGCATGATGCGCTCGGCCAGCTGGTCGGCGTGCTGCAGTTCCTGGCCGGCGTGTTCGAGAAATTCGGCGGCGGCCACGCTCGCCTTCAGGCCGGTGGCCATGAAGTAGTGGCGCTTGTAGCGCAGGTAGCAGACCAGTTCGGTGGCCAGCGCCTCGTTGAGCAGCCGCAGTACGGTCTGCCGGTCGGCCTGGTAGCCCTCGGTCACGGCGCCTTCTTCTATGTTGCGGCGCGCTCGTTCGCGCAGGGTCTGGACGTCGCTCAGTTGTGCCTGGTTCATCAGTTGTCTCCTTACGGCGGGCCTTGTGACGGGCCGGCGCTGCGTTGGCGCGCGGCGCGAATCGGGTCACAAGGGATGTGAGTCCTGGTGGCGCCGGAAAGTTTGGTTTTTTTGCCTGGCTGTTTGCCGTGCTGCGATTGTCTTGCAGTTAACGGGAGCCATCGGCTGGCTATGCTGGTCCAAGACCACAGGCCAAGGGAGAATGCCGGCCCGGCATGCTCAGGCGGCCGACGATTATCGGCAGCGGCGCGGGGGCTCCGCTGCTTCCACCGACGCGGCAAGCAGGGAGTTTTCGGATATGACGCGCGGGAAAAGAATCTGCCTTTGGGTCTTCCTCGGTATCCTCGCGGTGATCGCTGCACTGGTGGTCTTCATCGCCACCTTCGACTGGAACCGGCTGAAGCCGACCATCAATGAGAAAGTGTCCACTGAGTTGGGCCGCACCTTCGCCATCAACGGCGACCTGCAGGTTTTCTGGCGCACGGAACCCGCAGAAGGCGGCTGGCGTGCCTATGTGCCGTGGCCGCATTTCAGCGCCGCCGATATCACCCTGGGCAACCCCGACTGGGCGGCCGGCAAGACGCACTCGGCGCTTTCGGGCAAGAACCTGTTCGCCAGCCTGGAGAAGGTGGAGTTCCGGCTCGCCCCGTTGCCGCTGCTGTGGCAGACCGTGCGCATTCCGCAGATCGTCCTCACCCGACCCAGCGCCGATCTCCTGCGGCTCGCGGATGGGCGGGCGACCTGGACCTTCGAGTTGCCGAAGAAAGAAGAGGACCCCGACGCCCTGCCCGAGAAGTCCTCGTGGACGCTGGACATCGGCGAGATCGGCTTCGACAAGGGCAGCGTCACCCTCGATGACCAGACCCTGAAGACCCGCCTGGAGCTGGTGGTTGATCCGCTTGGCAAGCCGGTACCCTTCGGCCAGCTGGCGGGCAAGGCGCTGGCCGGCGGCGAGAGGGCCGGCACCCAGGACTACGTGTTCGGCTGGAAGCTCAAGGGCCAGTACAAGGGACTCCCGCTCAGTGGCTCCGGCAAGGTCGGTGGCATGCTCGCCCTGCAGGATGCGGCCCGGCCCTTCCCGGTGCAGGCCGATGTGTCTGCCGGCAGCACGCGTGCGAGCATCGTCGGCACGCTGGTCGACCCGCTGAACCTCGGTGCCCTGGACCTGCGCCTGAAGCTGGCCGGGACCAGCATGGCCAATCTCTTTCCGCTCACCGGCGTGACCCTGCCCGATACCCCGGCCTACGCGACCGATGGCCGCTTGAAGGCGGAGCTGCACGATCCCGCCGGTGCGCAATTCCACTACGAGAACTTCAACGGCAAGGTCGGTGACAGCGACCTGCATGGCGACCTGCTGTTCGTCAATCGCCAGCCGCGGCCCAAGCTCTCCGGAAAGCTGCGTTCCGAGCAGTTGCGCATGGCCGACCTCGGCCCGCTGATCGGCGCCGATTCCAACAAGGAGAAACAGGCGCGTGGCCAGAGCACCCGCCAGCCGGCGGACAAAGTGCTGCCGGTGGAAGAGTTCCGCACCGACCGTTGGCGCGCCATGGACGCCGACGTGGAGTTCACCGGCAAGCGCATCGTGCACAGCGACAAGCTGCCGATCAGCGACCTCTATACCCATCTGGTGCTCAATGACGGTCTGCTGACCCTGGAGCCGCTGCGCTTCGGCGTGGCCGGCGGCACGCTGGATTCGCACATCCGCCTGGACGGCGGCAAGACGCCGCTGCAGAGCAGGGTCCAGTTGCAGGCGCGCAGCTTCAAGCTCAAGGAGCTGTTTCCCAGCTTTGCGCCGATGCAGTCCAGCTTCGGCGAACTGAACGGCGACGCGGCCCTCACCGGCACCGGCAACTCGGTGGCGACCATCCTGGCGGGCGCCAACGGCGAGATGAAGCTGCTGATCAACGATGGCCGAATCAGCCGCAGCCTGATGGAAATCGCCGGGCTCAACGTGGGCAACTACGTGGTGAACAAGCTGTTCGGCGACGACGAGGTGAAGATCAACTGCGCCGCTGCGGACGTGGATATTACCAATGGCCTGGCCAAGCCGCGGCTGTTCGCCTTCGACACCGAGAACGCGTTTATCACGGTGGACGGCACGGCGAACTTTGCCAGCGAACAACTCGACCTGGACATCACCCCGCAGAGCAAGGGCGTGCGCATCTTCTCGCTGCGCTCACCGCTCTATGTGCAAGGCACTTTCAAGAGTCCCAGGGCAGGCGTGCATGTGGTGCCGCTGGCGGCGCGTGGCGCGGGGATGGTCGCCCTGGGCGTGGCGGTCGCCCCGGCGGCGGCGCTGCTGGCGCTGATCGCGCCGAGCAAGCAGGACGACAACCAGTGTGCCGCGCTGCTGCAGCAGATGAAGCAGCCGTCGAAGGCGCCGGCACCGGCGAAGCGCAAGTGAGGGCGATGGGGAACTGTAGGAGCGAACTTGCTCGCGAACCGCCTTGCAGCGAAGGTGTTCGCGAGCAAGCTCGTTCCTACGAAAAGCCGGATCGGTCGCTATGAAGCGTATAACGCCCTAGATGTTACGCGCTCCGATTGGTGGTTCAGTAAATCGGGATGTAGAGATCGGTCTCCGACGCCGGGTCCTGCGGGCCGAGGAAGCGCTCGGTGTAACGCTCAAGGTCCACGCCTTTCTTCGGCTCCAGGCCGTGGCGCGACAGCAGGCTGGAATAGATGGCCTGGAAACTGTCGGCGATGGCGGTGACCGGGCCAATGTGGGTGAACACCGCGTACTTCTGCGCCGGTACCTGGAAGCTCACCATGCCCTCGGGAATGTCGGCGCCGGGCGCCACCGGCAGGCCGGCGATATAGTGGAACTCGCCGCCCGGCAGTTGAGTGCAGACGCCATAGGCGGTCTTGTCCGTCGCGCTGGCCGCGACTTCCTGCTCGCGTGGCAGAAAGCGTTGCCACAGCTGGCCGATACTGTCGTCCTGCGTACTGCCACGGTAGTCCATGCCCACCACTTCGAAGGCGGGCAATTCGATGATGCGGTATTTCATGGTCGGCTCCTGAGGTCGCTGCTGGGATGATAGATGGCCACCGAGTGGTGGGAACATCCCGGCGTCCGTGATCGTGGCGCTGTGACAGGAAAGGTTGCCGAATGAAAAGGCCCCCGCCGATGGGCGAGGGCCTTGTGGTCACACCGGGAGCACCGTCACGGCTGGGCATCGCGCTCGTGGCGGTCGAGTTCGGAACAGGTCATGAAGCCCGACCCATCCACCCGGCCACTGCCGTCGAAACTCACGTAGAAAGGCTGTTGCTGCCCGTCCTTGCTGAGAATGTAGCTGTTGCAGCTGCCCGGCTTCATCAGGCGTTTCTGCGTGGAGGACGGCGTGCCGCCGATCTTCAGGACTTCTTCCTGGCTCATCCCCTTCTCGACGTTGCGCACCAGCGGCTGGTCGCGGAAGGTGATGTAGTTGACCGGGTTCTGCACCTTGGTGGAAGCGCAGCCCGCCACCGAGGCCAGTACCAACAGCGCCAGCAGTGATCGCTTGTACATGGTGTTCTCCTTGGTTGAGCAACTCACTCGCTCAAGTTTGAGCCACCTGAGCGCGCGGACGTTCAAGAAATCTGCGTGCTGTGATCGCGGCCGCCTTTACTCGCTGGCTTTGAGTGCGTCCTCCAGCCGCTGCTGGTTCTGCACATTGGCCGCATCGACCTGCTGCTTGAGCTGCTGCATCTGCTGCTGGGCCTGTTGCGCCTGCTGGGCCTGCAGGTTGGCGGTGGTGGCCGCGGTGGCGGCGGTCTCGCCCAGGCCGCAGGCGGACAACGCGGCGGACAGGAGCAGCAGGCTGGTCAGTTGGAGGGGGCGCATGGCGGGCTCCGAGCGCGAGGGGTATACCGCCACACTAGCGCATGGCGGCCGTTGCGTCAGTGAGCCGCTGCTCAGCCGTAGCGCTTCATCGCCTCGATGGCCAGGCCATTGCCGATGCCGCCAAAGCGGTCGCCGTCGATGTGGCGGGCGTTGGGCAGCATCGCCGCCACGCTCTGGCGCAGCGCCGGCACGCCGGAGGAGCCGCCGGTGAAGAACACAGTGTCGACCCGCGCCGGGTCTACGTCAGCCGCGCTCAGCAGCTCGCTGATGCTGCCGCGCACGCGCTCCAGCAGCGGGCCGATGGCACTTTCGAACAGTTCGCGGCTCAGCTCGGCTACCAGGCCGGCTTCGATGCGCGCCAGGTCGATGTCGCGGCGCTCGGTGTCGGACAGCTCGATCTTGCTGGCTTCCACCTGCATCGCCAGCCAGTGGCCGGCGCGCTGCTCGATGAGCTTGAACAGGCGGTCGATGCCGGTGGCGTCGACGATGTCGTAGCGCATGTTCTGCAGCGCCAGCTGGGACTTCTGCGCGTACACCGCGTTGATGGTGTGCCAGGTGGCAAGGTTGAGGTGGTAGCTGGTCGGCATGAAGGCGTCGCTCTTCATCTTGCTGCCGTAGCCGAACAGCGGCATCACGCCCTGGATGCTCAGCTGCTTGTCGAAGTCGGTACCGCCGATGTGCACGCCGCCGGTGGCGAGGATGTCGCCCTGGCGGTCGGCCACTTCGCGGCGCTCCGGCGACAGGCGCACGAGTGAGAAGTCCGAGGTACCACCACCGATGTCGACGATCAGCACCAGTTCTTCACGTGCAATGCTGCGCTCGTAGTCGAAGGCCGCGGCAAGCGGTTCGTACTGGAAGGAGACATCCTTGAAGCCGAGCTTCTGCGCCACGGCCACCAGGGTGTCCTGGGCTTCCTGGTCGGCCTTGGGATCGTCGTCGACGAAGAACACCGGACGACCCAGCACGACGGACTCGAACTCGCGCCCGGCGACCGTTTCGGCGCGCTTCTTCAGTTCGCCGATGAACAGCCCGAGCAGATCCTTGAACGGCATGGCGCTGCCCAGCACGGTGGTCTCGCTTTTCAACAGCGAGGAGCCCAGCAGGCTTTTCAGCGAGCGCATCAGGCGGCCTTCGTAGCCTTCCAGGTATTCGTGCAGGGCCATGCGGCCGTATACCGGACGGCGCTCCTCGACATTGAAGAAGATCACCGAGGGCAGGGTGATCTTATCGTCTTCCAGGGCGATCAGCGGTTCGCTGTCCGGACGCCACCAGCCGACGGTGGAGTTGGAGGTGCCGAAGTCGATGCCCAGGGCGCGGGCCGCAGTGGTCGGGAACATGATGCGGAGTGTCCGGAGAAAAAACGGCCGCGCAGTGTACGCGAGTGTCTGCCGAAATTCAGGGTATCCGTCGGAAGACTATGGTGGCAAAGAGGGCTTGGGGAGTAGCTTGTAGTTTTGCTACATTGTGTTCCTGTAGTTTTCCTACAAGAGTTTTCCACTATCTGATTTCCGTTCTCCCACCCCGTACCAGCCGTTGGATCCCACCATGCACAGAGCCTCCTTCCACGAATTGCGCAAGGATTTCCGCGCCTTACTGAATTCTTCAGCCTGCTATCACACCGCTTCGGTGTTCGACCCCATGTCGGCACGCATCGCCGGCGACCTGGGTTTCGAAGTAGGTATCCTGGGCGGTTCTGTAGCTTCACTACAAGTTCTGGCGGCGCCTGATTTCGCGCTGATCACCCTGAGCGAATTCACCGAGCAAGCCACCCGCATCGGTCGCGTCGCCCGACTGCCGGTGATTGCCGATGCCGACCACGGCTACGGCAACGCGCTGAACACCATGCGCACCATCGTCGAGCTGGAACGCGCCGGCGTGGCCGCGCTGACCATCGAGGATACCCTGCTGCCCGCGCAGTTCGGCCGTAAGTCCACTGACCTGATCCCGGTCGAGGAGGGCGTCGGCAAGATCCGCGCGGCGCTGGAAGCGCGCATCGATTCGGAAATGGCGATCATTGCCCGCACCAATGCCGAAGTGCTGGAGGTGGACGACGTGATCCGCCGCACCCTGGCCTACCAGGCCGCTGGCGCCGATGGCATCTGCATGGTCGGCATCCGCGACTTCGACCACCTGGAGGCCATCTCCCGCCACCTGTCCGTGCCGCTGATGCTGGTGTCCTACGGCAACCCCGAGCTGCGCGATGACGCGCGCCTGGCCGAGCTGGGCGTGCGCATCGTGGTCGACGGTCACGCCGCTTACTTTGCCGCGATCAAGGCCACCTATGACTGCCTGCGCGAGCAGCGCGGCGTGCATGCCTCCGACCTGACCGCTTCGGAGCTGGCGAAGAAGTACACGCTGCCCGAGGAGTACCAGATCTGGGCCCGCGAATACATGGAAGTGAAAGAGTAAGGTCGCGCCGCAGTTCCCCGGAACATCAGCTCTGGGGGAGATAGCGCGTGAGGTATTCGATCTGCGCGTTGAACGGGTAGAGCAGGGTGCCCGAGGGGCCTTCGGCTTTGCGCAGATAGGTCCAGCGCATCAGCAGCGCGTCTCGCTCGTTGCCGGCTGGCATGGCCTCGAGCTGGGACTGGATGTCTTGCTGCAATGCCAGGATCCGCTGCGACTCTTCATCGGCCGACTCGCCCAACAGCTTGCCGTTGGCCTTGCGCGCTTCCAGTAGTGCCAGCTCGCGCAGGTCGATGTGCAGCTTGGAAGAGGTGTCTGCACCGGCTTCCAGGAAGCTGTCGAACAATTGGGCCACCTCGCGGGTTTGCCGGACGGCGGTGGGCAGGTCGCCCCCTTTCTTGTTGTACGCATCCCGTACCTTGGCGAGCGTCTGCTGATAGAGCGCCCAGATGTCCTTGAGGGCGGTGGCGTTGCGCTGGGCGGCGAGCTTGTCGGCAAAGGTCGTGCCCAGATTGTCGAGGCGCGTCAGGAACCGTTCATCGCCGGTGGCGCTGTACAGCAGCAGATAGCGTTCGATGTCCTGCATCAACGGATCGGTGGTGAGCCTTTCCGGCTCGCCCGCCAGCGCGGTTGCGGCGGTGGTTGAAAGCAGCAGGCAGCTCAGCAGCGCGGAGAGGCGGCGCATGATATGGTCCTTGAGTTATCGAAAGTGCCGACATTTTCGAGGTCCGCCTCCGGAATGAATGTCAGATAAATCCGATATATCGCACGCGAAGTTCCGCTTTCCTGCCTGACGTTGCCCTTGCAAAGCACGATCTCAACCGTCATATCTGTACGCATACTGAGCGAGGTATGGGAGGTCGTCATGGCCAGTGGTTGGGCGAACGACGGAGCGGTTCAGGAGCAGATCGACAGCACCATCGAGGATGCCATCGCGCGGGCGCGCAACCAGTTGCCCAAGGGCGAAAGCCTGACCCATTGCGAGGAGTGCGATGCACCGATCCCCGAGGCACGGCGCAAGGCCATCCCCGGCGTGCGCCTGTGCGTGAAGTGCCAGACCGAACATGACAAGGAGCAGGCGAACTACGCCGGTTACAACCGTCGCGGCAGCAAGGACAGCCAGCTGCGTTGACATTGGCTGTGACATTGAAACGGCGCCCAAAGGCGCCGTTCTTCGTGAAGAACTGTAGGAGCAAGTCCACGCCTACGAAAAGACGGAGTCAGGGGTTGAGCGGCACCAGCACGCTGAAGGTGATGATGCCGTCGGCCTGTTCGACTTCGATCCGACCGCCATGGGCCTGGACGATGGCCTGGGAAACGTAGAGGCCTATGCCCAGCCCGCTCTTGTTGCGGCTGTGGCCGCCGGCTTCCTGCTTGAACGGGACGAAGAGGTTGGCCAGGCGCGCGTCATCCAGGGGCTCTGCCTCGTTGAGCACGCTCAGGCGGACCAGTTCGCCCTGGCGGCACAGTTCCACCAGCACCGGTCGGCCGGGGCGGCCATGGTGCCGCGCATTGCTCAGCAGGTTGGCGACCACCTGCAGGTAGCGGTCCGGGTCGACATGCGCCTGCACGCCTGTCTCGATGGCCGTCTCGATGGCCAGGCCCGGATAGGCCACGTCGGTTTCCTGAACGATGTCGTGCACCAGACGCGAGAGATCGGCGCCCACCGGTTTCACCGTCATTCCCGCGCCGCTCTGCAAGCGGCTCATCTCCAGGATCTGGCTGATCAGCCGCTCCATCCGGCTGCTGGAGTAGGTGATGTGCTGGCGCAACTCGGCGTTGCGTACATCGCTGGAGGAAAGCATGGCTGCAGCCATGGAAATCGATTGCAGCGGGTTGCGCAGGTCGTGGCCGAGCACGGCGATCAGGCGCTGGCGCATGCGGTCGATCTCGCCGGCGCGGTTCAGGCACAACTCGACCAGTTCGGTGCGCAGCTTCTCGGCGATGGAGACGTCGATGCCGGTCCACGGCATGGAGCGGCCGCGCACCACTTCCTCCCAGGCCTCGAACGAGCCACGCGGCGTCAGGCGCGGGCCGGACGGGCCGGTGCTGACGATCTTCTCCGGCTTGCCGCCCCAGCGGATGCGGTGCACCTGCTCCATGCGCAACCAGACGATCCAGCCCGCTTCCTGGCGGTGAAAACGGATGGCCATGACGCCGCAGTAGCGCGGGTCGTTGCGGTCGTCGCTCAACTCCAGGCGGCGGTCGCTGTGGAACAGGTCGAGCTCCTCCTCGTGCTGCAGCTGCGAAATGATCGATACGGCCAGATCCTCGAAGTCGCCGCCGATGCTGCTGGCGCGCCCGCCCAGCATCACCACCGCGCCGTCGCAGGGCAGCAGGTCGGCGACGCTCGCGCCGGGACGGGTCAGGGCGCTGAGCAGATCGTCGGCGTCGCGGGTGCGGCGCAGCAGCGCCTGCTGGCGCTCCGAGGCCTGGCGCAGCAGTTCGCTGATGCGACTCTGCTCCAGTCGTTCGACCAGGGCGCTGCACACCTGGGAGAACACCTGGAAGGACATGCGGATCGGATACGGCACCAGCTTCGGGCTCATGTGGTGGCAGGAGAACAACCCCCACAGGCGTCCACCGACCACGATGGAAATGCTCATCGACGCGCGCACCCCCATGTTGGCGAGGTATTCGCAATGGATCGGCGAAACGCTGCGCAGCGTGCTGTAACTCAGATCGAACGGCTGGCGGCTCTGCGGGTTGAGTGTCGGCCGCACCGCCACCGGCTGGTAGGCCACGTCACCGATCAGTCGCACCGGGTTCTGCAGGTAGAGGCGGCGCGCCTGGGCCGGAATGTCCGACGCGGGGTAGCGCTGGCCGAGGTAACTTTCCAGGTCCTCGCGGCGGGATTCGGCGACCACCTCGCCGGAGTCGTCCTCGTTGAAACGGTAGGCCATGACACGGTCGTAACCGGTCATCCGCCGCACTTCCTCGGTGACGCTGACCAGCAGGCTTTCGACGTCATTGCGCAACTGCAGCTGGCTGACCAGGCGCTGGGCATTGAGGGCGAAGCTGGTGAAGGAGGCGGTGCCGGCTGCGCGCCGCTCGAATTCCAGGTAGCGCACGCCTTCATGGCTGTGGCCGATCACGTCGAAGAAGCGCCGGTTGATCCGTGCTTCCACGCTGTTCACCCAGGGGCCTTCCTCGCGCATGCCTTCGGCGAGCATCGACAGCACGCCGGGGCCGACGTCCGACTCCGCCAGGGGCTCGCCCAGCGTGGCACAGATGCCGAGCAGGGTGCCCAGGTTATCGCTGCTGCCGAGCACGTTGCCCTGGTCGTCGAGAGCGATCAGTGCGCCGTGCGGCTGGATAGCGCCCGGCAGGTGGATAGGCTCGTCCTCGCAGTTGGCGAGGGTGACCGGCGGCTCGCTCATGGGTGCTCCGCGTGGCTTGGCGCGGCGAGCAGCACCCAGTCGCGGAACGAGCTGAAGGCGCGCACTGCGGCATTCTGGGCGAGGGCGATGTCCTCGGGCGTGGTGACGCGCTCGGCCAGCAGGCGCTGGAAGGTGCCCCAGCGTTCGCCGGTGTGCTCGCCGTAACCTTGCAGCCAGCGCAGCGGCAGCGGGGCGAGGGTGACCTTGAGGCGCTTATAGAGCACGCGTCCGCCCAGGGTGGCGCCTTCGGCGACGTAGGCGATGCCGAAGGCTTCGGCGAGGCTGTTCGGAACTGGCGCGGCGGGGCACTCGGGCAGGGCTTGGACGGCCTTCGATCCGGCCAGCAGGTCGGCCTCCAGCCAGTGGCTCTTGCCACGACGCAGGCGTGCGTCTTCGTTGTCCGGCCAGAGCGGCCACAGGGCCCGCTCCAGCGGCCGCATCCAGCCCAGCACTCGGGCGGCGTGGTCGAGGTACTCGGCGTGGGTCAGCGTCGTGGTGAGCGGCGAGCGGCTATCGAGATCGGCATGCAGCGCATGGGTGGCGGCGCGCAACGCGGCCAGCGCGGGCGAGATGCCCGGGCGGTCGTTCGTCTGGGGAGTCATCGCCGTCATCGCAGGTCCACCTTTTTCCTCGAGCAGCAGAGCATAGCAGCAGAGGGGTACGACCGGGCTGACAGAAGAAAATTGACTGAGTAGTCAGGGTTTTCGTGCTTGAAGCAACGGAGTGAGCAAAAAAAAGACCGCCGCACGTTGCGTGCGGCGGCCCGGAGTCACGACAGGATCAGAAGTTGACCTTGAACCCTACGGTCACTGCCTGGTCCCGGTAGCCGTTGTCGCCGAACTGGTGGCCCACTTCACCCCAGACGTTGACCCGGCTGTTCACCTTGCTGGTGGCGCCGAGCTTCACTTCGAAGATGTCGCTGGCGCCGTCCATCTCGAACTTGCTGCTGCCCATCTTCGCGCCGAAGTCCTTGGAGTTGTGGATCCAGTTGGTTTCCACGTAGGGTTCCACGCCGTAGGTGTTGGCGAAGCCGCCGGCCTGGTTGCTGCGCACGGCGGCGCGGGCGCCCAGGCGGGTCATGACGTTGCCGTCGCCCTTGCCGGTGACCTTGGTGCCGTTGGCCTCGCGGTGGCTGTCAGCCTTCACGCCCATGTAGACCACTTGCGCCTGCGGCTGCACGTAGTAGCTGGCGCTCTCGGTCTTGGCCACTTCGAAGGTCTTGCCGGCCTCGATGGAGGCGGTGATGCCCTTGAGGTCGTAGCTTTCCTTGGCCAGTTGATCGCCCTTCACGTCGGCGTCGAACTCGTTGTAGAGAACCCAGCTGTCGACATAGGCGCCGTTTTCGTCCTCCTTGTTTTCGTACCAGGTGCCATACACGCCCAGGCTGTAGCCATCGATTTCGCCGCGCGAGCGGTAGCCGGTGATGCGCGACTTGGTGGTGGAGTTGCCGTTGGCGTAGCCGGCCATCACGCCGAATACCCAGTCACCGTTGTCGGTTTCCTTGCGGTACACGTCGCTGCCCAGTTGCAGCACATAGCGGTTGGACTCGGTCTTCAGCTGCCCGGTGCTGTCTTCCCAGCGGGTCGAGCCGTCGACGTTGCGCATCCACAGCATCGAGGTAACTTCCTTGCCGGTATCCGGGTCGACGTAGGTCAGGTTGCCGGTCCGGTCATGCAGGCGATGCAGGAACATGGTGTTGGCCGCCGCGATGTTGGCGGTGTAGCTGCCACCTTCGGGCTGACGCACGCGGTCCTTGTCGCTGGGCGTGGGCTTTTCCGGCACCGGGTCGGTCGGGCCCGGATCGACGGGCCCCGGCTCTTCCGGAGTCGGATCGACCGGTGGCGGATCGACCGGCGGCGGGTCAACCGGCGGCGGATCGACCGGTGGCGGGTCAACCGGTGGCGGATCGACCGGTGGTGGGTCCTCCGGATCGGGATCGGTCGGTTTGTACGAGGTCAGGTACCAGTCGCTGTTCGAGCCGGTGGAGCCAACGAAGCTGCCGCCGCGACGCAGCACATACTCGTAGCCGCCTTCGGTGACCCGGTCGGACTTGAACTCGCCAGCGGAGGTGCCGCCCACGGTGATCATCTGGATGCCTTCCAGGGTTTCGGCACCGGGGCCGTCGGTGTTGTTGACGGTGACGCGCGTATCGCCCGAAGTGCTGCCGCTGATGGCGAGCTTGTCGGTCTCGGACGTGTCGTCGCCCAGGTAGGTATTCATCACCAGGTGACCGCCGCCGGTGAAGTCGCCATCAACGGTCAGCGTCTTGTAGGTGTAGGCGCCGTGTTCGTCGTGGCGGTCATAGACCAGTTGGGCGCCATCGGTGAGCGTGAGGTTGGTCAGGTTGGAGTTGCCGGTCATGAACCACTGGCTGGAGGCCCCGTCCATGGCGAGGTCGATCACCCCGTCGGTGGCGGTGCTGGTGGTGCCGTTGAGGTAGGAGCCGGCAGCCATCTTCAGGTCCAGCTTGCCCTGGTTCTCGGCGTACAGGGCGATGCCCTTGCGGTTGGCGAGATCTTCTGCGGCGCTGCTGTCCAGCACGTAGATCGCAGCATTCTCCGAGACGATGCTGGAGTCCGCGCCATTGGCCGACATGGCGCGGGTACCGTCGATCACGGTGACCTTGGTGTCGCCATACAGATGCACCTTGCCGCCGCGCATGCCATTGAAGTCCTCCAGGGTCTGCGCATAGATGCCGTAGGCGTTGTTTCTGCCGGTGGTGATGTCGGTGCTGCCCAGGTGGATCTCGCCGCCACGGTTGGCGAACACGGCGTGGGCGGAAGAACCCGTCGTGCTGATGGTGCTGCCATCGTCGATGCGCACTTCGGCATCACCCTTGTACAACAGTGCTTCGCTGTCCCGGTTGCCGGCATAGACTGCGTAGCCGTTGCCATCGCTGCCATTGCTGCCGCTGCCGGTGGTAGTGATCACCGCGCCTTTACCTAGCAGGATGCGGTTGGTGCCGCCATTCTTCGAGGTATTGGCGCGCACGCCCATGCCGGAAGTCGTGATGCTGGCGTTGTCGCCGATGGTCACCGTGGAGTTGTAGGCGTTCTCGGTGACGTTGATGCCGTCGGCCGAGGAGCCCTTGGTGACGATGGTCAGCTTGTCGATGGAAATGTTGTTCGTGCCGATGTTGGCCTGGATGGCATCGGCCTTGTAACCGCTGAGCAGGCCCGAGACGGTGCCGGTCATCAGCGTCGCTTCCTTCAGGTTCCAGTTCGAGCCGTTGCCGTACATGGCGAAGCCTGCCATGGGGCCCATGCTGCCGCGTGCGTTGCCGGTATCGACGTGGACGCTCTCCACAGCGCTATCGAGCCCCCACCACAGGGTCTCGTCGCAGGTGTATGTCTTGCCGTCACCGCTGGTGGTGCAGGTGGCACTGGCTGTGCCCACTTGCCCCGCCAGGGCGATGGCCAGCGCGATGTGCGTGGCCAGAAGGGTCTTGGTAAAGCGCATTGCAAACCTCCTTGCACCCGTCGCCGAGTGGCGATGCGGGGCGGATTTCCAGCGCCTGTGTGAGCCTGTCCTGGCGGGGGATCGGAGTACTCCGGATCGGGTCCTGCTTTCACTGGAAGTTGCGTTGGGGAGGCATGGCCGCGAACTGTCGCGCCACGCCGGATCGGCCGCCGCGTAAGGCTTTGCCGTATCAGTGGGCACATTGTTCAGCGCGCGTTCAGGTAGCCGAATAAGACGAATCTCAATCGGTGGGCAGCGGGGCGGGGGATGGGGAAAAGTTTGATTTATGGCAATGGCAGAAGCCGGACCGGGCATTGCACACCGGTCCGGAAAGCAGGCAGAGCCTTACTTGTTCAGCTTGATCACTTCACCGGAAACGGTGGTGGTGTAGCCGGTCAGGACCCAGGCCCAGAACCAGTTTTCCTGCACCTGGGTGTTGATCAGCGCATCACCGCCCTTGGTCTTGACCGCGGCGTTCTGCGCGCGGACGAAGCGGTCGTTCTGCTGGATCGGGATGAAGCCGAACAGCAGGATGCCAGTGGCCTTGCCTTCGCTGTGGCCGACCACGGTGTACTGGTCGGGGCTGTAGGTCTGGGTCTTCATCGGGGTGCCGGTGCAGCCGGCAAGGACGGCGGTGGCCAGCAGGGTGGCGGCGATACGGGTGAACTTCACATGACTCTCCTGAGATTGAAACCCCTGGGACTCTTTCCCAGGGGGGGCGAAGGGTAGCCATCATTGCGCCATAGCGGAAGCCGGCAATGTGTCGCAATCTTCGGAATCGGTCTTCGGAATAGTCTGTCCTTACAGCAGCTTCTCTCAGAAGAGGAAGTACCGCTGCGCCATCGGCAGCACGTCCGCCGGTTCGCACCACAGCAACTGCCCATCGGCGCGCACCTGGTAGTTCTGCGCATCGACCTCGATGTGCGGCAGGTAGGCGTTGTGAATCAGGTCGGTCTTCTGCACCGTGCGGCAGCCCTTCACCACGCCGATGGTCTTGCGCAGGCCCAGTTCGTGATGCACGCCGAGGTCGAACGCGGCCTGGCTGATGAAGGTCAGGCAGGTAGCGTGGCGGCTGCCGGCGTAGCTGGCGAACATCGGCCGGTAGTGCACCGGCTGCGGCGTCGGGATCGAGGCGTTGGCGTCGCCCATCAGGCTTGCGGCAATCGCGCCGCCCTTGAGGATCAGACTTGGCTTCACCCCGAAGAAGGCCGGGCGCCAGAGCACCAGGTCGGCCAGCTTGCCCACCTCGATGCTGCCCACTTCGTGGGCGACGCCGTGGGTGATGGCCGGGTTGATGGTGTACTTGGCGATGTAGCGCTTGGCGCGGAAGTTGTCGTTGCGCGCGCCGTCGCCCTCCAGCGCGCCGCGCTGTTGTTTCATCTTGTCGGCGGTCTGCCAGGTGCGCGTGATCACCTCGCCGACACGGCCCATGGCCTGGCTGTCGGAGCTGATCATGCTGAAGGCGCCGAGGTCGTGGAGGATGTCCTCGGCGGCGATGGTCTCGCGGCGAATGCGCGACTCGGCGAAGGCCACGTCCTCGGCGATGCTCGGGTCCAGGTGGTGGCAGACCATGAGCATGTCCAGGTGCTCGTCGATGGTGTTTCGGGTGAAGGGCCGGGTCGGGTTGGTCGAGCTGGGCAGCACGTTGGCGAAGCCGCAGGCCTTGATGATGTCTGGCGCATGGCCGCCGCCGGCGCCTTCGGTGTGGTAGGTGTGGATGGTGCGGCCCTTGAAGGCGGCCAGGGTGGTTTCGACGAAACCGGATTCGTTGAGGGTATCGGTGTGGATCGCCACCTGCACGTCGAGGCGGTCGGCCACGGACAGGCAGTTGTCGATCGCCGCCGGGGTGGTGCCCCAGTCTTCGTGCAGCTTCAGGCCGATGGCGCCGGCACGTACCTGTTCCTCCAGCGGCAGCGGCAGGCTGGCGTTGCCCTTGCCGGTGAAGCCGATGTTCATCGGGAAGGCGTCGGCAGCCTGGAGCATGCGCGCCATGTGCCAGGGCCCCGAGGTGCAGGTGGTGGCGTTGGTGCCGGTGGCCGGCCCGGTGCCGCCGCCGATCATGGTGGTGACTCCGCTCATCAGCGCCTCTTCGATCTGTTGCGGGCAGATGAAGTGGATGTGCGTGTCGATGCCGCCGGCGGTGAGGATCATGCCTTCGCCGGCGATCACTTCGATGCTGGCACCCAGGGCGATGGTCACGCCGGGCTGGATGTCCGGGTTGCCGGCCTTGCCGATGGCGGCGATGCGGCCGTGCTTCAAACCGACATCGGCTTTCACGATGCCCCAATGGTCGATGATCAGCGCGTTGGTGATCACCGTGTCGACCACGTCGGCGGCACACAACTGGCCCTGGCCCATGCCATCGCGGATGACCTTGCCACCGCCGAACTTCACTTCCTCGCCGTAGACGGTGAAGTCCTGCTCCACCTCGACCCACAGGTTGGTGTCGGCCAGACGCACGCGGTCGCCGACGGTGGGGCCGAACATGTCGGCGTAGGCTTGTCTGCTGATTTTCATCGGGGCTCCTTGGTCATTCCCTGCGCTGGTTTGCCCTCTCCCCAACCCTCTCCCTGAAGGGAGAGGGCGCTGATCGGAGCACAGTGTGGTTCCGCCGTGGCGGCCTGCTTTCTCCCTCTCCCTTCAGGGAGAGGGCGGGGGAGAGGGGCTCTTATTGGCATGGAAGTCACAACGCCCCCATCACCCGCCCGGCAAATCCATACACCTTGCGCTCGCCCGCCAGCTCCACCAGCTCCACCTCACGGCTCTGCCCCGGCTCGAAGCGCACGGCGGTGCCGGCCGGGATATTCAGGCGCATGCCGCGTGCCGCGTCGCGGTCGAACAGCAGCGCGTCGTTGGTCTCGAAGAAGTGGTAGTGCGAGCCGACCTGGATCGGCCGGTCGCCGCTGTTGGCGACCGTCAGGCCGAGCGTGCGGCGGCCGGCGTTGAGTTCGATCTCGCCGCTCTGGATGTCGTATTCGCCAGGAATCATGGGGCGCTCCGTGAGTCGAGGTTCAATTGCATGAAGGTCAGGTCCAGCCAGCGGCCGAACTTCTGGCCCACCTGGGGCATCTGCCCGGTGATGGAGAAGCCCAGGCGCTCGTGCAGGCGGATCGACGCCGCGTTGCCGCTCTCGATGGCCGCGACCATCACGTGCAGCCCTTGGGCGTGGGCGCGCTCGATCAGCGCCTGCATCAGCAGCGGACCCAGGCCCTTGCCGCGCTGGTCAGCGCGCACATAGACCGAGTGCTCGACGGTCTCGCGGAAGCCATCGAAGGCGCGCCAAGGGCCGTAGCTGGCGTAGCCCACCACTTCGCCGCCATCCTCGGCCACCAGCACCGGCAACCCCTGCTGCTCACGTAGAGCAAGCCACTGTCGGCGGTTCTCCAGGTCGATGGCGGCCTCGTTCCAGATCGCGGTGGTGTTGAGCACGGCGTCGTTGTAGATGTCGCGCAGACTGCCGAGGTCGGCTTGGCTGGCGTCGCGGATGAGCATGGTGGTTCCTCTATACGTAGGGCGAATGAAGCGGAACGCTTCATCCGCCATTGTCGCTGCACCCCGCTTGGAGGGCGCGCGATCAAGCGATGGGCTGGTGCACGGTGACCAACTTGGTGCCATCCGGGAAGGTGGCTTCCACCTGGATCTCCGGGATCATTTCCGGCACGCCTTCCATCACCTGTTCACGGCTCAGCAGCGTGGTGCCGTAGTGCATCAGGTCGGCCACCGTCTGGCCATCCCGCGCGCCTTCGAGCAGCGCGGCGGAAATCAGCGCCACGGCCTCCGGGTAGTTGAGTTTCACCCCGCGGGCGAGGCGACGCTCGGCGACCAGGCCGGCGGTGAAAATCAGCAGTTTGTCTTTTTCGCGGGGCGTCAGGTCCATCTCAGGTGCTCCAGATTCGTGGCGGGACGGCCTCGCGGCCGAGCAGCGCGGGCCGCAGCCGGCGCCAGAGTTCGATAAGCCAGGCGCGGGCGTGCAGCGCCTCGACGGCGAGGCAGCGGGCGACTACCAGGCCGGGCAATTGGGTGAGGTTGCCGCGGCCCTGGCAGGGCAGCGCGCGGCAGGTTTCGAGCAGCGACGCGTCGATCTGCCCGCTGGCGATCAGCGTCGCCATCACCGGATGGCCGGCGAGGCCGATGGGCGAATCGAGCAGGCGGTCGTTGCCCTCCACGCGCTGGCGCTCGTGCCACAAGCGCTGGCCGTCGCGGCGGATATCCAGGGCGGCGGCGAAGTGGCCGTTGTCGAAACGCTCGCCGCTGGCTGGGCGGCCGAGGGCGACCACGTCCCAGTAGAACAATCGGGCGTCGGCTTCGAGATCGATACGAGTCGTCAGTTCGGCCTGCGCGCCGGAGTAGATGATGGTTTCCTGCGGCAGCCATTCCAGCGTGGCGCCGGGGCCGACGCGGATGTCCAGCTGTTGCTTCGCCACGCAGTTGGCGCGGTACCACTTGGCGGCGCCGGGGCTGGTGAGCTGCGCCCAGCTGCCGTTGCCGGCGCGGATGTCGAGGCTCAGGGTATCGCCGCCAGCGATACCACCAGGCGGGTGCACGACGATGTGCTGGCAGACCTGCGGCCCTTCCGCGTAAAGGTGCTTTTGCACCCGCAGCGGCCCGAGGTGGCGTCGGGTGACCGGCCGCGTGCAATCGCCGAAGCGAGCGTAGGCAAGCTCCAGCTCGGCGTGCCAGGCAGGGTGGAAGAGGGTGGCCGGTGCGTTCATGGGCAGCTTCGAAACGAAGGATGCTCAGGCCAGAGCAATCAGCGTGCCGGGATGCGCCAGGATAGTGCGTGGCGCCTGCACAAGGTGTCGCAGGGCCCGTTCGGTGCGGTGTATGGGGTGCCCAGGGGGATTGTCTGGTTGGTCAGGTATGGGCGCGGTTGCGGTGCGTTATCGATCGTTGCGCCCCATCTCGGTGCGTCGACTACACGGAGAGCTGCTTGCGCATGTACACGCGGCGGAAGCCGTTCTCCAGCCGGCGCGCGTATTCCTGGTAGCCGTTCCTGGCGTACAGCTCGATGTTCTCCACCATGCGCTCGTTGGTGTAGAGGTACAGCGACGAGTAGCCCAGCTTCGCGGCGGCTGTCTCGGCGTGCACCAGCAACTCGCGGCCGATGCCCTGGCCGGCGCATTCGGGGAGCACGGCGATGTTGTCGAGCAGGAAGCCTTCGTCGGTCTCGCGCATTACCAGCAGGCCGACTGGCGCGCCGTCCTGCTCGGCGATCAGCACGCGGTCCTCGGCGATGATGGCGTGGTAGTCGTCCAGCATCGGGCCGGGCTTGCGGCCGAGCCTGGGAATCCACTGGGCGTAGGCGGCTGCCACGCAGACTGCGGCGAAACCGGCGTCGTCATAGACGGCGGGGCGCAGGACGAGGGGCATGACGAACTCCAGAAAAACCAGTGCGTGGCCTGGCAGCTTGCCATCGGTTGTCGTCGTTCGCCAGTGACAGGTCGTCTCGGTGTGGGGCGTGGTTCGCGAGCACGCTCGCTCCTACCGATCGGATCTGCATGCTCTTTGTAGGAGCGAGCTTGCTCGCGAACCCGCCGACAGTCGGCTAGATAGCCACCAGCCCGCGTACGCCCTCGGCCTCCATATCTGCCCCCCGGCCCTGCTGGACGATTTCGCCACGGGACATCACCAGGTACTGGTCGGCCAGTTCGGCGGCGAAGTCATAGAACTGCTCCACCAGCAGGATGGCCATGTCGCCGCGCTGGGCGAGCTTGCGGATCACCGCGCCGATCTCCTTGATCACCGAGGGCTGGATGCCTTCGGTGGGCTCGTCGAGGATCAGCAGGCGTGGCTGGCTGGCCAGCGCGCGGCCGATGGCGAGCTGTTGCTGCTGGCCGCCGGAGAGGTCACCGCCGCGGCGCTGTTTCATCTCCTTGAGCACCGGGAACAGTTCGTAGATGTGTTCAGGTACCGCCCTGGCTTCGTTGGCGCTGAACCGCGACAGGCCCATCAGCAGGTTTTCCTCCACCGTCAGGCGCGGGAAGATTTCCCGCCCCTGGGGCACGTAGGCGATACCGGCGTGCACGCGCTGGTGCGGCTTGAAACCGGTGATCGGCTTGCCTTCCCAGCTGACCTTGCCCTCCTTGGCCGGCACCAGGCCCATCAGGCAGCGCAGCAGGGTGGTCTTGCCCACGCCGTTGCGGCCGAGCAGGCAGGTGACCTCACCGATCTTCGCGTCGAACGACAGGCCACGGAGGATGTGGCTGCCGCCGTAGTACTGGTGCAGTTTGTCGACTTGCAGCATGGGTGTTTCCTTTGCATTGGGCTGCGGCGGATAACGCTGCGCGTTATGCGCCCTACGGTTAGCTACGGCGTAGGGCGAATGAAGCGCAGCGCTTCATCCGCCGACGTTCTAGCGCCCTAGATAGACCTCAATGACGTGCTCATTCGCCTGCACGTCTTCCAGCGAACCCTCGGCCAGCACATGCCCCTGGTGCAGCACGCTGACGTGGTCGGCGATGCTGCCGACGAAGCCCATGTCGTGCTCCACCACCATCAGCGAATGCTTGCCAGCAAGGGACTTGAACAACTCGGCGGTGAACTCGGTCTCGGCGTCGGTCATGCCCGCCACCGGTTCATCCAGCAACAGGAGTTGCGGCTCCTGCACCAGCAGCATGCCGATCTCCAGGAACTGCTTCTGCCCGTGGGACAGCAATCCTGCGGGGCGATTGCGCGACTCGCGCAGGCGGATGGTGGTGAGCACCTCTTCGATACGGTCCTTCTGCTCGCCGGTGAGTTTCGCCTTGAGGCTCGCCCATACCGACTTGTCGGCCTTCTGCGCGAGCTCCAGGTTTTCGAACACCGAAAGCGCCTCGAACACCGTGGGCTTCTGGAATTTGCGGCCGATGCCGGCCTGGGCGATCTCCACTTCGCTCATGCGGGTGAGGTCGAGGGTTTCGCCGAAGTAGGCCTTGCCGTTGTCCGGGCGGGTCTTGCCGGTGATCACGTCCATCAGCGTGGTCTTGCCTGCGCCGTTGGGGCCGATGATGCAGCGCAGCTCGCCGACGCCGATGTATAGCGTGAGGTCGCGCAGGGCGCGGAAGCCGTCGAAACTGACGTTGATGTCTTCCAGGGTGAGGATGGTGCCGTGGCGCACGTCCAGCTGGCCGCTCGCGCTCGAACCGATGCCGATGGCATCGCGGCTGGCGCCCGACGGGTCATAGGCCGGTTCCAGCATCAGGTGGGGGACCGCTCTCATTGCTCTTCCTCCGCGGAAATCGTCAGGAGCGCGTCGCGAGCAATCCCGACTGCAAGGCGCGCCGCGCGCAGCGACGAGACAGTACGATGGGGTACGGTGAGGAGTGAGCACGGCGCAACGCCGCAGTCGGGATGCGCAGTAGCGATCATGATGATTTCCTCAGGCCGATGATGCCGCGCGGCAGATACAGGGTGACGAGGATGAACAGCGCGCCGAGGAAGAACAGCCAGTACTCGGGGAAGGCCACGGTGAACCAGCTCTTCGCGCCGTTGACCACGCCGGCGCCCAGCAGCGGGCCAATCAGCGTGCCGCGCCCGCCCAGGGCGACCCAGACGGCGGCCTCGATGGAGTTGGTCGGCGACATCTCGCTGGGGTTGATGATGCCCACCAGCGGCACGAATAGCGCGCCGGCCAGGCCGCAGAGCACCGCGCTCAGGGTCCAGACGAAGAGCTTGTAGCCGCGCGGGTCGTAGCCGCAGAACATCAGGCGGTTCTCCGCGTCGCGCAGGGCGGTGAGCACGCGGCCGAACTTGCTGCGCGCCAGGGCGAAGCCGATGGCCAGGCTCGCCGCAAGCAGCAGGACGATGGCAATGAACAGCGCTGCTCGAGTGCCCGGCGCGGTGATCGAAAAACCGAGGATGCTGCGGAAGTTGGTGAAGCCGTTGTTGCCGCCGAAGCCCGTCTCGTTGCGGAAGAACAGCAGCATGCCGGCGAAGGTCAGCGCCTGGGTCATGATCGAGAAGTACACGCCCTTGATCCGCGAGCGGAAGGCGAAGAAGCCGAACACCAGCGCCAGCAGGCCGGGCGCCAGCACCACCAGGCACAGCGCCCAGAGGAAGTGCTGCGTGCCGGCCCAGTACCAGGGCAGTTCCGTCCAGGAGAGGAAGGTCATGAACGCGGGCAACTGGTCGCCGGCCGCTTCGCGCATCAGGTACATGCCCATGGCGTAGCCGCCCAGGGCGAAGAACAGCCCGTGGCCCAGGGACAGCAGGCCGGCGTAGCCCCAGACCAGGTCCAGCGCCAGGGCGACGATGGCGTAGCAGAGGATCTTGCCGGTGAGCGTCAGCCCGTAGGCGGAGAGGTGCAGTGCGTGGCTCTCCGGCAGCAGGTGCAGCAGCGGTAGTATCAGCAGCGCGATGAGCGCGGCGCCGACGATGCCGGCGGTGAGTTTCGGGCCGGCCTTCTGTGCGGCCGTCACGGTGAGTGGCTGGTTCACGAATAAGTCTCCCCGGCTTTCTGTAGGAGCGAGCTTGCTCGCGAACAGATTTCCCGTTGGCTTCGGAGTTGGGCGGGTTCGCGAGCAAGCTCGCTCCTACGAAGAGCGGATGGATAGAAGGGGAACGTTTTCATCAATCGATGACCCTCCCTTTCAGAGCGAAGAGCCCCTGCGGACGTTTCTGGATGAACAGGATGATCAGCGCGAGGATCAGGATCTTGCCCAGCACCGCGCCGATCTGCGGCTCGAGGATCTTGTTCGCCACGCCCAGGCCGAAGGCGGCCAGCACGCTGCCGGCGAGCTGGCCGACACCGCCGAGCACCACCACCAGGAAGGAGTCGATGATGTAGCTCTGGCCCAGGTCCGGGCCGACGTTGCCGACCTGCGACAGCGCCACGCCGCCCAGGCCGGCGATGCCCGAGCCCAGGCCGAAGGCGAGCATGTCCACGCGGCCGGTGGGCACCCCGCAGCAGGCGGCCATGTTGCGGTTCTGGGTGACGGCACGGACGTTCAAGCCCAGCCGCGTGCGGTTGAGCAGCAACCAGGTGAGCGCCAGCACGAACAGCGCGAAGCCGATGATGACGATGCGGTTCCACGGCAGCACGAGATTGGGCAGCACCTGGATGCCGCCGGACAGCCAGGCCGGGTTGGCGACCTCGACGTTCTGCGCGCCGAACAGCACGCGTACCAGCTGGATCAGCACCAGGCTGATGCCCCAGGTGGCGAGCAGGGTTTCCAGCGGGCGGCCATAGAGGTGGCGGATCACCGTACGCTCCAGGGCCATGCCGATGCACGCGGTGACCAGGAAGGCCACCGGCAGCGCCAGCAGCGGGTACAGCTCCAGCAGGCCGGGGGCGAAGCGCTGGCAGAGCAGCTGCACCACGTAGGTGGAGTAGGCGCCAAGCATCAGCATCTCGCCGTGGGCCATGTTGATCACCCCGAGCAGGCCATAGGTGATCGCCAGGCCCAGGGCGGCGAGCAGCAGGATCGAGCCCAGCGACAGGCCGCTGAACGCCTGGCCGAACAGATCACCCATCAACAGACGGCGCTTGACCTGGCCGAGGCTGGTGGCGGCGGCGGTACGCACGGAATCGTCAGGTTCGACAGCGGGGTCGAGGAGATTTTCCAGGCGGGTGCGCGCCTGCGGATCGCCGGATTCGCCCAGCAGGCGCACGGCGGAGAGGCGCACGGCGGGCGCCGGGTCGGCCAACTGCAGGTTGGCCAGGGCCAGTTGCAGGGCGGCTTTGACGCTTTCGTTCGACTCTTCGTTTAGGCGGTATTCGAGCAGCGTGCGTTGTGCCGGGCGGGCGCTCTTCTGCAACTGGCGCGCGGCTTCCAGGCGTACTTCGGGACTGTCGGCGACCAGTTGGTGGCTGGCCATGGCGGTGTTGACCAGGCCGCGCAGGCGGTTGTTCAGGCGCAGCTTGTCGGGCTCGCCGACCGCGGTTGCGCCGCCCTCGGCGGGGTGGTAATGGCCGTCGTCACCCATGAGGAAGGCGCGGTTCTGCGCATCGACGGCCAGGCGCCCGGACTGGATGGCGTCCAGCAGCGGCAGGCGGTCGGCGTCGGGGGCGGCGGCCCATTGTTCGAGCAATTGGGCGCGGGCGTCGTTGTCGGCGCTGGCGAAGTCCTGCGCGGCGCTGGCGAAGGCGAGCTGCGGCAGCAGCGCGGCCAGCGCCAGGGCGCAGAGGCGGAGCAGGGGGAGCAGGGCAGTGGGCATGGATGTATTCCCTGAGAGGCGGGTGTGGGCGGCTGCGCCCTCTCCCCAGCCCTCTCCCTGAAGGGAGAGGGAGCTGTCCGTGCCGCCGGATACTTCACAGCCTCATCCTGCGCAGACGGTCTTCCCCGGCAGGGAGAGACGGCCTGGGCCGGCTGACGCTGGCGTTTGATCTTGCGCCATTCGGTCCCCTCTCCCTTCAGGGAGAGGGTTAGGGAGAGGGGCTCTGCAGCCCGCTCCGGATCAGTTGCTGCGCACCGCGTAATCCGGCTTCTTGTCGTTGCCCGGAATGAACGGGCTCCACGGCTGGGCGCGGATCGGCTCGGGGGTCTTCCAGACCACGTTGAACTGACCGTTGTCCTCGATCTCGCCGATCATCACCGGCTTGTGCAGGTGGTGGTTGGTCTTGTCCATGGTCAGGGTGAAGCCCGACGGCGCCTTGAAGGTCTGCCCGCCCATGGCCTCGCGGACCTTGTCCACGTCGGTGCTGCCGGCCTTCTGCACGGCCTGCGCCCACATGTGGATGCCGACGTAGGTGGCCTCCATCGGGTCGTTGGTCACGGCGGTGCTGTAGTTGGGCAGGTTCCTGGCCTTGGCGTAGGCCTTCCAGTCAGCGACGAACTTGCTGTTCTCCGGGTTCTTCACCGATTCGAAGTAGTTCCACGCCGCCAGGTTGCCCACCAGCGGCTTGGTGTCGATGCCGCGCAGTTCTTCCTCGCCCACGGAGAAGGCCACCACCGGCACTTCGGTGGCTTCCAGGCCCTGGTTGGCCAGCTCCTTGTAGAAGGGCACGTTGGAGTCGCCGTTGACGGTGGAGATCACCGCGGTCTTGCCGCCGGCGGAGAACTTCTTGATGTCGGCGACGATGGTTTGATAGTCGCTGTGGCCGAACGGCGTGTAGACCTCCTGGATGTCCTTGTCGGCCACGCCCTTGCTGTGCAGGAAGGCGCGCAGGATCTTGTTGGTGGTGCGCGGGTAGACGTAGTCGGTGCCCAGCAGGAAGAAGCGCTTGGCGGCGCCGCCGTCCTCGCTCATCAGGTATTCCACGGCCGGGATGGCCTGCTGGTTCGGTGCGGCACCGGTGTAGAAGACGTTGGGCGACATTTCTTCACCCTCGTACTGCACCGGGTAGAACAGCAGGCCGTTGAGTTCCTCGAATACCGGCAACACCGATTTGCGCGACACGCTGGTCCAGCAGCCGAAGACCACCGCGACCTTGTCCTGGGTCAGCAGCTGGCGCGCTTTCTCGGCGAACAGCGGCCAGTTGGAGGCCGGGTCGACCACTACCGCCTCGAGCTTCTTGCCGTTCACTCCGCCCTTAGCGTTGATCTCGTCGATGGTCATCAACGCCATGTCCTTGAGCGAGGTCTCGGAGATCGCCATGGTGCCGGACAGCGAATGCAGGATGCCGACCTTGATGGTCTCGGCGGCCTGGGAGCTGAACGGGAACAGACCGGTGAGCAGCAGGGCGCTCATGGCCAGCGTACTTTTCAACAGCGGACGACGTTTCATCGCGGCAGCCTCCTTGGCTATCCAGGGGCGGGGAGTTGCCGGTGCGGCAGCTTCCCCGGAAATGGGGCGATCCGTGGACCGGATCGAAGCTGCCATCGCAGCATCCGTGCCAAACAGGCAAAAGCCTTGGCGCAGATGGGCTGCACGCGATTTTCTGTCGTGATGATGAGGTTTTTCAGTGCGCAGCTTTGGTGCGTTGAACACGCTTTGCTGCGCGATGCTCCCCAAAGGTGCGCGTGGCTAGGGAATGAAGTAGCCGCGCACGCCGGTCATGATGATCTGCGCGGCGAGGGCGCAGACGAACAGGCCCATCAGGCGGCTGACGATCATCAGGCCCTGCTCGCCGAGGACCTTCTCGATCTTGTCGGACAGGTAGAGCGTGACGCCCACCGTCAGGCAGGCGAGGAATATCGCCGCCATGGCCAGCAGCTTGTGCTCCCAGTCCTGGTTCACGCCCATCACCAGCAGTGCGCCAATGGTGCCCGGGCCGACTGTGATGGGAATGGTCAGCGGGACTATGGTGACGTCCTGCTGCACGTTGTCCGCCTGCACCGCCGAACGACCCTGGGCCATGCCCAGCGCGGAGATGAACAGCACGCTGCCCGCGCCGATGCGGAAGGCGTCGGCGGTGATGCCGAACAGGGTGAAGATATAGCGCCCGAACAGGTACAGCAGCACGCTGGCGATCAACGCCGCCAGGGCCACGCGCCAGGCCATGCGCTTGCGGTCGCGCGGGGCGAAGCCGCGGTTCAGGCTGATGAAGCAGGAAAGGACGAAGAACGGGCTGTAGAGCACCAGCATCTTCAGGTACACGCTGAACATCACTTGCATGGGAACGACTCGTCCGGATTGAGAGGGCGCGGCAGGGCACAGCATAGCGGGTGGCACGGCGGGAGGCATTGCGGCGGGGCAAATGCCCGCTCGGTCTATCGGGCTCCTACGCCAGGGATATGACGGGCGGAAGGGCGGGATCAGGACGGCAGCGCATCGCTCTGCTGGCGCAGGCGGCGATCGCGTTCGCCGACCCAGTAGGCCACCAGCTCGCGCAGTTGCGACAGCTCCACCGGCTTGGCCATGTGGCCGTCCATGCCGACCAGCCGCGCGCGCTCCTTGTGCTCGCTGAGGATGTGCGCGGTGAGCGCCACCACCGGGGTGTGCGGGCGCTGCTCGCTGGCTTCCCAGGCGCGCAGTCGTTCGGTGGCGGAGAAACCGTCGAGTACCGGCATCTCGCAGTCCATCAGCACCAGGTCGTACTGGGTGGACTTCATCGCCGCCAGCGCTTCCTCACCGTTGCTGGCGGTATCGGGCTGCAGGTTGAGCTTGCTCAGCATGCCGCGGATGACCTTGGTGGAGATGCTGTTGTCCTCGGCGACGAGGATGCGGAAGTCGGTCGGCGGCACGTTGGACACCGGCTCGCTGGCCGGCGCGAGGTAGTTGCTCACGCCGCTCGGGCCGCGCTGCGACAGTTCTTCGGCGAGGGTCGCCTTGAGCGTGTAACCGGCCACCGGCTTGGCGAGGATGCGCTTGATGCCCGCATTGCGCGCGATGATCTTGCTCGGCGCATTGCTGATACCCGTGAGCATGATCAGCAGGAGGTCGTGGTTGATATTCGGGTCTTCCTGGATCTTGGTGGCCAGCTGCATGCCGGTCATGCCGGGCATGTCCTGGTCGAGCAGGACCACGTCGAAGTATTCGCGCAGGTGCGCCTTGGTGCGCAGTTGGGCCAGCGCTTCCTTGCCCGAGGACACCGCGCTGACGTTCATGCCCCAGGCGCTGCACTGCTGCACCACCACCTTGCGGCAGGTCTGGTTGTCGTCCACCACCAGCAGGCGGGCGCCCTGCAACGGACCGTCGAGGTCGGCGCCGGCCTGGTCGATCTGCTGCGGGTCCAGCGGCAGGCTGAGCCACAACAGGTTGCCGGCGCCTTCGGCGCCTTGGCCGCTTTCGATACCGCTCTCGATGCCAAAGTCGCCGGACATCAGGCGGATCAGCTGGCGCGCGATGATCAGGCCAAGGCGGCTGCTGATGCGGGTGGCGGAGAGGAAGTCGCGGCTGTGCAGCTCGGCGGTGAGCAGCGCCTGGCGGTCGGCGCTGTCCAGCGGTCGGCCGCTGTCCTGCACGGCGATGCGCAGGCGCGGACGCTCTGTTGGGCCGTCGAGGGCGACGACGAGCAGAATCTCGCCCTCGTCGGTCTGCTTGAAGGCGTTGTCCAGCAGGCTCAGTACGGCCTGGCGCAGGCGTGTCGGGTCGCCGCTGACGATGCGCGGCACCTGCGGCTGGGTGAAACTGATCAGTTCGACTTTCTGCTGCTCGGCCTTGGCGCGGAAGATCGCCAGGCAGTCCTCGATCAGCGCGCCGAGGTCGAACTGCACCTCGTCCAGCTCGATCTGTCCGGACTCCAGCTTGGAGATGTCGAGAATCTCGTTGATCAGCGACAGCAGTTCGTTGCCCGCACTGTGGATGGTCTGCACGTAATCGCGCTGCTTGGCCGAGAGCGGGGTGCCGAGCAGCAACTCGGTCATGCCCAGCACCCCGTTCATGGGGGTGCGGATCTCGTGGCTGATCTTGGCCAGGAAGTCGCCCTTGGCCTGCAACTCCGCCGCATGAGCCGCCTCGCTGGTGCGCTGCTGCAGGTTGAGCTGCTGCAGCAGGCGCTGGCGCTCGGTAAGCGACACGCTGAGGATGAAACCGGCGAGGGTGGCGAAGCTGAAGACGCCCAGTACCAGCCAGCCCGGCTCCAGCTGGTGGGTGCCGAACAGAACCGGCAGGAACACCAGGAAGCCACTGTTGAATACCAGCATGCCGATGGTGACCAGGCGAGCCGGGCGGTAGCCGTGGTACCAGTGCCAGGCGGCCACCAGCGGCACACTGAGCGAGCAGAGGATCACCAGCAGGTAGACCAGCCAGCTGAACCAGAACACCTGGGTGAAGGCGATGAGCATGCCGATCAGCAGGATTGCCAGTGCCTCGGCGTGGAGCAGGCGATTGAGCGGGCTGTTCACGGTGCCGCGGAAGAAGCTGGCCGCAAAACCCAGCAGGCAGACAGCGGCACCCAGGGCCCCCAGGTCGGCAACCAGCGACTGGTTGAACGTCAGCCAGGGCAGGGCGAAGGCCACCAGCCCCAGGTTGGCGGCGGCGCAAAGCGCCAGCGACCCATGCATCGCCGCCAGCCAGAGGCTGCTGGTGCTGCCGCGCATGTAGGCGAAGCGGGTGAGGTTGTACAGCATCAGCAGGAGCATGGCGCCCAGGAGCATGCCGAAGAAGTATGCCGGCCGCTCCAGGGCCACCAGGCCGGCGTCGTCGATCTGTTCGAACCAGGCCATCAGCGGATGGTTGGAGGTCATCCGCACGTAGAGCGTCATCGGCTGGCCATCGGTAGGCAGCGCGAAGAGATAGGAACGCGAAGGCAGCGGGCGCTCCTGGAACGGCCGGAGTTCCCCGGTGTGCAGCTGCTTTTGCAGCCGACCGTCCTGCACCAGGTAGTAATCGAGGTACTGAACGCGCGGGGCGAAGATCCACAGCCAGCTGGGGCGCTGCTGCGCCGGCAGTTGCACTTGCAGCCAGACGGCCTGGGAACTGGCGGGGTAGATGAAGGAGTGTTTGTCGAGCGGGAAGAATTGCTGTTTGCGTTGCAGGACGTCGGCGATCTGCAGTTGCGCGCTCTCGTCGCGCAGGACGTTCCACTGCGCGGCCGGTGGAGGCGGCGTCGAGGTATCACGCAGAACAACGGACTGCGCCGCCAGGGTTGCATCGCCATTACTCGACGCAGCCAGCGCAGGCAACAGCAGCACGAGGCTGATGAGCAGTCCTATGGCAATCCAGAGCCGACGCACGGCGAAGTCCCTTCGGTAGTGAGTGGTCGAATTATAGCCAAGTGTACTGAGGCCCGGAATCCACCCGTGCACGCGCGGATCAGGGTAGCGGAGGCATCCGACAGCGGATGCCTCCGCCCGTCGGATCAGCCCTCGCCGCGTTCGCGAGCGATGGCGCGATAGCCGATGTCCTTGCGGTAGAAGCTGCCGTTCCAGCGGACCTTCTCGGCCAGGCGATAAGCCTGCTCCTGGGCCGAGGAAACGCTCGGGCCGATGGCGGTGGCGCACAGCACGCGGCCGCCGCTGGTGACGACCTGGCCGTCCTTCAGCGCGGTACCGGCGTGGAACACCTTGCCGTCGAGCTTGGCGGCTTCGTCCAGGCCCTCGATGACGTCACCCTTGGCGTAGTCGCCCGGGTAGCCGCCGGCGGCCAATACGACACCCACGGTGGGACGCGGGTCCCAGGTGGCTTCGACCTTGTCCAGCGCCTTGGCCAGGGCGGCCTCGACCAGCAGGACCAGGGACGATTCGAGGCGGACCATGATCGGCTGGGTTTCCGGGTCGCCGAAGCGGCAGTTGAACTCGATGACCTTCGGCGCGCCGCTCTTGTCGATCATCAGGCCGGCGTAGAGGAAGCCGGTGTAGACGTTGCCTTCCTCGGCCATGCCGCGCACGGTCGGGTAGATCACTTCGTCCATTACGCGCTGGTGCACGTCGGCAGTCACCACCGGAGCGGGGGAGTACGCACCCATGCCGCCGGTGTTCGGGCCGGTATCGCCGTCGCCGACGCGCTTGTGGTCCTGGCTGGTGGCCATGGGCAGCACGTTCTGGCCGTCGACCATGACGATGAAGCTGGCTTCCTCACCGTCGAGGAATTCCTCGATCACCACGCGCGAACCGGCGTCACCGAAGGCGTTGCCGGCGAGCATGTCGCGCACGGCGTCTTCGGCTTCGGCTAGGGTCATGGCGACGATCACGCCCTTGCCCGCGGCCAGGCCGTCGGCCTTGATCACGATGGGCGCGCCTTTCTCCTTCAGGTAGGCCAGCGCCGGCTCGACTTCGGTGAAGTTCTGGTAGTCGGCGGTGGGGATCTTGTGGCGCGCGAGGAAGTCCTTGGTGAAGGCCTTGGAGCCTTCCAGCTGGGCGGCGCCGGCGGTGGGGCCGAAGATGTCCAGGCCGCGGGCGCGGAACAGGTCGACCACGCCTTTGACCAGCGGGGCCTCGGGGCCGACTATGGTCAGCTGCACGTTCTTCGCGGCGAAGTCGGCCAGCTCTTCCAGGGCCAGCACGTCGATGGCGACGTTCTCGCACTTGGCTTCGGTAGCGGTGCCGGCGTTGCCCGGCGCGACGAAGACCTTCTGCACGCGCGAATCCTGCGCGACCTTCCAGGCCAGCGCGTGCTCGCGACCGCCGCTGCCGATGATGAGTACGTTCATTGGAAATCTCCTGAACAGTTCCGGCTTGGCCGGATTGTCGGGTATCGCTTCGCTCCACCCAACCTACGAGAGCTTTTTTCCAGCCTGTGCGAGGGCGCAATGGAGTGGCTGGATGCAAGGCGCGGACGGCTTCGACAAGCGGAGTTGCCTATTGGCAATGAGCATTGGTGAAGTCGTCCGCAACGCAGTAGACGGCCGCTACAGTGCGGCCGTCCCGGTTAATGCCTAAAGTGGCGCATGCCGGTGAAGACCATGGCAATACCGGCTTCGTCTGCAGCGGCGATCACTTCGTTGTCGCGCATCGAGCCACCCGGCTGGATCACCGCGGTGATGCCGGCCTTGGCCGCGTTGTCGATGCCGTCGCGGAACGGGAAGAAGGCGTCGGAGGCCATGACCGCACCCTTCACTTCCAGGCCAGCGTGCTCGGCCTTGATGGCGGCGATACGGGCGGAGTTCACGCGGCTCATCTGGCCGGCGCCGACACCGACGGTCTGGCGGTTCTTGGCATAGACGATGGCGTTGGATTTCACGAACTTGGCGACTTTCCAGGCGAAGATCAGGTCGTGGATTTCCTGCTCGCTCGGGGCGCGCTGGGTGACGATCTTCAGGTCATCGGCGGTGATCATGCCGATGTCGCGGCTCTGTACCAGCAGGCCGCCGTTGACGCGCTTGAAGTCCCAGCCGGCAGGACGCTCGGCCGGCCACTCGCCGCATTCCAGCAGGCGCACGTTGGCCTTGGCGGCAACCACGGCGCGGGCGGCTTCGGAGACTTTCGGGGCGATGATGACTTCGACGAACTGGCGCTCGACGATGGCCTGGGCGGTCTCGCCGTCCAGCTCGCGGTTGAAGGCGATGATGCCGCCGAAGGCCGACTCGGTGTCGGTGGCGTAGGCCAGGTCATAGGCCTTGCGGATGCCGCCTTCGTTTTCCGGAACCACGGCCACGCCGCACGGGTTGGCGTGCTTGACGATGACGCAGGCCGGCTTGACGAAGCTCTTCACGCATTCCAGCGCGGCGTCGGTGTCGGCCACGTTGTTGAACGACAGCTCCTTGCCCTGCAGCTGGATGGCGGTGGAGACGCTGGCCTCGCCGCCTTCGACGTAGAACGCCGCGCTCTGGTGCGGGTTCTCGCCGTAGCGCATGTCCTGGGCCTTGATGAACTGGCTGTTGAAGGTGCGCGGGAACTGCAGGCGATTCTCGGTGGACAGCGTCTCGGCGTCCTGGTCGATGGTGCCCAGGTAGTTGGCGATCATGCCGTCGTAGGCGGAGGTGTGCTCGAACGCCTTGAGGGCCAGGTTGAAGCGCTGGGCGTAGGTCAGGCCTCCGTCCTTCAGGGCCGCGATGACGCCTGCATAGTCGGTGGAGTTGACCACGATGGCGACGTCCTTGTGGTTCTTCGCCGCGCTGCGAACCATGGTCGGGCCGCCGATGTCGATGTTCTCGATGGCGTCGGGCAGGGTGCAGCCGGGTTTGGCCACGGTGGCGGCGAAGGGGTACAGGTTGACCGCGACCAGGTCGATCGGCTTGATGCCGTGCTCCTGCATCACCGCGCCGTCGATGTCGCGACGACCGAGGATGCCGCCGTGGACTTTCGGGTGCAGGGTTTTCACGCGGCCGTCCATCATCTCCGGGAAGCCGGTGTAGTCGGCCACTTCCACGGCGGCGATGGCGTTGTCCCTGAGCAGCTTGTAGGTGCCGCCGGTGGAGAGAATCTCCACGCCGAGGGCTGCCAGCTCACGGGCGAAATCGACGACGCCGGTCTTGTCGGAAACGCTGATCAGCGCACGGCGGACGGGCAGGCGGGTGGTTTGGTCGGTCATAGCGGCTTCCACAAAGGCTTCGGGCTTTTCGCGTGTCAGGCGCGGGCCCGGCTGACCTCGAGGTCGCGGGCCCGCGCCTGCCACCTGTCAGAGAAGATCGTACTGCTTGAGTTTCTTGCGCAGGGTCCCGCGGTTCAGCCCCAGCAGTTCGGAGGCTTTGGTCTGGTTACCCTTCACGTAGTTCATGACGGTTTCCAGCAGCGGTGCTTCGACTTCGCAAAGCACCATGTTGTACACGTCCGTGACCGGCTGCCCTTCGAGATGGGCGAAATAGTTGTGCAGCGCCTTTTCCACGCTGTCGCGGAGGGTCTGGCCCTCCTGCGTCGGAGTGGTCAGGTGCTGTTTAAGGTTGGCGTTGTCGCTCACGGGTGTCATTCCACTCACTAATGTCTCGGTCATCGTTGTCATGCGGCCACCCCTTCTCCGTTATTGTGGCGCTCGGCGAAGAACTGCCTGACGCTGGCGCTCTGTGCATCCGTGTCCTGCAAACGATTGAACTGGGAGCGGAACTCCGCCGCTCCCGGTAGGGTTGCGAGGTACCAGCCCACATGCTTGCGGGCAATTCGCACACCCATTTCCTCCCCATAAAACGCATGCAATGCAGCGAGGTGCTCGAGCAGGATGCCCTGCACCTCGTGCAGACTCGGCGCCGGCAGCAGCTCGCCGGTGCTCAGGTAATGATCGATTTCGCGGAATATCCAGGGGTTGCCCTGGGCGGCGCGGCCGATCAGCAGGGCATCCACGCCCGTCTGCTCGAAAACCTGCCGTGCCTTGCGCGGCGAATCGATATCACCATTGGCGAAGACCGGAATCGAAACCGCCTGCTTGATCGCCGCGATGGTTTCGTACTCCGCCTCGCCGGTGTAGAGGTCGGCACGCGTCCTGCCGTGCACCGCCAGCGCCTGAATGCCCGACTGCTCGGCGATCCGCGCCACCGTCACACCGTTCTTGTTCGACCGGTCCCAACCGGTACGAATCTTCAGGGTGACGGGAACCTCTACGGCCGCGACCACCGCCTCGAGGATGTCGGCCACCAGCCGTTCATCCTTCATCAGCGCGGAACCCGCGGCCTTGTTGCAAACCTTCTTCGCCGGACAGCCCATGTTGATGTCGATGATCTGGGCGCCGAGCTCCACGTTGCACCTTGCGGCTTCCGCGAGCATCTGCGGGTCGCCGCCGGCGATCTGCACCGAACGTGGCTGGTCCTCGTGGTCGTGCTGCAGGCGCAGGCGCGACTTGCGGCTGTTCCACAGGCGGACGTCGCTGGTGACCATCTCCGAGACCACCATGCCGGCGCCGAGGCGGCGACAAAGCTGGCGGAACGGACGATCGGTGACGCCGGCCATCGGGGCCAGGATCAGTCTGTTGGGCAGTGTGTAGGAGCCGATGCGTACCACCGACTGGTTTTCCATGGTCAATGGGGCGGGAACACCGAGGCGCCGCGCGTTAGGGACTCGCGGGTGCGTTTCGGGGCCTGCCACCGGTGCTAGCAAAAAAGGGAGGGCATGATACCCGCTCTCGATGACCGGATAAAGGCGAATTTGGATAAATTCTGAACAGCTCCGGGCTTAGCACTCAAGGTAGGAAGACGAGCGGAGCTGGCGTTCTCAGGCGCTTTGAGCTACCCGCCGGGTCATTCCGGCGAGTGGAAGCTCAGGCTGTAGTTCACTGCCTTCGGACCCGGATCGAGGATGTCCAGGGAGATGTGGATCGGCGTCTGCGGCGGCATCTCGTCCTGCCCGGCCAACTCCCCCGAGAGGTATTCGCTGGGTTTGAAACGACGGCTGGCGATCAGTTGGCCATTCAGGTCGGCGAAGCGCATCTCCAGCAGCGGGAAAGGCTGGGAGAAGTTGGCGCGGTTGTAGATGATCGCGTCGACCACCAGTGCGCCGCTGAAGTCCGGGTGGCTGCGCACCACCAGGTTGCTGCTGCGGATCTGCTCCACATCGACCTTGGAGGGCAGGGTACAGCCCAGCTCCGGGCAGGCCTGGGCGAACCAGGGGCGGTACTGGTCCTGGCGCGCCAGTTCGTCGAAGTGATAGGCGATGTACTGGCCGGCGAGGCCGGCCAGGGCCAGCAATACCAGCAGCAGCCAGAACAGGCGGCGGCCCCAGCGGCGCTTGGGCTTCTGCCAGTCGAGCTGCAGGGGTTCGTCGCTCAGGTCGTGCAGGCCGCCATCGTGCAGGGCGGGTTCGGCGCGGCGGTTGTCGCCGCGGGGGTCGGCCAGCGGCGGAGCTTCGTCCTGGTCCTCGTCCGCTTCGGGTTCGTCATCGTCGCGGCGGGCGCTGAAGGCAGGAAGCTTTTCCTCGTCGGTCTCTACCCGCAAGGGCTCCATGCGCCGGGGCGCTGGATCGATGCGTGGTTCGTCTTCCGGTTCGTCCTCCGGCTCTTCGGGCTGGGGAGCCGTGTCGGCTACCAGGCGTGCGCTGGCGGGCGGCTCCTCGGGCTCGTCGGCGGACAGTCGGCCGAGGCTGGGCTCCTGGCGGGATGCCCGGCTGGCGCCGTTCTGTTCATCTTCCAGCAGCGCTTCGGCCCAGCGTTCGTCATGCGGGTCGCGCTTTTCTTCCTGACGGGTCTGCAGGGCCTCGCTGGGGCGCGGGGCGCGATCGATGCTGAGGAACTCCTGGGACAGTTCGAATTCATCGAGCTTGGCCAGTTCCTCGTCGAGATTGAGGCTGTCCAGGTCGAGGTCGTCGTGAATCCACAGGGTTTCGTCTTTTTTCGACGGCACGGGAGCGGGCCTGGACGGCTCGCTGGTCAGGGTTGCCGCGGGGGCGATCACCGTGGTGGCCGGGGCAGGTTCGACCACGGGGGCCGGTTTCGCTTCCGCCTTGGGTTCGACGACGGCGGGTTTTTCCGCCACATCGCTGGAATGCCTTGCCGCATGGGGCGCCAGCGGCCAGCCGAGGGTGGCGGTGCCGGGGGTGGCGGGTGCCGCTGGCCTTTCGGGGGTGAAGGTCGTGAAGGCTGGCGTGGGACTCGGCGCCGCTGCGACGGGCTGCGGAGCTTTCGGCGGAGCAGGTGGCGCGACCGGCTCGGGGTTCGGGATAGGTCCTGGGGCTTCGACCGGCGGTGCTGCCCTGACAGTCGGTGCGGGAACCTGGGACGGCTCGCCCACCATGTTCTGCGGCGCGCTGAACACCTTCAGGCAGGTTCCGCAGCGCACAGCACCGCTGGCCGCGCCCAGTTGCGCCGCGTTGACGCGGAAACGGGTCTGGCAATGGGGGCACTGTGTGATGAAGCTGTCGCTCATGCGGCGGTCCGGCGGAAAAAACTGGCGGTTAGTCTAACTCAAGCCCCGTGCGGCGGGCATCAGCGGCGGCGGCCGCTGATGCGGATCCAGCCGTCGCGCTCGGCGGTCGGGTCGAGATCGAAGGCGTCGGCATAGGCGGCGCGAACTTCCTCGGCCTGCTCGGCGAGGATGCCCGAGAGGGCCAGCAGGCCACCGGATTTCACCAGGCCGGTGAGCTGTTCTGCCAATGTGACCAGCGGACCGGCCAGAATGTTCGCCACCAGGACGTCCGCCTGTGCCTTGGGCAGATCGGCGGGCAGGTAGACGGGGAATTTCGCCGGGTCGATGCCGTTGCGCGAGGCATTGTCGCGAGAGGCTTCCAGCGCCTGCGGGTCGATGTCGGTGCCGACAGCCTGTTCGGCGCCCAGCAGCAGCGCGGCGATGGCGAGGATGCCCGAGCCGCAGCCGAAATCCAGCACCTGTTGGCCGGCCAGCTCCTGGCCGTCGAGCCACTCCAGGCACAGCGCGGTGGTCGGGTGGGTGCCGGTGCCGAACGCCAGGCCTGGGTCGAGCAGCAGGTTCACCGCCTCAGGCTCCGGAGCCTCGTGCCAACTGGGGACGATCCACAGGCGGCGACCGAAGCGCATCGGCTTGAAGTTGTCCATCCAGCTGCGTTCCCAGTCCTGGTCCTCGATACGCTCGATCTGGTGTTCCGGCAGTGCGCCGCCGGTAAGTAGCGAAAGGTGGGCGGTCAGCGCCGTCTCGTCGGTGTCGGCCTCGAACAGCGCGAGCAGGTGGGTGTGGCTCCACAGCGGGGTGGTGCCCAGGTCCGGCTCGAAGATCGGCTGGTCTTCGGCGTCCATGAAGGTCACGGAGACGGCGCCGACTTCCAGCAGCGCATCTTCATAGGTTTCCGCCTGATCCGGGGTGATGGCGAGTCGGACTTGAAGCCAGGGCATGGGGCGGTACCTCGATCGTGCTGGGATGGCGCTGGAAAAGACAACGGGCCGCCTGGGCGGCCCGCAGATAAAGGCGGCAAGCTTACTGCACGGCACCCTGCCATGCCAGCGTGCAGGGGCCGCAAAGCACAAGGGCCGCCCGGAGGCAGCCCTTGTGATGGAGCGAGGCGGAGCAGGCAGGCTCAGTGCTTGTCCATGCCCAGCTTCTTCTCCAGGTAGTGGATGTTCACGCCACCCTTGCAGAACTCTTTATCGCGGACCAGCTCCTTGTGCAGCTCGGTGTTGGTCTTGATGCCGTCGACAATCAGCTCGTCCAGCGCATTGCGCATGCGCGCCATGGCTTCATCGCGGTCCTTGCCGTAGGTGATGATCTTGCCCACCAGCGAGTCGTAGTTCGGCGGTACGGCGTAGCCGCTGTACAGGTGCGAATCCACGCGCACGCCGTTGCCGCCCGGTGCGTGGAAGTGCTTCACCTTGCCGGGGCTGGGCATGAAGGTCTTCGGGTCTTCGGCGTTGATCCGGCATTCCAGCGCATGGCCACGGATGACCACGTCTTCCTGGCGGATCGACAGCTTGTTGCCCGAGGCGATGCTGAGCATTTCCTTGACGATGTCGATACCCGTGACCATCTCCGACACCGGATGCTCCACCTGCACGCGGGTGTTCATCTCGATGAAGTAGAAGCGGCCGTTCTCGTAGAGGAACTCGAAGGTGCCGGCGCCACGGTAGCCGATTTCCACGCAGGCCTGGACGCAGCGGGCCAGCACTTCGGCGCGGGCCTTCTCGTCGATGCCGGGGGCTGGGGCTTCTTCCAGCACCTTCTGGTGACGACGCTGCAGGGAGCAGTCGCGGTCGCCCAGGTGGATGGCGTTGCCCTGGCCGTCGGAGAGGACCTGGACTTCCACGTGACGCGGGTTGGTCAGGAACTTCTCCAGGTAGACCATCGAGTTGCCGAAGGCCGCGCCCGCTTCGGTGCGGGTCAGCTTGGCGGACTTGATCAGGTCTTCCTCGTGGTGCACCACGCGCATGCCGCGACCACCACCGCCACCGGCGGCCTTGATGATCACCGGGTAGCCGACCTCGCGGGCGATCGCCAGTGCGGTCTCTTCGTCTTCGGGCAGCGGGCCGTCGGAGCCCGGCACGGTCGGCACACCGGCTTTCTTCATGGCGTCCTTGGCCGACACCTTGTCACCCATCAGGCGGATGACGTCGGCGCTGGGGCCGATGAAGGTGAAGCCCGAGCGCTCGACCTGCTCGGCGAAGTCGGCGTTCTCGGCGAGGAAGCCGTAGCCGGGGTGGATACCCACGGCGCCGGTGACCTCGGCCGCGGCGATGATCGCCGGGATGTGCAGGTAGGACTGCGCGGCCGGGGCCGGACCGATGCAGACCGCTTCGTCGGCCAGCGACAGGTGCATCAGCTCGCGGTCGGCGGTCGAGTGCACGGCCACTGTCTTGATGCCCAGCTCCTTGCACGCGCGCAGGATGCGCAGCGCGATTTCGCCGCGGTTGGCGATCAGTACTTTTTCCAACATCGCAGGTTCCCCGCGGTTTAAACGATGGTGAACAGGGGCTGGTCGAACTCGACCGGCTGGCCGTTCTCCACGAGGATCTGGCCGATCACGCCGCTGGTCTCGGCCTCGATGTGGTTCATCATCTTCATGGCTTCGACGATGCAGAGGATGTCGCCTTTCTTCACGCTCTGGCCGACTTCGACGAAGTTGGCGGAGGTCGGGGAGGCTGCGCGGTAGAAGGTGCCGACCATCGGCGAGCGCACGGCGCCGGCGAGGTTCTGCGCAGCCGGAGCGGCTTCAGCGGCCGGGGCGGCAGCGGCAGCGGCAGCGACCGGCGCTGCGGCCGGAGCCGGAGCGTAGGCCGGGGCGGCAGCGTAGATCGGCTGGGCGGCGGTCTTGCTGTGACGGCTGATGCGTACGGACTCTTCGCCCTCTTTGATCTCCAGTTCGTCGATACCGGATTCTTCGAGCAGTTCGATCAGTTTCTTGACTTTACGGATGTCCATCAGTGTTCGCTCTCCCAGGTGAGGTCACGGGCGTTCAAGTTGTTCAAGGGCGGATTCCAGGGCCAGGCGGTAGCCTGTGGCGCCCAGACCGCAGATCACCCCTACCGCCACGTCGGAGAAGTAGGAGTGATGCCGGAAAGGTTCACGTTTGTGCACGTTGGAGAGGTGCACTTCGATGAATGGGATGCTCACTGCGAGCAATGCGTCACGTAGAGCGACACTTGTATGCGTGAAAGCGGCCGGATTGATGAGGATGAAGTCCACGCCTTCGTTGCGCGCGGCATGGATCCGGTCGATCAATTCGTACTCGGCGTTGCTCTGCAGGTGCATCAGGTGGTGGCCGGCCTCGCGGGCGCGGCGCTCCAGGTCCTGGTTGATCTGCTCGAGGGTGACGGAGCCGTACTTGTCGGGCTCGCGGGTACCCAGCAGGTTGAGGTTGGGCCCGTGCAATACCAGTAAGGTCGCCATCTGGATGCGGTAGTCCTTGTTCTTGGCGGGGAAAGAGTGGGCGGGACTATGCCGGAAAGCTGGCGTGACTGTCCAGTCATGCGGGTTTTGCCGTAGATGTCAGCATGTTGCCAGCCGATTGCGGCAAAACCATTGCAATCAAACGGTGGTCAGGAACGCTTGCCAGCCTGTTTCAGGCGGTCGGCGAGGGTGGCGGCGTCGGTCTCGCCGATGATGCGCAGGTCCGACCATTCGTCGCCTTTGGGCGAGAAGAACAGCAGCGCCGGCGGGCCGAACAGGTTGTAGCGGTCGAGCAGGGCGCGCTGTTCCTCGGTGCTGGCGGTCATGTCGAAGCGCAGCAGGACGAAGCCGGGCAGCTGTGACTGGACTTCCGGCGCCGGCAACACCTGGCGCTCGATGATCTTGCAGCTGATGCACCAGTCGGCGTACCAGTCCAGCAGCACCGGGCGACCGGCGGCCCGGGCGCTGGCCAGGGCGGCGTTGAGCTGCGCCGGGGTGGTGATGTTCTGCCAATCACCGGGGGTGGCGCTCGGAGGGCCGGCGTGGGTGCTGACGCCGCTGCGGCCCAGCGGGTGCAGCGGGTCGGATTCGCCGCGCAGGGCACCGGTCCAGGCTGCCACGGCGTAGACCAGCAGCATCAGGCCCAGCAGTTGGCCGAGTCGTTGCAGCGGCTGCTTCGGCCCCAGTTCAAGGGTGCCGATGGCCAGGGCGACGCCTCCGGCGAGAGTGCCCCAGAGGGTCAGGGCTACCGGCCCGGAGACCAGGCGCTCGAGCATCCAGATGGCCACCGCCAGCAGCATCACGCCGAAGACGTTGCGTACGCCGTTCATCCAGGCGCCGCTCTTGGGCAGCAGCGCGCCGCCGCCGACGGCGAAGATCACCAGCGGCGTACCCATGCCCAGGCCCAGGGAGAACAGCAGCAGACCGCCGCCGACGGCATCGCCGGTGCTGCTGATGTAGAGCAGCAGGCCGGCCAGCGGTGCGGTGACGCAGGGCGACACCAGCAGGCTGGAGAGCACGCCCAGGGTCGCCGCGCCGGCAATCGAACCGCCGCGGGTGTTGTTCGCCATGTTGTCCAGGCGCTCGCGCAGGAAGCCCGGAAGGCGCATCTCGAACACGCCGAACATGGCGATGGCGAAGACCACGAAGAAGGCCGCGAAGGGGATCAGCACCCAGGGCGACTGCAGCATCGCCTGCAGGTTGAGCTTGGCGCCGAACAGGCCCATCAGCGTGCCGAGGACCGCGTAGCAGGCCGCCATGGGCAGCACGTAGGCCAGCGACAGCGCCAGGCCGCGCATGCCGCCCGGACGACCGCGCAGGACCACGCCGGAGAGGATCGGCAGCATCGGCAGCACGCAGGGGGTGAAGGTCAGCGCCAGGCCCAGCAGGAAGAAGATCACCAGCGCGCGGCCGAGTTTCTTGATCTTGCCCGGCTCGTGGTCGCCCAGCAGGCTGGCCAGCGGGTTGCCCGAGGCGGTGGACTTGGCCGCGGTGGCAGCGGGGGCGGGGCCGGTCACGACGCTGGCGGCCTGGCCGTCGGCGATCTGCAGGCGGGTGGTTTCCGGCGCGTAGCACAGGCCCTTGTCGGCGCAGCCCTGGTAGCTGACGACCAGGGTGAAGGGCTTGTGCTGCGGATTGAGCAGCGGCACGTCGATGTCGGTGATGGCGTAGTAGACCACCGTATCGCCGAAATAGTCGTCGTGGTGCTGCTTGCCTGGCGGCAGCTTCACTTCGCCGACGCTCACGCCGCTGTCGGCGGGCTCGACCTTGAAGCTGAAGCGGTGCTGGTAGAGGTAGTAGCCGTCGGCATTGATAAAGCGCAGCTTCACCTGCTGGCTGTCGCTGTCCTCGACGCTGACGCGGAAGGCCTCGGCCACCGGCAGGAAGTCGCCCTTGGCCGGTTGCGTGACGGCGAAGCCGCCCTTGTCGGCGGGTTTGTCGAACAGGCCGGCGGAAGCGGGCAGGGCGACCAGGAGCAGGAGCAGGGTTAGCAGGCGGCGCATGGACATCTCGCGGACTACGTAATGGGCGGACGGAGGACGTGGCGGGCATGATAGCGGAAAGCTTCCGGTGCGGCCCGGGGCGTTGCCGCATGAGCTGTCACAAGAAGTGATAGCCGCTGTGGGACTGCGCCTACTGGGCTCGGTTCCCGTGGCGCTGCTGCGTCAATCGGCCGCGTGCTGGTCGAAGGCTGCCAGCAGGTCGCTGACGAAGGCCTGCTCGGCGTCGCCGGGATGGCGGCCGCGGTGGCGGGTCAGGCTGAAGGCCACATCGAAGCCCAACTCGCCCGGCAGCAGTTCGCGCAACTGGCCGCGCTCGATCCACGGTTGGGCGACGTGCTTGGGCAGGTAGCCGATGTGCGCGCCGGAGAGGATGAACGCCAGGCTGCCGTCGACCTGCTCGCAGCGCGCGCTGCTGCGGCTGGTTTGCAGCGGCTCGTCGGCGGCGATGAAACGATACGGGTGTAGCACCTGATCGGCTTCCGCCAGGGAGTCGCGGCTCGGCTTCTTTTCCTTGAAGGCCGGATGACCGGCGCCGCAATACAGGCCCTGGGGTTCGACGAACAGGGTGTGATGCTCCAGCGCGGCCTGGGTGCCGGCGAAGTAGCCGACCGCCAGGTGCAGGCGATCCTGCAGGAGCAGGCGCTCCAGTTCTGCGGGCGTGGCGGTGAGAAGGTCGAGGGTGACCGCCTCGTTGCGTTGACGGAAGCGCCGGATGGCGTCGGACAGACGCGCCAGCACGCTCTCTTCCAGGCTTTCCGACAGGCCGATGCGCACCTCGCCCAGCAGTTTGTCGGCAACGCCGCGCGCCTCGTCGCGGAATCCCTCGATGGCAACGAACAGCCGTCGCGTCGATTGCAGCAGGTGCTCGCCCTTGGGGGTCAGGCGGAAGCCGCCCTTGCCGCGCTCGCACAGGCGGTAGCCCAGGCGTGTCTCCAGCTTGGCCATCTGGATGCTGATGCTCGGCTGGCTCAAGCCCAGTTCGCCCTGTGCCGCGCTGAAGCCGCCGCACTCCACCACCGTGACGAAGAGGCGCAGCAACTGCAGGTCGAGGTCGCGCAACTGGCTGAGCATGATGGGCACCAAACATTGTGAGAGTGAAATGCCAAAGTAATTAACTTTGTATTTTTGCAAAGTAAAGCCCGCCCCATGCTCGCCCCATGACCACAACAACCTTGAGGCGATGATCATGCGTGTGTTCTTCCGGGCGACTCTCGCGGCACTGGCCGTGTCGTTGGCCGTGCCCCTGCAGGCGCAGGAGCGGGTGCTCAACCTGTACAACTGGGCGGATTACGTCGGCGCCGACGCGCTGCAGCGGTTCCAGAAGGAGACCGGCATCCGTGTCAAGTACGACACCTTCGACAGTGCCGAGGTACTCGACAGCAAGTTGATGACCGGACGCAGCGGCTACGACGTGGTGTTCCCGGCCAGCAGCGGGTTGGCCCGCGCGATTCAGGCCAGGGCCGTGCAGCCGGTGGACGACACTCAGTTGAAGAACTTCGCCAACCTCGACCCGGAACTGCTGGCGAAACTCGCCGCCATCGACCCCGGCAACCGCTTCGGCGTGCCCTATACCTGGGGCACCGTGGGCCTGGCGATCAACCAGGACGAAGTGCTCAAGCGCATCCCCGATGCGCCGCTGGACAGCCTCGACCTGCTGTTCAAGCCCGAATACGCCAGCCGCCTGGCCGACTGCGGCCTCTCGCTGATCGACTCGCCCCAGGAGGTCATCAGCGTGGCGCTGAACTACCTCGGCAAGCCGCCCTACAGCACCGATCCGGCCGACCTCGCCCAGGTCCGTGAGCTGCTGGGCAAGCTGCAACCCAACGTGCGCTACATCGCCAGCGGCAAGCACATCAATGACCTGGCCAATGGTTCGTTGTGCGTTGCCCTGACCTATACCGGTGACGCGCTGATGGGGGCGGCGCAGGCCAGGCAGGCGAACAAGCCGTTCGAGGTGATCTACCGGATTCCCAGGGAAGGCACGCTGATCTGGTTCGACACCATGGCCATCCCGGTGGACGCCCCGCACCCGCAGGAAGCTCGCGCGTTCATCGACTTCATGCTGCGCCCGGACGCCATCGCCGAGCTGACCAACACCCTGTACTTCGCCAACGCCAACCTCAAGGCCACGCCGCTGCTCAATGCCGACGTCGCCAGCGATCCGGACATCTACCCGCCGGTGGCCATGCGCCAGAAATTGTTCGGCGAACAACTGCTGACCCTGAAGCAGCAACGCGAGCGCACCCGGCTGTGGTCGGCGTTCCGCACGCGTAGCTGATTCGCCTGCGCTTGCCCTCTCCCTAACCCTCTCCCTAAAGG
>NZ_AMZB01000100.1 GCF_000313755.1 Pseudomonas nitroreducens TX1 | reverse complement strand
GGCGGGGTAGACATAGAATCTCCTACAAAGAGCAATCAGGGGGCCAGTTCAACCCGCGAGAAGTTGTTGGACCCCAGCGGGCTCAGGGTGAAGCCTTTCACCTCCGGCCGCACCACCGCGAACTGCTTCGGATAGGCCAGGGCGATCCACGGCGCTTCGCGCTGGTAGATCGCCAGCGCCTGGCGATAGAGGCCCGCCCGGGTTTCCTGGTCGGCAATAGCGCGGGCCTGGCGCAGTAGTTCGTCGAACTCCGCATCGCACCAGCCCGCCTGGTTCTCGCCACTCTTGGCGGCGGCGCAGGAAAGGTTCGGCGTAAGGAAGTTGTCCGGATCGCCGTTGTCGCCGACCCAGCCCATGAAGATCAGGTCGTGCTCGCCCTGCTTGGCACGCTTGATCAGTTCACCCCATTCGAATACGCGGATGTCCGCCTGGATGCCGATCTGCCCCAGATCGTTCTGCAGCATCTGCGCGCCGATGCCGGGGTTGGGGTTGGTCGGCCCGCCGCCGGGACGGGTCCAGATCGACAGCTTGAGACCGGGCTTGATGCCCGCTTCTTCCAGCAGCTGTTTCGCCCGCGCCGGGTCGTGGGGCCAGACCTTGAGTTGCGGATCGGAACCCCACAGTGTCGGCGGGTAGGGCGCCACAGCCAGTGTCGCGGCGCCTTCGCCGAACTGCACGCGCAGGTAGGCGTCGCGGTCGAAGGCGAGGTTGATCGCCTGGCGCACCCGCACGTCGTCCAGCGGCTTGTGCCGGGTATTGATGCCGACGTAGGCGACCAGCAGCGAGTCCAGTTCCTCGACCTTCAGCTTCGGGATCTGGCGCAAGGCGGGGATGTCGGTGGGCTTGGGGTACACGGCGATCTGGCAGTCGCCGGCCTTGACCTTCTGGATGCGTACGTTCGGATCGGGAGTGATTGCCAGCAGCAGGCGGTCGATCTTCGGCTTGCCGCCCCAGTAATCCGGATTGGCGGTGAAGCGCACCTGGGCATCCTTCTGGTAGCGCTGGAAGATGAAGGGGCCGGTGCCGATGGGCAGGTTGTTCAGTTGGTCGGCTTTTTCGGCGGCCAGCAGCAGGTCGCCGTACTCGGCGGAATAGATGGACGCGAAGCCCATTGCCAGGTCGGCGAGAAAGGGCGCCTCGGGGTGCCTGAGAGTGAAGCGCACATGGTGGTCGTCGAGCTTTTCCACCGCGCTGATCAGGCCGGGCAGGCCCATCGCCTCGGCATAGGGAAAGCCGCGCGGGGCCAGTTTGTTCCAAGGGTGCTTCGGGTCGAGCTGGCGCTGGAAACTCCAGAGCACGTCGTCGGCGTCGAAATCACGGGTCGGGGTGAAGTAGTCGGTGCTGTGGAATTTCACGCCCTGACGCAGGACGAAGGTGTAGTGCAGGCCGTCGTCGCTGATCTCCCAGCTCTCTGCCAACGCGGGCACCACACGGGTGCTGCCGGGGGCGAACTGCACCAGGCGTTCGAAAACGGTCTCGGCGGAGGCGTCGGCGGTGGTGGCGGCGGTGTACTGGGTGATGTCGAACCCTTCCGGGCTGGCCTCGGTGCAGACCACCAACGATTGGCCGAATGCCGGCGCACAGCCGAGGAGGCTGGCCAGGGTCAGGCGGATGAGCGCTTCGCGCATGGCAACTGCCGGAGGAACGGGCCGCCGGGAATCCCGGCGGCCCATGGCCTTACTTGCCTACGCTGACGCCGTAGAACGAGTTCAGCGCGAACGGACTGATCTTGAAGTCCTGCACTGTCTTGCGCATCGGCTGGTACACGGTGGAGTGGGCGATCGGGGTGATCGGCACCTGCTCCTTGAGGATGTGCTGGGCCTGCTTGTACAACTCGGTGCGCTTGGCCTGGTCCGGGGTGCGCTTGGCGTCCTTGATCAGCTTGTCGTACGCCGGGTCGCACCATTTGGAGAAGTTGTTGCCATCCACGGCATCGCAGCCGTACAGGGTGCCCAGCCAGTTGTCCGGGTCGCCGTTGTCGCCGCTCCAGCCGATCAGCATGGCATCGTGCTCGCCGCCCTTGGCGCGCTTGATGTACTCGCCCCACTCGTAGGTGACGATCTTCGCCTTGATGCCGACCTTGGCCCAGTCGGACTGCAGCATCTCGGCCATCAGCTTGGCGTTGGGGTTGTAGGGGCGCTGCACCGGCATGGCCCACAGGGTGATCTCGGTGCCTTCGGCCACGCCGGCCTTCTTCAGCAGTTCCTTGGCCTTTTCCGGGTTGTAGCCGGTGTCCTTGATGCTGTCGTCGTAGGACCACTGGGTCGGCGGCATGCCGTTCACGGCGAGCTGGCCGGCGCCCTGGTAGACGGCGTCGATGATCGCCTTCTTGTTCACCGCCATGTCCAGCGCCTCGCGCACTTCAAGCTTGTCGAACGGCTTGTGCAGGACGTTGTAGGCGATGTAGCCGAGGTTGAAGCCTGGCTGCGACGGCATGTTCAGGTTCGCGTCCTTCTTCAGCGCTTCCAGGTCGGCCGGGCGCGGGAAGAGGGTGATCTGGCACTCGTTGGCCTTGAGCTTCTGCATGCGCACCGAGGCGTCGGTGTTGATGGCGAAGATCAGGTTGTCGATCTTCACCTCGCCCTTGTTCCAGTAGTCGGGGTTGGCCTTGAAGCGGATCATCGCGTCCTTCTGGTAGCGACTGAACACGAACGGGCCGGTGCCGATGGGCTTCTGGTTGATGTCGCTGGCCTTGCCCTGCTTGAGCAACTGGTCGGCGTATTCGCCGGACTGGATCGAGGCGAAGCTCATGGCCAGGTTCTGGATGAACGCGGCGTCGACTTCGTTGAGGGTGAACTTGACGGTGTGGTCGTCGACCTTCTCCACCTTGGCGATGTTCGCGTCCATGCCCATGTCGGTGAAGTAGGGGAACTCGGTCTGGTAGGCCTTACGGAACGGATGGTTCTTGTCGAGCATGCGGTTGAAGGTGAACAGCACGTCGTCGGCGTTGAACTCGCGGGTCGGCTTGAAGTAGTCGGTGGTGTGGAACTTCACACCGGAGCGCAGGTGGAAGGTGTAGGTCTTGCCGTCATCGGATACGTCCCACTTTTCCGCCAGGCCCGGGACGACCTGGGTACCGCCGCGCTCGAACTGGGTGAGGCGGTTGAAGACCGTTTCGGCCGAGGCGTCGAAGTCGGTGCCGGTGGTGTACTGGCCGGGGTCGAAGCCCGCGGGGCTGCCTTCGGAGCAGTAGACCAGGTTGTTGGCGGCGTGGGCGAGCGGGGCGCTGGCGATCAGCCCAGCGGCAATCATGGAGCGGATGACGGCGTTCTTACGCATACGGACCTCTGTTTATTCTGGTTGTCATCGAGGGGCAGCCTCGTGAGCTGCGTTGCGTGAAACTATGCACGGCACATGCCGGGCGCAAGCTGCTGGCGGGGATGAGTGTAGAAGTTGTGACGCGGGTGCAAGGGAATGTCGCAATTTCGACAATGAGAACCCTGTAGTCGGGTGACGGCGCCCCGGTCCCCGGAGGCGCCGCGCTGGAAGCGGTCGTGGTGTTACGGCATCTGCACCTCGATCGTGCCGTCCGCGCTGACGGTGACCTGGCTGGTGCCGGCCTCGATTTCCTGCGCCGGGGCGCCGCCGTAGCTGTCAGCCTTCATCGCGGCCATGCGCATAACGGGCATCGGGTGCGGCGCGCCGGAGGTGTTCAGGTTAAGGCTGACCAGCTTGTAGCCCTTGCCGCCGAGCGCGTCGGTGAGCACCTGGGCGCGGGCCTTGAAGGCGTCCACGGCGCCTTTCATCATCGCGTCCTCGTTCTTGGCGCGGGTGGCGTCGGCGATGCTGAAGTTCATGCTGCCCATCTTCAGCTTGCCCAGCAGGTCCGCGGTGAGCTGGGAGAGGGCGGCGAAGTCGGTGCTTTCCAGCCGCAATTCAGCGCGCTCGCGCCAGGCGGTGATCTTCTGGCCCTTGTCGTCATACACCGGGTAACTGTTGCGGCTGCCCAGGCTGACGGTCACGCCTTTCACCTTGCGCGCCTGCTCGACCGCCGCGTTCATCGCGGTGGTGGTCTCGGCTGCCAGCTTCGCCGGGTCGGTGCCCTGGCCTTCGCTGAACAGGGTCACGTGCATCAGGTCGTGGGCGACTTCCTGGCTGACCTCGGCGCGCAGCGAAACCTGGTTGTAGCGAGGTTCGTCTGCCAGGGCTCCCAGGCTGGTGGCGCACAGGGCGATGGCGGCGGCGATGGCGGTGAAGGGTTTCTTCAGTACAGACATGGATGACTCCTTGCTCCAGAAAAGTGTCCGGGCCACAGCTTAGTAGAGCCAATGGCGAGGACCGTCAGACCCTTTGACGACGATGGCGTCGAGTTCGGGTTATTGACCGGTGTCACTAAATGTTTCGGGCTTGGGCGGCCAGCGCTGGGCGTGCTGGAGTATGCTGTGGCGCTATGCCGCATAAAGGGGAGGGGGCTCTTGGCTATACTCGCGCAAATTCCGGAATTCACCATGCGCCCACCGGTTTTCCAGCTTTCCGCCAGTCGTCAGAACCTTCTGCATCTGACGCTTATCCGTATTCTCGTGCTCGCCGCCCAGGCCGGCTCCGTCGGGCTCGCCTACAAGGCCCAGCTGATCCAGCTGCCCTGGCTCGCGCTCGGCGTGACCCTCGGCGTCTCCCTCGTACTCTGCCTGGGCACCGCGCTGCGCCTGCGCGGGCCGTGGCCGGTGACCGAGCTGGAATACGCCGTCCAGCTCGCCTGCGACCTGGTCATCCACAGCGTGCTGCTCTATTACTCGGGCGGCTCGAGCAATCCCTTCGTCTCCTATTACCTGGTGCCGCTGACCATCGCCGCGGCGACCTTACCGTGGCTCTACACCATCGCCCTGGCCGGCCTCGCGCTGGCCAGCTACACGGTGCTGCTGGTGTGGTTCCACCCGCTGGAGATGGCCGCCGGGCAGCGTGACAACCTCTTGATCTACGGCATGTGGCTGAGCTTTGCCCTGGCCGCCGCGCTGATCACCTTCTTCGTTGCCCGCATGTCCGAGGCGCTGCGCCGCCAGGAGCAACTGCAGGCCCAGCGCCGCGAGGAAGGCATGCGCGATCAGCAGTTGCTGGCCGTCGCCACCCAGGCCGCCGGCGCCGCCCATGAGCTGGGCACGCCGCTGGCGACCATGAGCGTGCTGCTCAAGGAATTGCGCCAGACCAATGCGGACCAGCCGATGTTGCAGGAAGATCTCGCCCTGCTGCAGGAGCAGGTCAAGCTCTGCAAGACGACCCTGCAGCACCTGGTGCGCGCCGCCGAGGCGGATCGTCGCCAGGCAGTGGAAGAGCAGGGCGCCAACGAATGGGTCGAAGCGGTGCTGCGTCGCTGGCACCTGATGCGCCCCGAGGCGAGCTATCGCTACCAGATGCTGGGCAAGGGCAAGGCGCCGCGGATGACCCCACCGACCGACCTGAGCCAGGCACTGCTGAACCTTCTGAATAACGCGACGGACGCCTGTCCGGAAGATCTGGACATCCGCCTGGACTGGGATGCCAGTGAAATCTGCCTGAGCATCCGCGACCAGGGCCCAGGCGTGCCGCTGGCCATTGCCGAGCAGCTCGGCAAGCCGTTCTTCACCACCAAGGGCAAGGGTTTCGGCCTGGGGTTGTTCCTCAGCCAGGCCAGCGTGACCCGCGCAGGGGGAACGGTGAAGTTGTATAACCATGAAGATGGCGGCACTCTGACCGAGTTGCGTCTGCCCAGAAGCTATGGCGTGGCCTGATAGCCGCGCCCGCGAGGAAGTACCATGAGCGAAGAGATCCTGTTCGAAGGCGAAGAGCAGCCCCACCTGCTGCTGGTGGACGACGATGCCACCTTTACCCGCGTCATGGCTCGTGCCATGACCCGTCGCGGGTTGCGGGTGTCGGTCGCCGGCTCCGCCGAAGAAGGCCTGGCCATGGCCAAGGAAGATCTGCCCGACTACGCCGTGCTGGACCTGAAGATGGACGGCGACTCCGGCCTGGTGCTGCTGCCCAAGCTGCTCGAGCTCGACGCCGAGATGCGCGTGGTGATACTCACCGGCTATTCCAGCATCGCCACCGCGGTGGAAGCCATCAAGCGCGGCGCCACCAACTACCTGTGCAAGCCGGCCGACGCCGACGATGTGCTGACCGCGCTGCTGTCGCAGCACGCGGACCTGGAAACCCTGGTCCCGGAAAACCCCATGTCGGTCGATCGCCTGCAGTGGGAACATATCCAGCGCGTGCTTGCCGAACATGACGGCAATATCTCCGCGACCGCCCGAGCGCTGGGCATGCACCGGCGCACATTGCAACGTAAGCTGCAAAAACGTCCGGTGAGACGTTAAGCGATCGATAACATAAGGGAGCGCCAATGAGCGCTCCTTTTTTATTTCCAGCCGTGCGAGCCGACCCCATGACCGACAGCGCCGAATACCGCGCCGCGAACGATGCCGTTCGCAGCCGCTTCTTCCACCGAGTCTGGCAGCTCACCGCGCTTTACTGGCGCAGCGAAGAGAAGGGCATGGCCTGGCTGCTGCTGATCGTGGTGATCGCCCTGTCGCTGGTGGGCGTGGCCCTGAGCGTCTGGCTCAACAGCTGGTACCGCGATTTCTATAACGCCCTGCAGAACAAGGACCTGAAGAGCTTCATCCACCTGATGCTGATGTTCTGCGGCATCGCCGCGGTGTTCATCCTCACCGCGGTGTACCGGCTGTACCTGACGCAAATGCTCACCATCCGCTGGCGCCGCTGGCTCACGGAGAAACACTTCGCCGCATGGCTGGGCGACAAGAGCTACTTCCGCCTCGAGCAGCGCGGCCACACGGACAACCCCGACCAGCGCCTGACCGAAGACCTGGACAATTTCACCAGCACCACCCTGAGCCTCGGCCTGGGGCTGATCCGCAACGTGGTCAGCCTGGTGTCCTTCTCGGTCATCCTCTGGGGAGTTTCCGGCAGCATCGAGCTGTTCGGCATCACCATTCCCGGCTACATGTTCTGGGCTGCGCTGGTCTACGCGGCGGTCGGCAGTTGGCTGACCCACCTGATCGCGCGTCGCCTGATCGGCCTGAACAACCGCCAGCAACGCTTCGAGGCCGACCTGCGCTTCGGCCTGGTGCGGGTGCGGGAGAATGCCGAGAGCATCGCCCTGTACAACGGCGAGGCCAACGAGAAACAGCGGCTGATGGGACGCTTCCGCAATGTCTGGGGCAACTTCTGGGAGCTGATGAAGGTGCAGAAGCGCCTGACCTTCTTCACCGCCGGCTACGGCCAGATCGCCACCGTGTTCCCCTTCATCGTCGCCGCGCCGCGCTACTTCTCCGGGCAGATCCAGCTGGGCGAACTCATGCAGATCAACTCCGCCTTCGGCAACGTGCAGGAAGGCATGAGCTGGTTCATCGACGCCTACACCAGCCTCGCCAGCTGGCGCGCCACCAGTGATCGTCTGCTGAGCTTCCGCCACGCCATGGGCGAGACCACCCAGGAAGCGGCCAATATCGACGTGCGCAAGACCGGCGCCAACCTGCAACTGCACAACCTCACCCTGAGCCTGGGCAACGGCCGCGAGCTGCTGGAGCCCACCAGCCTGGAACTGAACCTCGGCGAACACGTCCTGATCGGCGGCCCCTCCGGCGGCGGCAAGAGCACCTTGCTGCGCGCCATGAGCGGCCTCTGGCGCTACGGCAGCGGCGTGGTGCAGATGCCCGACGCGCGCAGCCTCTTCGTGCCGCAGAAACCCTACCTGCCCATCGGCACCCTCGCCGAGGCGCTGTGCTACCCCGAGGCGGGCGATCGGCATGACCCCGAGCGGCTGAAGCAGGTGCTGCACCTGTGCCGCCTGGACGCCCTGGTGCCGCGCCTGGACGAAGCCGATCACTGGCAGCGTGTGCTCTCGCCGGGCGAACAACAGCGCCTGGCCATCGCCCGTGCCTTGCTCTACGCGCCGCAGTGGCTGTTCCTCGACGAGGCCACCTCTGCGCTGGATGAAACCGACGAGGCCGCGCTGTATCAGGTTCTGCTCGACCAATTGCCGGGTGTGACTTTGCTCAGCATTGGCCATCGCGCCAGCCTGAAGCGCTTCCATCCGCGCCAGCTGCGCCTGGAGGAACAGCGCTTGGAGGAAATCGAGTCGGTTTTGCCGGTGTAATGGCAGTTTGATTCACTGTGAAAGTGTGATCTCGTTAGTGGGAATCATCTGAAAGCATTATCAGACAGGATGATTTCTTCTTATTTTTTTACATTTTTCAGTGTTTCACCGCTGCGAAGATTTCAATAACAGGTACCCTGTGCACCCCGGCGACTACCCCGCCGGGACTGAATGCATTCCAACGGTACCTTTATGAAGTTCCTTTCCCCGTCACGACAGGCCCTGACCCGTTCGGACCTGCGTCTGGTGGACCCGCGCAAAATCGTGCTGGTCGCCGGCTGCGCCGCGGTATCGTTCGCGGCGCTGGCATTCGCCGGCGGAATCTGGGTCGGCCGCGCCCATGGCGTGCCCGAGCCGGTGGCCGAAACCATCGCCATGCCGGCCGAACAACCCGAGGAAGAAGCTTCCGGCGAGCGTTTCGCCGCCGAGCGCATCGGCGAACTCGCCGGGCGCCTGCAGGTGCTGGAAAAGGACGCCACCTATTTGCTCCAGGCCGTCGACAGCCACGAGGAAATCGCCCGCAAGCTGGCCAAGGTCGACCCGTCCCTGGTACCCAAACCCCAGCCGAAGGTCGCGGCCAAGGGCGAGGGCGGCATCCTGCTGCCGCCGCGCCCCTGCGCGGAACCGCTACCCGGTTCGAACGACGACCTGGAACAGGGCGAGCGTTCGGCGAAATGCCTGCGCCGGGTCTTCGACCTGCTGATGGACCAGGTGGCCCGGCGCAACGCCGATTTCATGGCGATTCCCGCGCGCCGGCCGATGGATCAGGCGCGCCTGGGCTCGCCCTTCGGCAATCGCGCCGACCCGTTCAACCACCGCCTGGCGTTCCATTCCGGCCAGGACTTCTCCGCGCCCACCGGCAGCCCCATCCATGCAGCCGCCGGCGGGCGGGTGATCGTGGCGGGGCCGAACCCCTCCTATGGCAATCGCATCGAGATCGACCATGGCAATGGTCTGGTCACCCGCTATGCCCATGCCTCCAAGCTGCTGGTGAAAGTGGGCGACGTGGTGCTGCCAGGGCAGGAAATCGCCAAGGTCGGTTCGACCGGGCGCTCCACGGGGCCGCACCTGCATTTCGAAGTGCTTTACCACGGTGAATTCGTCGACCCGCAAAACTTCCTCTCTCTGGGCGGCATGGAGATCGATAGCGATGGTATGGCCTCGGACTAGAAAACCTTCTACCCGCGACCTGCTACGCGCCGACCACCTGCCCCACGCCCCCCGTCGTTCTGCGCGGCTGGCATGGGCATTGTTGCTGGCCCTGGTGCTGGGCGCGTCGGCCGCGGGTGTCTGGTGGATGCGTAATCACGATGACGGGCAGGCCCAGGCTCGCGAACACGTCGACGAACTCCAGGCACTGCACGCACAGGTCGGGCAACTGACCAGCGAGCTGGAGGATAAGCGCCTGCAAGCCGAAGAGGAGCGCGCCAATCGCGACCAGTTGATGCGGCGGATCGACGCGATGTCCGCCGAAATCAAGAAACTCAAGACCGAGCTGGCCTTCTTCCGCCAGCAGAAGCCTGGCAAGTAGTTCGTCCGAGGAGGACCGATGTTCAGCAACAGCAAGAAGAAGGGGCCGCAGGTTTCGGTCGACAAGTTTTCCAGCCTGCTCTCCGGCAACGTGGCCTTGGTGGGCGACATGCAGTTCGAGGACGGCCTGAAGATCCTCGGCACGGTGAAGGGCAACGTCTGCCACAAGCCCGGCGCGGCCAGCCTGCTGGCACTCAGCGCGGAAGGGCGGATCGAGGGCAACGTCAGCAGCTATGACGCGCTGATCGACGGCACCATCATCGGCGACCTCTATGTCGAGCATCTGTTGGAACTGCACTCCAATGCGCGCGTGGTCGGCAACATCCAGTACCGCCAGCTGAGCATGGAAAACGGCGCGACGGTAGACGGCAAACTGACCCGCCTGGCCGACGGCGAGGCGCCCAGGCCACTTGAACTGCCGGCTCCGGTGCGCGAAGAGGAAGCCGAAGCCTGATTTGCCCCGGTGCGGTGGGTACTTAGCTTGCTATGATTGTCGTCCCACCGCCCAGACCTCTCCAGCCCCATGCTCGCACTCCTGCTCCAGACCTTCAGCATCACCGCCCCGGTCTTCGCCATGTTGTTCCTCGGAGTGCTGCTGCGTCGTGTGGGGGCGATCAACGCGGAGTTCATCCACACCGCGTCGGCGCTGGTGTTCAATGCCACCATGCCGGCGATGCTGTTCCTCGGCATCTATCACTCCGACCTGCACAGCGCCGCGCGCCCGCAAGTGTTGCTGTACTTCTGTGCGGCGACCCTGGCGGGTTTCCTGCTGGCCTGGGGCTGGGCCGCCTGGCGGGTACCGCGCGCGGATCGGGGCGTCTACGTTCAGGGTTCGTTCCGCGGCAACAACGGCATCATCGGCCTGGCGCTGGCCACCAGCCTCTACGGTGACCATGGCCTGGCGCTGGGTTCGGTCCTCGCCGCCCTGGTGATCCTCTGTTACAACACGCTGTCCTCGGTGGTGCTGGCGATCTACAGCCCGAGCATGAAATCCGATCCGCTGAGCATCGCCCGCAACGTCATCTGCAATCCGTTGATCATCAGCGTGCTGGCGGCGCTGCCTTTCTCCTGGTTCGGAATCGGCTTGCCGAAGTGGCTGCTGACCTCGGCCGACTATTTCGCCCAGATGACCCTGCCGCTGGCGCTGGTGTGCATCGGCGGCACCCTGTCGCTGGCTTCGCTGCGCGAAAGCGGCGGGCTGGCGGTCAGCGCGAGCCTGATGAAGATGGTCTGGCTGCCGCTGATCTGCACTTTCGTCGCCTGGTCGCTGGGTTTCCGGGGCGCCGAGCTGGGCGTGCTGTTCCTCTACTTCGCCAGCCCCACGGCGGCCGCCAGCTATGTCATGGCACGCGCCGCCAATGCCAACCATGAATTGGCGGCGTCGATCATCGTCATCACTACCCTGGTGGCGACGCTGACCACCAACGTCGGCATTTTTGTCCTGCAGTGGGGCGGCTGGATGTGACTCGGGGGAAGTCGAGATTCTTCCAAGTACCGTTGCGCAAAAAGCTACTCAGCGTGTAGGAAATTTCTTAAAGATCGCGCTGCGTCGCAACGTCGCGCGAAGCCCGTTCCGCCCGTCGACAAGACCGGTTACATTTGGCTCCCCGCTATGCACGATCAAGGAATGTTCATGCAGCTCACGCGTCGGATGGTTCGTGCCGTCTTTTTTCTGTCAGCCAGTCTCCTGGCTGCGACGGCCGCTGCCGAGCCGGGTGCAGAGATTTACAGCCCAACCGCCGGCTGGCGCTATTCGGGCCTGACCGATGACCCCAGCGTGCCCCGCGTGGCCTATCCCACGCCGCCTATCGACCGGGGTGGTTCCCGTGGCCGCAGCCTGATCGAGGGCCATCTGCGTGAAGTCTCCGCCGTAGACCGTGCCCAGCGCCTGGTGGTCAACGGCAATCCGCTGCCTCTCTATACCGACGCCGAAGGCAGGTTCGTCCGCCCCTACAACTTCGGCGCGGGCAGCAACAGCGTCGCGGTCAGCAGCGACCAGGGTAAATCCCTCAAGCGCATCCAGTTCTATGAAGCCAACACGGGGCGTATCCCGCCCCGCATCCGTCTGGCGCTGGGCTGGAACGACCCCAAGGCCGAGCTCGACCTGCATATCGTCACGCCCGACGGCCAACATGCCTTCTGGGCGCGGCCGCGACTGAGCAACGGTGGCGGCCTCGACCCGGATGGCGTCGACGGCCCCGGCCCGGAAATGTTCACCATGGCCGCGCCGCTGCACGGCACCTATCTGGTTTACGTGAACTACTGGGGCAACTACAACGCCAGCCAGGGTTACAACTTCCAGGAAGGCAATCACGAGCAGGACGTGATCACCGCCGAGATCAACCTGGTATTCAACGAAAATACCGTCAACGAGAAGCGCGAGACCTTCGTGGTGCCCATGCGCACCATCGGCGATCTGGTGCTGGTGAAGACCTTCAACTACTGAATTCGCCCCTCGCAGGGATGACACGGGACAAGCGATCCATGAGCGACAACACGCCCTCCAGCAGCCAAGACAGCACTCCCACGCCGCCGATGACACCAACGCCGGCCCAGGCCCCGCGCCGTGGTCCGCTGATCGCCATCGGCGCGCTCGCCGCTGCGCTGGTCGCCGGCGGCCTGGCCCTGGCCTTCGGTCTGATCCCCGCCTTCCATTCGGCGCCGGTGGGCACCCTGGAAGCGCCAGCAAGCCCGGAAGTGGTTCGTGACCTCAAGCGCCCGGACGCGCTGATCGAGAGCGCCTCCCTCAGCCAACTGCCCAAGGCCGTGCTGGAAGTGCCGTTGCTGCGCGACGTGCTCACCGAGGACTTCGTCTTCTACTACGAGAACAATGCCGACCGCCTGGGCCTGACCGGTACGCTGCGACGCATCGTCTACGAGCACGACCTGACCCTGAAGGACAGCGTCATCGAGGAACTGCTCGACCAGCCGTCTCAGGTTGCCCTGTGGCGCGGCGCCGATGGACGTCTGCGCGACTTCATGGTGGTGCTCAAGCGCGGCGGCCTGGCCAAGGTACTGGAGCCCGTGGCGAAGGTCGCGGCCGATGACACCCAGCTCAAGAAGGTCGCGGACATCCAGGTGAAAGGCAGCGCCACTCCGGTCTACAGCCTGCGCTACGGCGCGGAGAAGACCCTACTGTTCGTCTCCCGTGGCGATCAGATGCTGGTCCTGTCGAACCCGAAGATGCTCTTCCCCCATCCGGACTACGACAATCTGGGCGAGCCCGATGCCGCCATCGCCAAGGATCTGGGCGCCGCGCTGGAAGGCGAGCCGCTGTTCGCCAAGGACTTCTCCCTGGAGCCGCGCGGCGAGCTGAAGCAGCGCATCACCCTGGGCGCCGGTGTGCTCGCCATGGGCTACCAGCGCTTCATTCCAACATTCGCCGGCGTGCGCTTCGAGCAGGGAAAGGATGGCTGGCGCAGCTACCTGGCGCTCAATGAAGTCGCCCGTCAGCCGGACCTGGACTTCACCCCGGTCTGGCAGGCCATGCCCATGGGCGCCAGCGCCTGCGTGGCGCTGCCGGTCACCCCGGGGCTGTACGACGACATGCTGGTGAAGCTGGGCGCCGAGCAGAAGATGGCCGCCGCCTTCTCCGAACACCTGTCCGGTGCTGCGGGTCTGTGCTGGTACCCGGATTCGCGCCTGCATTCGCCGCTGCTCGCGGTGAAGCTCGATGCCCCCGCCAGCCCCGAACTGGACGACCAGTTGGGCAAGCTGTTCGGCAGCGTGATCGGCGCCTACGAGGCCAACGTGGAGCGTGGGGCCTTCGAGGTGGAAAGCCGCGCCGAAGGGGAAGGCCACCTGTGGCAGCGCCAGGTCAGCTCGCGCTTCGGCCAGTACCCGGCCAGCGAAGCGGAGAACCCCGACCAGGTCAGTGGCAACGGTTTCTTCCGCGTCAGCCTGCTGCGCGATGGCAATACCCTGTTGTTCTCCATCGACGACAAGCTGCTCGACAAGGCCCGCAACACCCTGGCCAAGCGCTTCCCGCCGCTGGCCGACGTATTGCCGAAAGACGCCCTGGTGCCCGCTTACCTCGCGCCCAAGACGCTCTCCGAATTGCTCCAGCGCGAAACCCTCGACAGCCTGCCGCAGGATATCGAACCGGTGTTTCGCAACGCCGCCGACACGCTGCTCCTGCCGCGCCTGAAAACCCTCGCCGGCAACGGCTCCTACGCCCTGACGCTGCCGGCCGGCAGCGAGCCCGGCGGCGAATGGGAGTGGCTGCCGCTGGATTGGAAGGCGCTGTGATTCGAAAGCCACTGATGCTGCTCGCAGGTCTGCTGGTCGCCACCCTGGCGCAGGCAGCCGAGCCGGCGCTGGATGCGCAGCAGACCCAGGTGTTCCGTGCCTGGTTCGTGCGCATTGCCGAGGAGCAGCTGCGTCGCGGCCCGAATCCGCGCTGGTACCAGCAGGACTGCGCGGGCCTGGTGCGCTTCGCCGCCAACGAGGCCCTGAAGGTGCACGACGCCAAGTGGCTGCGCGCCAACGGCATGTCCAACCGCTACCTGCCGCCGGAGCTGGAGCTCACCGACGCGCAGCGCAACCTCGCGCAGACCTGGCAGCAGGGCGGCGGCAAGACCGGCCCCTACGTCAACGCGATCAAACTCATTCAATACAACAGCCAGTTCGTCGGCCGCGACCTCAACCAGGCGCGGCCGGGCGACCTGATGTTCTTCGACCAGGGCGATGACCAGCATCTGATGATCTGGATGGGCCGCGACATCGCTTATCACACCGGCACTCGTACGGCGACCGACAACGGCATGCGCTCGGTCAGCCTGCAACAACTCATGACATGGAAGGACACCCGATGGATACCCGACGAATCCAATCCCAACTTTATCGGCGTCTATCGCTTGTCCTTCCTGACCCGATGAATGCGCTGCGCGGCATTGCCGCTGCCCTGGCCTGTGCCGGCCTGTTCGCCGCCGCGCCCGTGATCGTGCAGGCGGACGACGATGTCCCGGCAAGTGGCTACTCGCCCATGGCCGGCGAGTCGTTCTTCCTGCTCGCCGACTCGAGCTTCGCTTCGGACGAAGTGGCCAAGGTGCGCCTGGAGGCGCCGGGCCGCGATTACCGTCGCTACCGCATGGAGCCCTACGGCGGCGCGGATATTCGTGTCTACCGCATCGACAAGCCGCTGGACTTCCTCAAGCGCCAGAAGAACCTGCACCGCGTGCTGTCCGAAGGACAGTTCAAGGGCGAGGGGCTGTCCAACACCCTGGCCTACCTGTGGGACAACTGGTACCGCAAGTCGCGTCGGGTGATGCAGCGGACCTTCTCCTACGAGTCGCGCCAGCAGGTCACCGAAGTGGTACCCGAGCTGAAGATGGGCAACGCCATCGCCGCGCCGACGCCCTACGACGCGCAGCCGCAGTACGCGCCGATTCCCGGCCTGCCGATGGTCAGTCAGTTCCGCTACCCGCTGTGGGACGCCAAGCCGATCCAGCCGCCGAAGGAAGTCACCCTCGCCGGCTCCTCCAGCGAATTCATCAACGTCGCCCCGGGCAACGTCTATGTGCCGCTGGGCAAGCTGAAGCCCGGCCTCTACCTGGTCGAAGCGCTGGTAGGCAAATACCGCGCGACCACCGTGGTGTTCGTCTCCAACAGCGTCGCGGTGAGCAAGATCGCCGGCAACGAGCTGCTGGTGTGGACCGCGCGCAAGCATGAAGGTACGCCGGTGGGCGGCGCCAAGGTGCTGTGGACCGACGGCCTGGGCGTGATGAGCAGCGGCAGCAGCGATGCCGACGGCCTGCTGCGCTTGCAACACGTCAGCCCCGAGCGTTCCTTCGTGATTGGTGAGGACGAGGAGGGCGGTGTCTTCGTTTCCGAGAACTTCTATTACGACAGCGAAATCTATGACACCAAGCTCTACGCCTTCACCGACCGCCCGCTGTACCGTCCGGGCGACTGGGTGTCGCTGAAGATCGTCGGCCGCGAGTTCAAGAACTCCCGCGAATCGCAGTCGCCGCAGAGCGCGCCGCTGCGCCTGTCGGTGATCGACGCCGCCGGCACCACGCTGCAGACGCTGGACCTCAAGTACGACGCCAAGAGCGGCACCCACGGTCGCTTCCAACTGCCCGCCAACGCCGTCGCCGGCGGCTACGAGCTGCGCTTCGACTATCGCGACCAGACCTATAGCAGCGCCTTCCGCGTCGCCGAGTACATCAAGCCGCACTTCGAGATTTCCCTCGACCTCGCCAAGCCGGACTTCAAGACCGGCGAGCCGGTGAAGGGCAACCTGATCCTCCTCTACCCGGACGGCAAGCCGGTAGCCAACGCGCGCCTGGAGCTGAGCCTGCGTGCGCAACAGCTGTCCATGGTGGACAACGAACTGCAGTACCTGGGCCAGTTCCCCGTGGAACTGGCCAGCGCGCAGATCACCACCGACGACCAGGGCCGCGCTGCGCTGGAGCTGCCGGCGGCGGAGAAACCCAGCCGCTACATGCTCACCGTGTTCGCCAGCGATGGCGCCGCGTACCGGGTGAAGACCAGCAAGGAAATCCTCATCGAGCGCGGCGCTGCACGTTATCGCGTGAGCGCGCCGCAGCGCTTCAGCGCCGCCGGCGACAAGGTCGAATTCAGCTACGCCGCCGAGCAGCAGACGCCGATTCAGCCGACCGCCTATCGCTGGCTGCGCCTGGAAGACCGCAGCAGCGGCGACGGCGCGGTGGCCGACGGCACGTTCGCCATCACCTTCGACAAGCCCGGTACCTACAGCGTCGAGCTGCGCGACAAGGCCGGCCAGCTGCTCGGCGGCACCGGCCACTCGGTCAGCGGCGACGGCGTGAAGGCCGTGCCGGGCACGGTGGAAATCGTCCTCGACAAGCCTGAGTACAAGGCCGGCGAGGAAGCCCTGGCGCTGATTACCTTCCCCGAGCCGGTGGACGACGCGTTGCTGTCGCTGGAGCGCGACAAGGTCGAGGCCACCGCGCTGCTGTCCAAGGGAGGCGACTGGCTGAAGCTGGAGAAGCTCAACCCGACCCAGTACCGCGCGCGCATTCCGGTGAAACCGGACTTCTCGCCGAACCTGACCTTCTCTGTGCTCTACACCCGCAGCGGCGACTACAGCTTCCAGAACGCCGGCATCAAGGTTGCCGTGCCGCAGGTGGACATCGCCATCAGCACCGACAAGGAGCGCTACGAGCCGGGCGAGACGGTCACCGTCAACCTCGACACCCGCTACGCCGGCAAGCCGGTGTCCAGCCACCTCACCGTGAGTGTGGTGGACGAGATGATCTACGCGCTGCAGCCGGAAATCGCCCCGGGCATCGACCAGTTCTTCTACCACCCGCGCCGCAACAACGTGCGCACCAGCGCGAGCCTCGCGTTCATCAGCTACGACGTGGCATTGCCCGGCACGCCCAGCGCGCCCGGTCGTGCCAACCGCAGCGAGCGTGGCGTGAAGGTGCTGGAGCGCCCGCGCCGCGAGGAAGTCGACACCGCCGCCTGGGAGCCGGAGCTGGTCACCGATGCCAACGGCAAGGCCCAGTTCAAGTTCCGCATGCCCGACTCCCTGACCCGCTGGCGTATCACCGCCCGCGCCATGGATGACGAAGGCCAGGTCGGCCAGAAGAAGCAGTTCATCCGCTCCGAGAAGCCGCTGTACCTGAAGTGGAGCGGGCCGAAACGCTTCCGCAGTGGCGACGCGCCGGACCTCGGCCTGTTCGTCTTCAACCAGGGCGAGCAGGACACCAAGGCCGAACTGCTGATCCGCGCCAATGGTGCTGAGAAGACCCAGGCGCTGGAGCTCAAGCGCGGCGTCAACTACATCGCCCTGCCGCAGCAACCGCTGAGCGATGGCGACTGGAGCGTTGAGCTGCGCCAGGACGGCCAGGTGCGTGACAGCCTCGGCGTGCACTTCAGCCTGGTGGCCGACAGCTGGCAGGTGCTGCAGTCCAGGCCGCTGCAGGTGAACGCGCAGAACACCCCGCTGCAACTGCCGGCAGATGCCCGCGACGTGACCCTGCGCCTGGACGACAGCGCCCAGGCCCTGCTGCGCGGCAACCTCGATTCGCTGCTCGATTATCCATGGGGCGGAGTCGAGCAGACCGCCAGCCAGTTGCTGCCGCTGAGTATCGCCTATCCGATGCTGGCCAATGGCGAGCCGCGTGTGCGCGACCGCCTGCGCCTGATCATGCAGACCAGCCGCCTGCGCCTGGTGCAGATGGCCGGCCCGGATGCCTACTTCACCTGGTGGGGCGGCGAAGACAACGACGCCTTCCTCACCGCCTACGCCTATTACGCCGACTGGCACGCCAGCCGCGCGCTGGAAATCCAGCTGCCGCCGGACCACTGGCAGCGCGTGCTGGAACTGTATTCCGCGCGCGCCAGCGCCACGCCGCTGCTGCAGCGCGCGCTGATCCTGGCCTTCGCCCGCGACATGCAGCTGCCGGTACAGACCCTGGTCAGCGGCCTGCTCACCGACCTTGAGAACGCCGGCAACGGCGAGGCGGCGAAATCCGTGAACGACTTCGACAGCGACGAAAGCCTGGTCATGGGTCAGCCGGACTCCGAGCTGGGTCTGGCCGTTGCCCGTGTACTGACGGCCAGTCTGGCCGAGCAGAGCAAGGTCGCGCTGCCGAAAGGTTTCGCCAGGCAACTGGACGCCGCGCGCCTGAAGGTCAACACCAGCGACCAGCCCTTTGCCCGCGCCGTACAGCTGTACAGCGGCCCGGTGGACGCCAACCGCGCCCGCGAGCTGCTGCTCAGCCTGGCGCCGCAGCAGTCCACCGTCGAACGCGCCCTGGCGCTGACCTGGATGCAACGCGCCGTGGCCGATGCCCCGGCTGCCGAGCTGCCCAAGCCGGCGGCGGACTGGAAGGAGCGCCACAGCACCACCGGCGACGCCTTCTGGCAATGGCAGGGCAAGGACGTGCCCGCGCAGTTGGACCTGAGCGCCGCGCCTTCGCGTCCGCTCAACGCTTCGGTGACTTTCCGCAGCGCCGAAGCGCCGGCCAGCCACCTACCGGTAACCATCAAGCGCCGGTTGTTGCGCCTGGTGCCGGGCGAAGACGCATTCGCCTTCAGCGCCGAGGAACTGGGTGACAAGCCATTGTCCAGCGACGAGCTGTACTTGGACGAAGTGACGCTGACCACCGAGCAGGCGCAGGCCCTGCGCTACGGCATGCTGGAAGTGCCGCTGCCACCGGGGGCGGACGTCGAGCGCACCACCTGGGGCCTGCAGATCAGCGGTCTGGGCGGCGTCGAGGCGACCAGCCTGGAGCGCGCACGCAACGAGCCGGGTGACCTGTTCTACGGCGTGCCGGTGGACACCCTGGGTGGCGAGCTGCGCTTCCGCCATCTGGTGCGCTTCTCGCAAAAGGGCGAATTCGTCCTGCCGCCGGCGCGCTACCAGCGCCTCTATGCGCCGCAGGAGCAGGCGCTGGAGCAGCAGCCGGCCTTGGCGAAGATCAAGGTCCAGTAATCCATGCGCGCGCGCCTTGCCGGGCTGATCCTGCTGTTGCCGCTGAGCGCCTTCGCGGCGCCCGGCCTGCAAGAGCAGGCACAGCTGGCCTGGCGCACCGCGCAGGGCGACGAACTGCTGCGGCTCGGGCCGCAGCAGGTGCTCGATCGCCGGCCGTTGCCGGCCGAGCTGCATGCTCCGCTGGGCAGCCTGTGGAAGCTGTTCGTCTATGCCTGGCTCAGCGACACCGGCCAACAAGAGCCGGCCTATGAGTGCCGTGGCGAAAGCAAGGAAGAGGTCTACTGCTGTTCGACAGGGCAGAGCATCGAGCGCGACGCTGCGCTGGTGAAGTCCTGCGGCCTGTACTTCCAGCCGCAACGCCTGGGCATCGACGGTTCTGTCTGGCAGCAGTACTGGCAGGCGCGCCATGCGCCGGCCTGGGTCACCCAGCTGGACAAACTGGCACCCCAGACCGAAGTGCCGGTCACCGAACTGCTCGATCAACTGCAGCACCTGCCGGGCCAGGATCAGGCGCGCAAGGTGTTGCTCGATGTCAGCCTGGCCGCCGACGACGGACGCGCTCCCGCCGCCCTGGGTGGACGCCTGCGGGTGAAAACCTGGAGTTGGGACGAGGGTGGCGAGCGCGAAGGCGGCTTTGCCGGTTGGCTGATCGACGGCACGCCGCTCTGGGCGCGCGGACCGGGCACCAGCAAGACGGTGCTGGCCAAGTACGGTAACGCCATCGGTGCCGCGCTGCCGGCGCCCTGGCCCCGCGATCCGGGGCGCTGCGTCGAGGTTGGATTGTTCAGCCGCTATCCGCTGAAGGAGGTCTATGGCGCACGCAATCAACCCGCAGCCGAAGGCCTGCTGGCGGGCCGGCAGAGCGTGCTGTTCGCCAATGGCGTTCGACTCGAAGTGAACAGCAGCAGTGATCTTTTCCTTGAACGCGATGTGCAGGGGCCGCGCCTGACGGCCCGCCTGTCCCGCGAGGAATATGTTGCCCGCGTACTCGACCGCGAAGCTTCCGCCACACCGCCGGAAGCAGCCAAGGCGCTGGCGGTGACCATCCGCACCTATCTGTTGCAGAACGGCGCCCCGCGCGGTGATTGCCTGAGCATCGACGACAGCAGCCAGCGCCAGCGCGTGGCTCCGCGCCCCGCCAGCGAGGCGGCGCGCGGCATCGCCGCCTGGACCGCCGATCTGGTGCTGGCCGGCGGTACCGTTACTTACCATTCGGACGAGGCAGGGCAGTCGAAACTGTCCTGGCGCGACGCCCAGGACCAGGCGGCCAAGGGCCTGCGCTATGACGCGATCCTCGCCCGTGCTTTCCCGCGAACCAGTCTCAGCCGCTGGAGCAACCCGACCGCCGCCTGCCAGCCGCTGCCCGAGGCCGAGCGTTGGCTCAAGGTGCAGCGCCGCGAGTGGCGACCACGCCTGGAAGGCGAGGCGGGTTATGAAGAGTTGCAGTCCTTCGCCGTGTGCCGGCTGAGCAGTGGCCGGCCCTACGTCGACCGCGAACGCCAGCGCATCTATGTACGCGGCCTTTACTCCCAGCAGGACCGCCTCGACCTGGCTCATGAATACCTGCACCTGGCCTTCCAGGCGCACCCCAATGGACAAGACGAGGGCTACGTGGAAGACCTGGCCCGTCGCCTGATACTGGAATGATCAGCATGAAACTCGCCCACGTGCTCCGCCTGTCCCTGCTCGCCAGCCTGATCCCGCTGGGCGTGCAGGCCGCCGAATCGCCGATCAGCCTGGATACCCCTCTGGGCGGCTGGCGCTCGGGCGATGGCGACAAGGCCGACTTCCGGCAGACGGTGAACTACCCGGCGTCCTCGGTGAACTCGCGGGAGGACCAATCCGCTACCGCGCGCATCCGTGGCGAGATTCGGGGCCTGCCCAAGGACAGCAAGGAGCCGGCGCGCCTGGTGGTCAACGGTGTGGCCATGCCGATGCGGGTCGAGGGCGACGGCAGGTTCGACCGTCCGTTCGCCTTCCCGGCGGGCTCCAACAGCGTCGAAGTCGTCAGCCCGGACGGCCAGCAGCGCAAGCGCGTGCAGTTCTACCACGGTGGCGGGGGCGGAGAAGTGGCGGCCAAGCTGCGGGTCATGCTGTCCTGGGATTCGGACAATACCGACCTCGACCTGCACCTGGTGACGCCCGATGGCGGGCACGTCTGGTACGGCAACCGCTCGCTGCCCAACGGCGCGGCCCAGGATGTCGACGTCACCACCGGCTATGGCCCGGAAATCATCGCCAGCCCGACTCCGCTCAAGGGGCAGTACCTGGTCTACGTGAACTACTACGGTGGCGGCTGGAGTTCGGACGAAAGCTCCGGCGACGTGAATGCGGCCAAGCCCCTGACCACGGCGCAGGTCACCATCGTCACGGAGGAGGGCACGGTGAACGAGAAGCAGGAGTCCTTCCTGATCCCGATGCGCCAGCCGGGTGAGCTGACGCTGGTGAAGCGGTTCAGTTATCCGTAACGACAAGAGCGCTTTCGTAGGAGCGGACTCCGTCCGCGATGGCCTCCGGCGCGAGTCGAACCTTTCGCGGACAGGGTCCGCTCCTACAGGATCACGTCACGCTCGGTTTGTAGGGCACATAACGCGCCAGCGTTTTTCGCCGTCGTGGCATTAGAGCCAGAGCGCAATACGTTTTTTCGTAGGAGCGAGCTTGCTCGCGAACCGCAGCGCTTCGCACTCCCTTGTATGAGCGGGCCACGCCCGCGAACAGCGCCAACAGGCGCTGTCGGATATCAAGCCTTCTGATCCGCCTGCCACGTCTCGATCACTTCCTGCGCCGCGCGGAAGGCATCGATGGCCGCCGGGACGCCAGCGTAGACCGCGCAATGCAGGAGCGCTTCAAGAATCTCCTCCACCGTGCAGCCGTTGTTCAACGCGCCGCGCACGTGGCCTTTCAGCTCCTGCGGGCACTTGAGCGCGGTCAGCGCGGCCAGGGTGATGAGGCTGCGGGTCTTGCGCGGCAGGCCGTCGCGGTTCCACACGCCGCCCCAGGCGTGTTCGTTGACGAAGTCCTGCAGCGGCTGGGTGAACTCGGTGGCATTACCCAGGGCGCGGTCCACGAAGGCGTCGCCCATCACTTCGCGGCGAACCTGCTCGCCGGCCTTGCGATTGTCGTTGCTCACTTCTGACTCCTTCAGAGACCTTCCAGACGCACCCGGGCAGTACCGGTGCGCAGCATGTTGAGTTGTTCGGCAGCGGCTTTCGAGACATCGATGATCCGCCCGCGGCCGAATGGTCCGCGGTCGTTGATGCGCACCACGACGCTGCGGTCATTGTCGAGGTTGGTTACCCGCACCCGCGTGCCGAACGGCAGGGTGCGGTGCGCGGCGGTCAGGGCATTCTGGTTGAAGCGCTCGCCGCTGGCGGTGCGCTTGCCATGGTGCGCCTTGCCGTAATAGGACGCGGTGCCTTCGGCGCGGTAGCCGCGGCCGGAGACCTCCGTTCCGCTGTCGTAAGACGTGGTGCTACAGCCGGCCAGCAGGGCCAGGCAGCCGACGAGGGCCATGGGTCGCAGCATCGAACCTCCGGACGAAAAAACGCCGGGCAAGCCCGGCGTCGTTGAAGTGTGGGCTCAGGCTTCGAGCTTCTTCTTCAGCAGTTCGTTCACTTGTGCCGGGTTGGCCTTGCCCTTGGCGGCCTTCATGGCTTGGCCGACGAAGAAGCCGAACATCTTGCCGCGCTTGGCTTCGTCGCTGGCGCGGTACTGTTCGACCTGCTCGGCGTTGGCCGCCAGTACGTCATCCAGCAGCTTCTCGACGGCGCCGGAATCAGTGTTCTGTACCAGGTCCTTGGCCTTGATGATCTCGTCCGGCGAGCCTTCACCCTCGGCCAGGGCGGCGAACACGGTCTTGGCCGCCTTGCCGTTGATGGTGCCGTCCTTCAAGCGCAGGATCATCTGGCCCAGGTGCTCGGCGGAAACCGGCGACTGTTCGATTTCCAGGCCGTCCTTGTTGAGCAGGCTGGAAAGCTCGCCCATCACCCAGTTGGCAGCCAGCTTGGCATCGCCACAGATGGCCTGGACCTGTTCGAAGTAGTCGGCCATCTCGCGGCTGGCGGACAGCACGCTGGCGTCGTAGGCGGACAGGCCGTACTGGCTCTCGAAGCGCTCGCGCTTCTGGTCCGGCAGTTCCGGCAGGTTGGCGCGCAGGTCGTCGAGGAAGGCGCGCTCGATCACCACCGGCAACAGGTCCGGGCAGGGGAAGTAACGGTAGTCGTTGGCTTCTTCCTTGCTGCGCATGGAGCGCGTTTCGTCCTTGTTCGGGTCGTACAGGCGGGTTTCCTGCACGACCTTGCCGCCGTCCTCGATCAGCTCGATCTGGCGCTGCACTTCGTGGTTGATCGCCTTCTCGATGAAGCGGAAGGAGTTCACGTTCTTGATCTCGGCCCGGGTGCCGAACTCGGCCTGTCCCTTCGGTCGTACCGACACGTTGCAGTCGCAACGCAGCGAGCCTTCAGCCATGTTGCCGTCGCAGATGCCCAGGTAGCGCACCAGTGCGTGGATCGCCTTGACGTAGGCCACGGCTTCCTTGGCGCTGCGGATATCCGGCTCGGAAACGATTTCCAGCAGTGGGGTGCCGGCGCGGTTCAGGTCGATGCCGCTCATGCCGTGGAAGTCTTCGTGCAGGCTCTTGCCTGCGTCCTCTTCCAGGTGCGCGCGGGTGATGCCGACGCGCTTGACGGTGCCGTCTTCCAGGGTGATGTCCAGGTGCCCCTTGCCGACGATGGGGTGGTCCATCTGGCTGGTCTGGTAGCCCTTGGGCAGGTCCGGGTAGAAGTAGTTCTTGCGCGCGAACACGTTGCGCTCGGCGATCTCGGCGTTGATCGCCAGGCCGAACTGGCAGGCCATGCGCACGGCTTCCTGGTTCAGTACCGGCAGGGTGCCGGGCATGGCCAGGTCGATCAGGCTGGCCTGGGTGTTCGGCGCGGCGCCGAAGGTGGTGGCGCTACCGGAGAAGATCTTCGATTGGGTGGAGAGCTGTGCGTGGATTTCCAGCCCGATTACTGTTTCCCATTGCATATCGTAATCCTTCCTCAGAACCCGGCCGGTGCTTGTTTGTGCCAGTCGGTCGCCAGTTGGTACTGGTGCGCGACGTTGAGCAGGCGGCCTTCCTGGAAGTACGGCGCGAGCAGTTGGACACCTACCGGCAGGCCGTCGACGAAGCCCGCGGGCATGGACAGGCCCGGAATGCCGGCGAGGTTGGCGGTGATGGTGTAGATGTCTTCCAGGTACTGGGCGACCGGGTCGTTGTTCTTCTCGCCCAGTTTCCAGGCCGGGTTTGGCGTGGTCGGGCCGAGGATGACGTCGACTTCGGCGAAGGCGCTGACGAAATCATTCTTGATCAGACGACGAATCTTCTGAGCCTTCAGGTAATAAGCGTCGTAGTAACCGGCGGAAAGTGCGTAGGTACCGACCATGATGCGGCGCTTCACTTCGGCGCCGAAGCCTTCGGCGCGGGAGCGCTTGTACAGGTCCTGCAGGTCCTTCGGATTCTCGCAGCGGTAGCCGTAGCGAACGCCGTCGAAGCGCGACAGGTTGGAGCTGGCTTCTGCGGGCGCGATCACATAATAGGCAGGGATCGCGTGCTGCATGTTCGGCAGGGAGATGTCCTTGACCACCGCGCCGAGCTGCTTGAGCTGCTCGACCACCTTCATCACCGCCTCGGCGATGCGGCTGTCCAGGCCCGCGCCGAAGTACTCCTTCGGCAGGCCAATGCGCAGGCCGGTCAACGGCTTGGCCAGGGCGGCCAGGTAATCATCAACCGGCTGGTCGACGCTGGTGGAGTCCTTCGGATCGAAGCCGGCCATGGCGCCGAGCATCAGCGCGCAGTCCTCGGCAGTGCGGGCCAGCGGACCGCCCTGATCGAGGCTGGAGGCATAGGCGATCATGCCCCAGCGCGATACGCGGCCGTAGGTCGGCTTGATGCCGGTGAGGTTGGTCAGCGCGGCTGGCTGGCGGATCGAGCCGCCGGTGTCGGTGCCGGTGGCGGCCGGAATCAGGCGCGCGGCCACGGCGGCGGCGGAACCGCCGGAGGAACCGCCCGGCACGCGGGAGGTGTCCCAAGGGTTCTTCACCGGGCCGTAGTGGCTGGATTCGTTGGCCGAGCCCATGGCGAACTCGTCCATGTTCAGCTTGCCCAGGCTCACGGCGCCGGCGTCGGCCAGTCGTTCGACGACAGTCGCATCGTAGGGCGAGACGAAGGCGTCGAGGATCTTCGAGCCGCAGCTGGTGCGCACACCCTGGGTGCAGAACAGGTCCTTGTGGGCGATCGGTGCGCCCAGCAGGGCGCCGGCTTCGCCTTTGGCGCGCCGCTCGTCGGCCGCCTTGGCCTGGGCCAGCGCGCTTTCCCCGGTAACGGTGATGAAGCTGTTCAGCTGCGGGTCGAGCTGCTGGATGCGCGCGAGCAGGGCAGTGGTCAGTTCCTGGGCGGAGAATTGCTTGTCGGCGAGTCCGCGGGCGACCTCGGCGAGGGTCAATTGATGCAGCATATGTCCGTGTCCTTAGCGCTTACTCGATGACTTTCGGGACGAGGTAAAGGCCGTCTTCCACGGCCGGCGCGATGGCCTGGTAGGCTTCGCGGCGGTTCTCCTCGGTGACTTCGTCGGCGCGCAGGCGCTGCGTGGCTTCCAGCGGGTGGGCCAGGGGCTCCACGCCGTCGGTATCGACCGCCTGCATGGCGTCGATCAGGCCGAGGATGTTGTTGAGCGTGTCGGTGGTGCGCGAAATGTCAGCTTCCTCCAGGCCCAGGCGGGCGAGGTGGGCGATCTTTTCCACGTCGGAGCGTTCAAGCGCCATCGGGGTCTCCAGCTAGAGCGGCCCGGTTCGAACTGGACCTGGCCGGAAGGAATGAGGGGGCAGGGAACAGAACCCGCGGCAGACGGTCGAAGGCCGCTGGGACGGGCCTGCAGGCCCGAAAAACGAGGAATCTAGCATAAATTGGCGCCTTGCCCAAAACCCCCGTGATTGTTAGAGTTTGCCGCACTTTTTTACCCGCGCACTTTTCACCCACGCGCCACCTACGGGTTTCTTTCCAATGTTCAAAAAACTGCGTGGCATGTTTTCCAGTGATCTGTCGATCGACCTGGGCACTGCCAATACCCTTATTTATGTGCGCGAGCGCGGCATCGTCCTGAACGAACCGTCCGTGGTCGCCATTCGTAGCCATGGCAGCCAGAAGAGCGTCGTCGCGGTCGGTACCGAAGCCAAGCGCATGCTGGGCCGTACCCCGGGCAATATCGCCGCCATTCGTCCGATGAAGGACGGCGTGATCGCCGACTTCAGCGTCTGCGAGAAGATGCTGCAGTACTTCATCAACAAGGTTCACGAGAACAGCTTCCTGCAGCCCAGCCCGCGCGTGCTGATCTGCGTGCCGTGCAAGTCCACCCAGGTGGAACGCCGCGCCATCCGTGAATCGGCCCTGGGCGCTGGCGCACGCGAGGTGTACCTGATCGAAGAACCGATGGCCGCGGCCATTGGCGCCGGCCTGCCGGTGGAAGAGGCGCGTGGTTCCATGGTCGTCGACATCGGCGGCGGCACCACCGAGATCGCCCTGATCTCCCTCAACGGCGTGGTCTACGCCGAGTCCGTCCGCGTCGGCGGCGACCGCTTCGACGAAGCCATCGTCACCTACGTGCGCCGCAACTACGGCAGCCTGATCGGCGAATCCACCGCCGAGCGCATCAAGCAGGAAATCGGCACCGCCTTCCCGGGCGGCGAAGTCCGCGAAGTCGACGTTCGTGGCCGTAACCTGGCCGAAGGCGTACCGCGCAGCTTCACCCTGAACTCCAACGAAGTGCTCGAAGCGCTGCAGGAATCCCTGGCGACCATCGTCCAGGCGGTCAAGAGCGCACTGGAGCAGTCCCCGCCGGAGCTGGCGTCCGACATCGCCGAGCGCGGCCTGGTGCTGACCGGTGGTGGCGCGCTGCTGCGCGACCTGGACAAGCTGCTGGCGCAGGAAACCGGCCTGCCGGTGATCGTCGCCGAAGACCCGCTGACCTGCGTCGCCCGTGGCGGCGGCAAGGCGCTGGAAATGATGGACCGTCATTCGATGGACCTGCTTTCCACCGAATAAGGTGGGGAGTCCTGTAGAGGTCGGTTGACGTTTCGCCCTGGCGGGTGAAACTTCAACCGACTTTGCACAGCTAGGAGCCGGTCATCAAACCGATATTCTCCAAAGGGCCCTCGCTGGGCGCGCGCCTGTTGGTGCTCGCCGTCCTGTCGGTCGCCTTGATGGTGGTCGATGCCCGCTTTGATTACCTGAAACCGGTACGCAGCCAGTTGGGCCTCGTGCTGAGTCCCTTCTATGGCATCGCCGACTTCCCCGTTCGCGCCTGGGAAGGGGTGCGCGACCAGTTCACCAGCCGCAGCGAGCTGCTGGCCGAGAACGAGCGCCTGAAGGCCGAGCAGTTGCTGATGCAGCGTCGCCTGCAGAAGCTGGCCACCCTCACCGAACAGAACGTGCGCCTGCGCGAGTTGCTCAACTCCTCAGCCCTGGTCGACGACAAGGTGCTGGTGGGCGAGCTGATCGGGGTCGACCCGAACCCCTTCACCCAGCGCATCCTGATCGACAAGGGCGAGAAGGATGGCGTGTTCCAGGGGCAGCCGGTGCTCGACGCCAGCGGCCTGATGGGACAGGTGGTCGAGGTGATGCCGTACACCGCGCGCGTGCTGCTGCTGACCGATACCACCCACAGCATTCCGGTGCAGGTGAACCGCAATGGCCTGCGCGCCATCGCCGTGGGCACCGGTAACCCGGAACGCCTGGAACTGCGCTACGTGGCCGATACCGCTGACATCAAGGAAGGCGACCTGCTGGTCAGCTCCGGCCTTGGCCAGCGCTTCCCGGCCGGTTATCCGGTGGCGGTGGTAAAGGAAGTGCAGCACGATACCGGCGGGCCCTTTGCCACCATCCGCGCCGTGCCGACCGCCAAGATGAACCGCAGCCGCTACGTGTTGCTGGTCTTCAGCGACAGCCGTACCCCCGAGCAGCGTGCCACCGATGCCGCCGAGGCCCAGGCCGAGGCCGACCGCAAGGCCGCCGAGTCAGGCACGCCGGCGTTGCCTGCACCGGGCGCTCCGGCAGCCCAGCCGCATGATGGTGCGCAGTCGGCTGCTCCTGCTGCTCCCGCCGCGCAGCCTGTCCATCCGGCCGCTACCAATGGCGCGGCCCCTGCCGCGCCTACCGGTGCGCCAGCATCGCACCCGGATGCAAGGACCCGTCACTGATGGCGGCGCAGGGCTCGAACAACGGCTGGGCGATCTGGCTTACCCTGCTCGCAGCGTTGCTGCTATCGGTGGCGCCGATGCCAAGCTTCATGGAGATCGGCCGCCCGCTGTGGCTGGCAATGTTCCTGACGTACTGGGTGCTCTACCTGCCACACAAGGTTGGCATGCTCACCGCCTGGGTATTCGGCGTCGCTGAAGACGTGCTCTACGGCAGCCTGCTGGGGCAGAACGCCCTGATCCTCAGCCTGATCATCTGCCTGGTGCTGTCGCTGCACCAGCGCCTGCGCATGTTCCCCATCTGGCAGCAATGCCTGGTGTTGCTGGTGGTGTTCGGTCTCGCCCAACTGGTCCAGCTGTGGATCAGTGCCCTGACCGGCAACCGCCCGCCGACCCTGGTGTTCCTCCTGCCGGCACTGATCAGCGCCTTGCTCTGGCCCTGGGTCTACACGCTGCTGCGGGCCCTGCGGCTGCGCCTGAACATCAACTGATCGCCCCCGCTGCGGGGGAATCGCCGGGCCCGCAGTGCGCGGATCCGCATCGGAGTCTCTATGGCCCAGCTGTACCTCGCTTCCAGTTCGCCGCGCCGCCGCGAGCTGCTTACCCAGATCGGCCTGCCGTTCCACATAGTGCCCGCGTCCATCGATGAAACGCCGGAGTCCGGCGAGTCCGCGCAGGCCTATGTCGAGCGCCTGGCGCGCGGCAAGGCGCTGGCCGGGCTGAACTTCCTCGCGCAGCGTGCCGACGTCTGTGTGCTCGGCGCCGATACCGCCGTGGTGCTGGATGGCCGCATCCTTGGCAAGCCCGTGGACCGCGAAGATGCCCTGGTCATGCTGCAGGCGCTGTCCGGCCGCGAACACGAAGTGTTGACCGCTGTGGCGGTGGCCGACCGGGATCGTTGCGAGGCGCGCGTGGTCAGCAGCCGAGTGACTTTCCGCGAGGTGTCCGTCGAGGACGCCGAGCGCTACTGGGAAACCGGCGAACCGCAGGATAAGGCCGGTGGCTATGCTATCCAGGGGCTCGCGGCGGTCTTCGTCAGCCGCGTCGAGGGCAGCTACAGCGCCGTGGTCGGCCTGCCTCTTTGCGAAACCTCTGCATTGCTGGCTGACTTCTCCATTCCTAGCTGGCAGTCTTGATCGGAAAGTAGCGCTGGCAAGACTCCGGGCGCGATAAGGAAGGGCGCATGAGCGAAGAGATCCTGATCAATATCACGCCGATGGAATCGCGCGTGGCGGTGGTGGAGAACGGCGTCCTGCAGGAGGTCCACGTCGAGCGCACCCTGCGCCGCGGGATAGTCGGCAATATCTACAAGGGCAAGGTCGTGCGCGTGCTTCCCGGCATGCAGGCGGCTTTCGTCGATGTTGGCCTCGAGCGTGCGGCCTTCATCCATGCCGCGGAGATTTCCACCCGCGAGGGCAGCGCCGTGGAGAGCATCGGTGCGCTGGTCCACGAAGGGCAGAGCCTGGTGGTTCAGGTCACCAAGGACCCCATCGGCACCAAGGGCGCGCGCCTTACCACGCACCTGTCGATTCCCTCGCGCTACCTGGTCTACATGCCACGCACCAGCCATGTCGGCATTTCCCTGAAGATCGAGGATGAACACGAGCGCGAGCGCCTCAAGCAGGTGGTCGCCAAATGCGTCGAGGCCGAAGGCATCGTCGAGCGCGGCGGATTCATCCTGCGTACGGCGGCCGAGGGCGCCGGCGAGGACGAGATCCTCGCCGATATCCGCTACCTGCGCCGTTTATGGGATCAGATCGACGCGCAGATCCAGACCGTCGGTGCGCCGACGATGATCTACGAAGACCTCTCCCTGGCCCTGCGCACCCTGCGCGACCTGGTGAACCCGCGTATCGAGAAGATCCGCGTCGATTCCCGGGAGAACTTCCAGAAGATCACGCAGTTCGTCGACGAACTGATGCCGGAAATCGCCGACCGCCTGGAGCACTACCCGGGTGAGCGGCCGATCTTCGATCTCTACGGCGTCGAGGACGAGGTGCAGAAGGCGCTGGAGCGCAAGGTGCTGCTCAAGTCCGGCGGCTACCTGATCATCGACCCGACCGAGGCGATGACCACCATCGACGTGAACACCGGCGCCTTCGTCGGTCACCGCAACCTCGAAGAGACCATTTTCAAGACCAACCTCGAGGCGGCCACCGCCATCGCTCGCCAACTGCGCCTGCGCAACCTGGGCGGGATCATCATCATCGACTTCATCGACATGGAAGACGAAGAGCACCGCCGACAGGTCCTGCGGACCCTGGAGAAGCAGCTCGAACGCGACCATGCCAAGACCAACATCATCGGCATCACCGAGCTGGGCCTGGTGCAGATGACCCGCAAGCGCACCCGCGAAAGCCTGGTCCAGGTGCTCTGCGAGCCCTGCCCGAGCTGCCAGGGGCGCGGCATGCTGAAGACACCCGAGACCATCTGCTACGAAATATTCCGCGAAATCCTCCGCGAGGCGCGCGCCTACCAGGCCGATTCCTACCTGGTGCTGGCCAACCAGAAGGTCGTTGATCGCCTGCTCGACGAGGAGTCGGGCAACGTCGCCGATCTGGAGCTGTTCATCGGCCGCCCCATCAAGTTCCAGGTCGAGGCCATGTATTCCCAGGAGCAGTACGACGTGGTCCTGCTTTGAGTCGCGGGTCGCACAACGTGGAATTCCGGCAGGAGGCCGCTGTGCAATGGGGTTTTTCGGAGCTTTGCCTGACGCACACTGTCAGACCTGGTTCGACCTTGCATGGCTGGGAGGCCGCTCGATGACCCTTTGTTTCGCTTCACAGGCAGCCGACTGACATGGAACGCGCCGGTCGCCTGTTCGCCACTTCCCTGCGTATCGTCCTGGGCCTTCTGGCGCTGGGCCTGGTGCTGCTTGCGCTGTACGTCAGCCTCGGCCGGCAACTGGTGCCGCTGGTGGCGGAGTACCGCGACGAGCTGGCGCAGAAGGCCAGTGAACAGTTGGGGTTGCCGGTAACCGTCGGCGCGCTGGAGGGGCACTGGCATGCCTTCAGCCCGATCATCGTGGTGCGCGACATCCAATTGGGTGATGGCAGCGATTCGCTGCGCCTGGAGCGCGTGCGCCTGACTCCGGATATTCTCGGCAGCGTGATGGCGCGCCAACCGCGCATCGACAGCCTGGAGCTGGAAGGCCTGCACCTGACCTTGCGCGAGGACGAGGACGGCAAGTGGCACGCCGACGGCCTGCCCAGCCGTGGCGGCGACACCGATCCGCGCAAGCTCATCGACCTGTTGCTCACTCCACGTCGCCTGTCGTTGATGGATAGCCAGCTGACCGTGCTGCCGCAACAGGCCAATCCGCTGTCGCTGTCTTATGTGGGCATGACGCTGCGCAGCGGCAGCCGCCAGCGCCTGGAAGCGCGCCTGAGCTTGCCCAGCGGCGAGCCAGTGGCGGCTCGATTGGATACCCGCCTGAACCGAGACGACTGGGCGAAGAGCTCAGCCGAGCTATACCTCAGCCTGCCTCAGGCTGACTGGGCCAAGTGGCTGCCCGAACGCCTTACCGGTGCCTGGAAGCTGTCCCAGGCCAAGGCTGGCGGCGAATTCTGGGCGACCGTCGACCAGGGCGTACCGGTAGCTGCCGTGGCGCGCCTGAATGCGCCGAAGATCGAAGCCGCGCTGGGTGACCGCAAGCCGGTCAGCCTCAGCGACCTGGGCGTCACGCTGTTCTTCCAGAAAAAGGGTGACGACCTTGACCTGCGTGTCGCCGACCTGGCGGCGAACCTCGGCGACACCCGCTGGGGTGAAGTGGAAATGGAGCTTTCCCGCCGCGTGAAAGGCGAGGAACACTGGCAGTTGCGCGCCGACCGCCTCGACCTGACGCCACTGGGGCCGACCATCACCGCCCTGGCGCCGCTGCCGGACAAGGCCGTCGAATGGCTGGACGGCTTGAAGCCACACGGCGTGCTGCACAATGTCAACTTCGACTACTGGCCGCAACGTGAAGGCGCCGAGCGCGTGGCCTACGCCGCCAACCTGGAAAAGGTCGGCGTAAGCGCCTTCCATGATGTGCCCGCGGTGGCCAACGTCGACGGCACCTTCAGTGGAAACCTGGGCGGCGGCACGCTCGATGCCAACGCCCAGGACTTCATGCTGCACCTCGCGACCCTGTTCCCCGAGCCCTGGCGCTACCGCAGCGCCCATGCCCGGATGTTCTTCCAGCTCAACGACGAAGCCTTCACCCTCGGCAGCCACCTGATGCAGGTGGAAGGCGAGGAGGGCACCCTCGCCGGCGACATGCTGATTCGCCTGATGCGCGACCCGGAGCTCGAGGACTACATGGACCTGCGCGTCGGCATGAGTAACGGCGACGCGCGCTACACCGGCAAGTACCTGCCCACTGTCATCCCGCAGATGAGCAAGGACCTCGCCGCCTGGCTCAAGGGCTCGATCAAGAGCGGCCGCATCGAGCAGGGCTACTTCCTCTGGCAGGGCTCGCTGCAAAAACACTCGGCACCCGAGGCCCATGCCATGACCTTGTACTTCAAGGTCCACGACGGCGTGCTCGACTATCAGCCGGGCTGGCCGGGCCTGAGCAAGGCCGAGGGCGAAGTGCGCGTCGAGGACACCGGCGTCAGCATCAACGCGACCAGCGGGCAAATTCTCAATAGCCGGGTGCGCGATGTTTCGGTGGAGATCCCTCACTCCAATCCGGGCGAGGTGGCCCACCTGCACGTGAACGGCGACATCGAAAGCAACCTCGTCGATGGCCTGAAGATCCTCCAGGACTCGCCCATCGGCGCGACCCACACCTTCGCCGGTTGGGAAGGCTCGGGCGACCTGAACGGCCACCTCAACCTCGACATTCCCCTGGCCAAGGGCGAGGCGAGCAAGGCGCGGGTGATAGTCGACTTCGACACCGACAAGGCTCGGCTGAAGATTGCCAAGCCCGAGCTGGACCTCGAGCAGGTCAAGGGCAAGTTCCGCTACGACACCGACAGCGGCCTGAGTGGGCAGAACGTCGCCGCCCTGGTGCTGGGTTCGCGCGTGACCGGCAGCATCCGCGCCGAAGGCCGCAATGGCGTACCCCGCACGCGTGTGCTGGTCGGCGGCCAGGTACCGATCAAGACCCTGCTCGACTGGGGCAAGGTGCAGAAGCAACTGCCGGTGGACGGCCGCGTGCCGTTCCAGCTCAACCTGCTGCTCGACGGCAAGGACAGCCAGTTGCAGGTGGCTTCCAACCTGCAGGGCGTCACTATCGATCTGCCGGCTCCGCTGGGCAAGGCCGCACAGGAAACCCGCGACAGCGAATGGCGTATGACTCTGGACGGCGCCGAGCGGCGCTACTGGGCTACCTACGGTGATCGCGCCAGCCTGGCGTATGCCGCTCCGGCGGATCAGCCGCTCGCCGGCCGAGGTGTGCTGCGCCTGGGGGGCGACCCCGCCGTGCTGCCGAATTGGAACGGCGTGCAGGTGCGCGGGAAAGTCGACGAGGTCGATGCCGACGCCTGGATGGCCGTCGCGAAAAAGTACTCCAACACTGGCGTCGAAGGCGCAGCGGGTCTGTTGCGTGGCGCTGACCTGCAGATCGGCCGCTTCAAGGGCTTCGGCCAGACCTTGGAAAACCTCACGCTGGACCTTGCCCGGGTCGACAGCAGCTGGCAGATCGGTGTGGTCAGCTCGCTGGCCTCGGGAAAGGTCACCTTGCCCGACAGCAAGGTAAAGCCGATCCAGATCGCCCTGGACCGCATCGACCTGCCCAAGGGCGAGGCCATCGACTCCGAGAAGGCGGTGGAAGCGCCGGACCCACTGGCGAAGATCGACCCGCGCACGCTGCCGCCGATGGATGTGACTATTCGCCAGGTGCTGAAGGCCGGCAAGCCGGTCGGCGCCTGGAGCTTCAATGTGCGACCGACGCCCACCGGCCTCGGCTTCAATAACGTCAACCTGGACCTTCGCGGCCTGTCGGTGAAGGGCAGCCTGCGCTGGGACGGCATGGAAGCCAGCGCCCGCAGTACCTTCCAGGGCCAGCTCGAAGGCAAGAACATGGGCGACGTGCTCAAGGCCTGGGATTTCGCTCCCAGCGTGACCAGCGAGCGCTTTCGCGTAGACATCAATGGCAACTGGCCGGGCTCCCCGGCGGCCCTGAACCTGCGACGCTTCGGCGGCACCCTCGACGCCAGCCTTCGCAAGGGCCAGTTCGTCGAAGTGGAAGGCGGCGCCAACGCCCTGCGCGTGTTCGGCCTGCTCAACTTCAACGCCATCAACCGCCGCCTGCGCCTGGACTTCTCCGACCTGCTCGGCAAAGGCCTGAGCTACGACCGCGTGAAGGGCGTGCTTACCGCCACCGACGGCGTCTATTTCACCCGTGAGCCGCTGCGGCTGGACGGCCCGTCTAGCAACCTGGAGCTCAACGGCACTCTGGACCTGGCCCACGACCAGATCGACGCCAAGTTGCTGGTGACCTTGCCGGTGACCAATAACCTGCCGCTGGCGGCGCTGATCGTCGGCGCGCCGGCCATTGGTGGCGCGCTGTTCGTGGTGGACAAGCTGCTGGGCGACAGGGTCGCGCGCTTCGCCAGCGTGCAGTACAGCGTCAAGGGCCCGTGGCAGAGCCCCACCATCGCTTTCGAGAAACCCTTCGAAAAACCTCATTGAGCAGACTGGCCGGGCATCGGTTAGCATGAAACCCAGGCATTACCGGAGCTAGCCATGTCCATTGCCGTCATCCAGATGGTCAGCCAGGACGATGTCCCGGCCAATCTCGCCGCCGCCCGTCGCCTGCTCGAACAGGCCGCCGAGCGCGGCGCGCGCCTTGCCGTGCTGCCGGAAAACTTCGCCGCCATGGGCCGCCGCGACCTCGCCGAGATCGGCCGCGCCGAAGCCCAGGGGGAAGGTCCGATCCTGCCCTGGTTGAAAAGCACCGCCCGCGACCTCAGGTTGTGGATAGTCGCGGGCACCCTGCCGCTGCCGCCCGAAGGCCAGCCGGACGCCAAGGCCAATGCCTGTTCGCTGCTGGTGGACGAGCGAGGCGAAGTGGTGGCGCGCTACGACAAGCTGCACCTGTTCGACGTGGACGTCGCCGACACCCGTGGCCGCTATCGCGAGTCGGACGACTACGCCTTCGGCCAGCGCGTGGTAGTGGCGGATACGCCGGTTGGGCGGCTGGGGCTGACGGTCTGCTACGACCTGCGTTTCCCTGAGCTCTACACCGCGCTGCGCGAGGCCGGCGCGGAACTGATCAGCGCCCCTGCCGCCTTCACCGCGGTGACCGGCGCGGCGCACTGGGAAATCCTCGTCCGTGCCCGCGCCATCGAAACCCAGTGCTACGTGCTGGCGGCCGGGCAGGGCGGCACCCACCCCAAGGGACGGGAAACCTGGGGCCAGTCGGCCATCGTCGATCCCTGGGGGCGTATCCTCGCCGAACAGGCCAAGGGCGAGGCCGTGCTGCTGGCCGAGCGCGACAGCGAAGAACAGGCGGCGGTCCGGCAGCGCATGCCGATTGCCCGGCACCGAAGATTTTTCCCGCCGGTCGAACCACGACCGGCGCGCACGGAGTGAATATGAGCGAACTGTTGTCATCCGTCAGTCAGCACCTGCTGGCCCCCGGTGGTCTGGATATCGACCAGCTGTCGCCGATCCTGCATGAGCTGAGCGGGCCCGGCATCGACGCCGCCGACCTTTACTTCCAGAGCCAGATCTCCGAGTCCTGGATGCTGGAGGACGGTATCGTCAAGGAAGGCAGCTTCCACATGGACCAGGGCGTCGGCGTGCGCGCGCAGTCCGGTGAGAAGACCGGCTTCGCCTACAGCAACGCGATCAACCAGGAGGCGCTGATCCAGGCTGCTCGTGCCGCTCGTTCGATTTCCCGCGCCGGGCAGAACGGCAAGGTGCAGGCCTTCCAGGCCGTGGTGCCGACGCGCCTGTACGCCGGCGAGAATCCACTGGATGTGATGAGCCGCGCCGAGAAGGTGGAGCTGCTGCAGAAGATCGACGCCGCCACGCGCGCCCTCGACCCGCGAATCCAGCAGGTCACCGTCAGTCTGGCGGGCGTCTGGGACCAGGTGCTGATCGCCGCGGCGGACGGCTCGCTGGCGGCGGACATCCGCCCGCTGGTGCGCTTCAACGTCAGCGTCATTGTCGAGCAGAACGGCCGCCGCGAGCGTGGCGGTCACGGCGGCGGCGGTCGTACCGACTACAAGTACTTCCTTCAGGAAGACCGCGCCATGAGCTACGCCCGCGAGGCGCTGCGCCAGGCGCTGGTCAATCTTGAGGCCGTTCCCGCGCCCGCTGGCAGCCTGCCGGTGGTGATGGGCGCCGGCTGGTCCGGCGTGCTGCTGCACGAAGCCGTGGGCCACGGCCTGGAAGGCGACTTCAACCGCAAGGGCAGCTCGAACTACAGCGGCCGTATCGGCGAGAAGGTCGCTTCCAGCCTGTGCACCATCGTCGACGACGGCACCATCGCCGGCCGCCGCGGTTCGCTGTCGGTGGACGATGAAGGCACGCCAACCCACTGCAACGTGCTGATCGAGAACGGCATCCTCAAGGGTTACATGCAGGACAAGCTCAACGCCCGCCTGATGGGTGTGGCGCGCACCGGCAACGGCCGTCGCGAGTCCTATGCGCACCTGCCGATGCCGCGTATGACCAACACCTACATGCTGGCCGGGCAGAGCGATCCGCAGGAAATCATCGCCAGCGTCGAGCGCGGCATCTACTGTGCGAACCTCGGCGGCGGCCAGGTGGACATCACCAGCGGCAAATTCGTCTTCGCCACCAGCGAGGCGTACCTGATCGAAAACGGCAAGATCACCCGCCCGGTGAAGGGCGCGACCCTGATCGGCAACGGTCCGGAAGTGATGAGCCGGGTATCCATGGTCGGCAACGACCTGGCGCTGGACAGCGGCGTGGGCACCTGCGGCAAGGACGGCCAGTCCGTGCCGGTCGGTGTCGGCCAGCCGACCCTGAAGATCGACGCCATCACCGTCGGCGGCACGGGCGCCTGAGGCCGTTGCCGGTAGGGCTGGGAAGGATGGGGGCGGCCGCTCAGCGCAGGCCGCGCTTGATCTCGTCCAGCTCGCGGATGTACTTGAAGATCTTCCGCGCTGCGGCCGGAGGCTTGTTGTGAGCCGCCTCGTGCTGGGCGTGGCGGATCAGTTGGAGCAGGTGCTGGCGGTCGCTTTCCGGGTATTCGCCGAAGAAGGCGGACAGCGCTGCGTCACCACCGGTAATCAGGTGGTCGCGCCAACGCTCCAGGGCGTGGAAGCGCTCGTTGTACTGGCGGGTGGAGGTATCTACCTGTTCCAGCAGGGCGAGGATGGCTTCGACGTCCTGGTCGCGCATCAGCTTGCCGATGAACTGCCGGTGGCGTTTCTTGGCGGCGTTGGCCTTGTGCTTGGGAGCTTCTTCCAGTGCGCGGCGCAGTGGGTCGGTGAGCGGCATGCGGTCGAGCATGTCGGCCTTGAGCGTGGTCAGGCGCTCGCCGAGCTCCTGCAGCGCGTGCATTTCGCGTTTTACTTGCGACTTGCTCTTCTCATCGAAGGACGAGCCGTCATCGTGAATTTCAGCCATGGCGGGGGTCTCGTTGAAAACGCCGCCATGATAACGAGTCAGGGGCCGCTTGTCCGGCCCGCGCCGGTCGCAGCCGCCTGATGGCGGGGCCGGATCATGAACAGGAGAGGCATGCAATGAGCGAACACAACCCGGCAGTGAGCCCGGAGGTCCTTCCCGAGCTGCGCGAGCAGGTCGAGCGGATCATCGCCGAGGCCGCGCGGCAGGGCGCCAGCGCCTGCGAGGTGGCGGTATCGGTGGAGCAGGGACTGTCGACCTCGGTGCGCCAGGGGGAAGTCGAGACCGTCGAGTTCAACCGCGACCAGGGCTTCGGCATTACCCTTTACGTTGGCCAGCGCAAGGGCTCGGCCAGTACTTCGGCGACCGGCGCGGACGCCATTCGCGAGACCGTCGCGGCGGCGCTGGCGATTGCCAGGCACGCTTCCGAAGACGATTGCGCCGGCCTGGCGGACCCGGCGCTGATGGCGCGCGACCTGCCGGACCTGGACCTCTACCACGGCTGGTCGATCACTCCCGACCAGGCCATCGAGCGCGCGCTGGCCTGCGAGGCCGCTGCGTTCGCTACCGACAAGCGGGTCACCAAGGCCGACGGCACCACGCTGAATACCCACCAGGGTTGTCGCGTCTACGGCAACAGCCACGGCTTCGTCGGCGGCTACGCCAGCACCCGCCACAGCCTCAGCTGCGTGATGATTGCCGAGCTCGAAGGGCAGATGCAGCGCGACTACTGGTACGACGTGAACCGTCGCGGCGAATTGCTGGCTACTCCCGAATCCATCGGCCGCCGCGCTGCCGAGCGTGCCGCCAGCCGCCTGGGGGCACGCCCGGTTCCTACGGCCGAGGTACCGGTGCTGTTCGCGCCGGAAGTCGCGGTCGGCCTGTTCGGCCACTTCCTCGGTGCGATCTCCGGCGGCAGCCTGTACCGCAAGTCGTCGTTCCTCGAAGGCGCGCTGGGCCAGCAACTTTTCCCGGAATGGTTGACCCTGGACGAGCGCCCGCTGCTGCGCGGCGCGCTGGGCAGTGCCTCGTTCGACAACGATGGCTTGGCCACGTACGCCAAGCCCTTCGTCGAGGGTGGCGAACTGGTGTCCTACGTGCTCGGCACCTACTCCGGGCGTAAGCTGGGGATGCCGAGCACAGCCAACTCCGGCGGTGTACACAACCTGTTCGTCAGCCATGGCGACGAAGACCAGGCAGCCCTCATCCGCCGCATGGGCCGGGGCCTGCTGGTCACCGAGCTGATGGGACAGGGCGTCAACCTGGTGACCGGAGACTATTCCCGTGGCGCTGGCGGCTATTGGGTGGAGAACGGCGAAATCCAGTTCCCGGTGCAGGAAGTCACCATCGCTGCGAACCTGCGCGATCTGTTCCGCGATATCGTCGCCATTGGTAACGATGTGGAGTACCGCGGCAACCTGCATACCGGCTCCGTGCTCATCGAAAAGATGATGGTCGCCGGCAACTGATCCGCCGCCGCGGTCGGCGTTGGCCGCGGCTCCCGTCTCGCTCCGTTTCGTTGGGCAGCGCGCTGCTGGACGCGAGGCGAGCGCGATGCACCATGGGGTGGTTTCCAGGGTTACTGCGGAATCGCAATGGCGCTGATGCGCGGCGCAGGCCGCGCCGGGGCAGATCGATGTCTTCTGTCTGATGAGAGGGCTGTCAGCCGGGCTGAGTGGCCGCCTTACTCGCCTTCGTCGAAGTAGTTGTTGATCAGGTCGACCAGTGCCTGGAGCGCTTCGTCTTCCTGTTCGCCTTCGGCGGCGAGGTGCAGGTTGGTGCCCTTGCCGGCGGCCAGCATCATCACGGCCATGATGCTCTTGCCGTCCACCGTGTTCTCGGGGTTGCGACCCACACGAACCTGACAGGGGAAACGCCCTGCAACGCCGACGAATTTGGCTGCCGCACGGGCGTGCAGGCCAAGTTTGTTGATGATGGTGACTTCGAGGGCGGGCATCGCGAGGGGCTGTCCTTTTGTTGTCTGTCGCTGCTTAGCTCAGGTCGCGGTGGCGAATCTGTACGTTGGTGAGGCTTTCCTTGAGGGCTTGACCGATCCGCTCGGCCAGGTAGGTCGAACGGTGCTGGCCACCGGTGCAACCGATGGCGATGGTCACATAGGCCCGGTTGCTCGCGGCGAAGCGCGGCAGCCATTTGTTCAGGTAGCCGAGGATATCCTGGTACATCTCCTCGACGTCGGGCTGTGCCGCCAGGTACGCCTGCACCTCCGGCTCCAGCCCGGTGTGCTCGCGCAGTTCGGGCTTCCAGTAGGGGTTTGGCAGGCAGCGCACGTCGAACACAAGGTCGGCGTCCACCGGCATGCCGCGCTTGAACCCGAACGATTCGACCAGGAAGGCGGTGCCCAGTTCGGGCTTGTTCAGCAGGCGCAGCTTGAGTACGTCGCGCAACTGGTAGAGGTTCAGGTTGGTGGTGTTGAGCTTGAGATCGGCCAGGTCGGCTATCGGCGCCAGCAGGTGCGATTCGTCGGCGATGGCCTCCGCCAGCGAGCGGCTGTCGGTGGTCAGCGGGTGGCGGCGGCGAGTCTCGGAGAAGCGTTTGAGCAGCGTCTCATCATCGGCATCGAGGTACAGCACGTCGCACTGGATGTGCTTGTCGCGGGCTTCCTGCAGTAGCTCAGGGAAGCGCTGCAGTTGGCTGGGCAGGTTGCGCGCGTCGATGGAGACGGCGACCTGTGGGTGCAGCAGCTCGGTGTGCAGCAGTGCGCGCTGGGCCAGGTCCGGGAGAAGGCTGGCCGGCAGGTTGTCGATGCAGTAGAAGCCATTGTCCTCGAGCACGTTGAGCGCGGTGCTCTTGCCCGAGCCGGATCTGCCACTGATGATGATCAGGCGCATGATCAGTGCCCGTTGTTCTGGAAGTCCACGACGATCCGGTACAGGTCCTCGCCGTTGGCGGCGTGACGCAGGCGGTCGCGGACGTCGGCGCGGTCGAGCATGGAAGCGATCTGCCGCAGCAGTTCAAGGTGCTCTTCGGTGGCAGCTTCGGGCACCAGCAGCACGAACACCAGGTCGACTGGCGCGCCATCGAGAGCGTCGAAGTCTACCGGATGGTCAAGGTGCAGGATGGCGCTGATGGGCGATTGGCAGCCTGTGAGGCGGCAGTGCGGAATGGCGATGCCATTGCCGAAGCCGGTGGAGCCCAGGCGTTCCCGGGCCACCAGGCTGTCGAAGATGTCTTGGGAATCGAAACCCGGCAGCTCGCGAGCCACCAGGTTGGCGATTTGTTCGAGGACACGTTTCTTGCTGCCGCCCGGCACGTTCACGAGGGAACGGCCGGGGGTCAGGATTTGCTCAAGTCGGATCATAGAGAGGGGTTAACGAACACCAACACCTTGCTGGCGCTCGAGGTATTTTTCCTTGTGCTTGATCAGTTGGCGGTCGAGCTTGTCGGTGAGCAGGTCGATGGCCGCGTACATGTCTTCATGTTCGGCGCAGGCCACCACTTCGCCCCCGGCGATGTGGAGGGTGGCTTCAATTTTCTGCTTCAGCTTCTCGACCTCCATGATGACCTGAACATTGGTGATCTTGTCGAAGTGGCGCTCCAGTCGGCCGAGTTTCTCGCCGACATAGTCGCGCAGGGCGTCGGTCACATCCAGTTGATGTCCACTGATGTTGACTTGCATACCGCTTTCTCCTTGTTGCCCGTGTGTAAGTGGCAGGTTAGGGGGCCTGCCGCCGGAACACCTTGGCGTGGATCAACGTCACACCAGCCGCTTGCGCTCGCTCGAGGGAGAGATTCCTAGGGACTCCCGGTACTTGGCGACGGTACGACGTGCCACTTGAATGCCCTGTGCCTCCAGTAAACCAGCGATCTTGCTGTCACTCAATGGCTTTTTCGGACTTTCCGCCGCGACCAGTTTCTTGATGATGGCGCGGATCGCGGTGGACGAGCACTCACCGCCCTCGGAGGTGCTGACGTGGCTGGAGAAGAAGTATTTCAGCTCGAAGATGCCACGCGGGGTATGCATGAATTTCTGCGTGGTGACGCGGGAGATGGTCGACTCGTGCATGCCCACCGCCTCGGCGATGTCGTGCAGGACCAACGGTTTCATCGCCTCTTCGCCGTATTCGAGGAAGCCGCGCTGATGCTCGACGATCTGGGTCGCCACTTTCATCAGCGTCTCGTTGCGGCTTTGCAGGCTCTTGATGAACCAGCGCGCCTCCTGCAACTGGTTGCGCATGAAGGTGTTGTCGGCACTGGAGTCGGCGCGACGTACCAGGCCTGCGTACTGAGAATTTACGCGCAGGCGCGGCATCGCCTCCTGGTTCAGCTCCACCAGCCAGCGGTCGTTGTGCTTGCGCACGATGACATCCGGTACGACGTATTCGGCTTCGCCGGATTCGATCTGCGAGCCGGGGCGCGGATGCAGCGACTGGATCAGTTCGATGGTCTCGCGCAGCTCGTCTTCCTTGAGCTTCATTCGGCGCATCAACTGGCTGTAGTCGCGGCTGCCGAGCAGGTCCAGGTGGTCGCTGACCAGACGGATGGCCTCGGCCAGCAGGTAGGTCTTGGTCGGCATCTGGCGCAGTTGCAGCAGCAGGCATTCGCGCAGGTTGCGCGCACCGACGCCGGCAGGTTCAAGCTGCTGCACTCGACGCAGCACGACTTCCACTTCATCCATCTCCACGCCCAGTTCTGGGTCGATGGAGGCGAGAATGTCTTCAAGGGATTCGTCGAGGTAGCCGTCGTCGTTGATGCCGTCGATGATGCTCAGGGCGATCAGGCGGTCCGTATCGGACATGGGCGCCAGGTTGAGCTGCCACAGGAGATGGCTCTGCAGGCTTTCGCCAGCGGTGGTGCGGGCAGTGAAGTCCCACTCGTCATCATCATTACTGGGCAGACTGCTGGCGCTGGTCTGGTAGATATCTTCCCAGGCGGTGTCGACCGGCAACTCGTTGGGGATGCGTTCGGCCCACTGGTCTTCGTCGAGGCTGTCGGCGTTGGGGGTGGTGCTTTCCTGGAAGTTGTCCTGGGAGCTGCTGGTGCTGCCGTTGGCGCTCGACTCGGCGCCATCGGCCATGGGGTCGCTGTTGTCGTAATCCTCGCCTTCTTCCTGGCGCTCCAGCATGGGGTTGGACTCCAGGGCTTCCTGGATTTCCTGTTGGAGGTCCAGCGTCGAGAGCTGGAGCAGTCGGATGGCCTGTTGCAGCTGCGGAGTCATCGTCAGCTGCTGGCCCATCTTGAGGACTAGCGATGGTTTCATGGCTGGAACTAGGCACCTTGTTCGCTGGCGCAAAACGCGCCATATCCACGACTACGGACGCCGGAGCGCCGCGAGGAAGCAAATTATATGCCTGAGTTTGGGCGCTTTGCCTAGGGGCTGTCGACCTTTCGTTACAACCCGGTTGCGCCAGGGAAGGGCAGGCAGCCGCCCAGGCTGCGGGGCGGCCCACGAGCCGCGCCACGCATGGAAGGAAGTTATGGCTGCCGCGCCCAGGCAGGGCGCGGTCCCGGGCTTTACAGGCGGAACTCGTGGCCCAGATAGACTTCTTTCACCAGGTCGTTGGCGAGGATGCTCTCGGCGCTGCCTTCGGCGATCAGTTGACCGTCGTTGACGATGTACGCCGTTTCGCAGATGTCCAGGGTCTCCCGGACGTTGTGGTCGGTGATCAGGACACCGATTCCCTTGGCCTTGAGATGATGGATGATCTGCTTGATATCGCCCACCGAGATCGGGTCTACGCCGGCGAAAGGCTCGTCCAGCAAGATGAACTTCGGCGAACTGGCGAGGGCGCGGGCGATTTCCACGCGGCGGCGCTCACCACCGGACAGGCTCATGCCGAGGTTGTCGCGGATATGGTGGATGTGGAACTCCTCGAGCAGGCCTTCCAGGGCTTCCTGGCGACCGGCGCGATCAAGGTCGGCGCGGGTCTCGAGGATGGCGCCGATGTTGTCCGCCACCGACAGCTTGCGGAAGATCGAGGCTTCCTGCGGCAGATAGCCGATGCCGGCGCGCGCGCGGCCATGCATGGGCAGGTGGGTGACGTCCTGCTCGTCGATGCGCACGACGCCCTGATCGGCGCGAACCAGCCCGACGATCATGTAGAAGCAGGTGGTCTTGCCCGCTCCGTTGGGGCCGAGCAGGCCGACGATCTGCCCACTTTCGATGTTCATGCTGACATCGCGGACGACTTGCCGGCTCTTGTAGCTCTTGGCGAGGTGCTGGGCGGTTAGCGTAGCCATTACTGCGCTTGATCCTGCTTTTTCTTGGGCTGGATGACCATGTCGATACGCGGGCGCGGCGTGGTCACCTGGGAGCCGGTGGCACGGCCTGCGTTGACGATCTGGCGCTGGGTGTCATAGACGATCTTCTCGCCTTCGAAGGTGTTGCCTTCCTGGATCACCTTGGCCTGGTCGATCAGCACGACGCGGTTCTGCGAGACGAAATATTGGATCGTCAGGCCGTAGGCCTGGGTGATCTGCTTGTCGGGCGCCGGCTTCTGTTCGAAGTAGGCGGGCTTGCCGACCGAGGTGACCACCTCGATCTCGCCGTCCTTGTTCTGCTTGAGCGTAACGGTGTTGCCAGTCAGCTTCATGCTGCCCTGGGTCACCACCACGTCGCCGCGATACACGGCCACGCCCTGCTTGTCATCCAGTTCGGCGCTGTCGGCCTGGACGCGGATCGGCTGTTCCCGGTCGGTGGGAAGGGCCCAGGCGGCAGAGCTGCCGATGGCGGCGGCGAGGCTGAAAAGAAGGGGGAGGGTGTTAACGAGCCTCATGCTGACCTCTTACGTTGGACAGCAGGAGCATCCGGCTGTCTTTCAGATACGCTTTCATGCCAACTGCCGTGGTTACACCGTTGGGCTCGGTGATTTTCACGGGCTGGTCAGTCTGCGCATAGTCCTTGTCTGGGAACACCGTCATGCGCGAGGTGTTGAGCAGGAGCGTACGTTGCTGAGCGTCGGTGCGCGCAACGCGCACGTCGTCGATCAGCTCGACCTGCTTGCCTTCGGGGGCCACTTCGGCGTGAACGCTCTGGACATGCCACGGCTGAGGCTCGTTCTCCCGGTGGAAGAAGAGATCAGGCGTGGTGACCAGGGTCACGTCGGTTGCTTTCAGGTGTTCGAGTTTGTCGGCGGTCATCTCGTAGGCGAGGGAGCCGTCGACGCGGTACTGAACGCTCTTGGCGTTCACCACATAGAAATCAATGGCGTCACTGGTCTGCGACTTGAGTTGCCGCTCGTTGAAGTCCAGGCGCACGTTCCAGTAATAGCCCAGCGCGATCAGCAGGATGGCGATCAGGGCGAGCAACAGCTTTTGTTGGAGTGTCTTGGGCATCATCGGCTCTAGAGATACGCGTTCCGGGCAGCTTCGAGGTTGCCCTGGGCGCGCAGGATCAATTCGCAGAACTCACGGGCGGCGCCTTCGCCGCCACGGGCCTGGGTCACGCCGTCGGCATGCTGGCGCACGAAGGCATCAGCGCTGGCGACCGCCATGCCCAGGCCTGCGCGGCGGATGGCCGGCAGGTCGGGCAGATCGTCGCCCAAGTAGGCGACTTCTTCATAGCCTAGACCCAGTTCGGCAAGCAACTCGTCGAGGGCGACCAGCTTGTCCTCGCGCCCCTGAAACAGGTGGTCGATACCCAGGTTCTTCGCCCGGCGCTCGACCACCGGGCTCGAGCGGCCGGTAATGATCGCGGTGCGCACGCCGGAGGCCATGAGCATCTTGATGCCGTGGCCGTCCAGGGTATTGAAGGTCTTGAACTCGCCGCCGTCGGGCAGGAAGTAGAGCTTGCCGTCAGTGAGCACGCCATCGACGTCGAACACCGCCAGGCGGACCGCTTTGGCGCGTTGCAGCAGGTCGGCCGTCATTCAGATGACTCCCGCGCGGGTCAGGTCGTGGACATGCAGCACGCCGACCGGATGATCCTTGTCATCGACCACCACCAGCACGTTGATCTTGTGGTCGTCCATGATCTTCAGGGCTTCGGCGGCGAGCATGTCCGGGCGGGCGGTCTTGCCGTGCACGGTCATCACCTGGTCGATGGTCACCTGGCGCACGTCCAGGCCCTTGTCCAGGGTGCGGCGCAGGTCGCCGTCGGTGAAAACCCCGGCCAGCCGGCCGTCTTCGCCCAGTACGATGGTCATGCCCAGGCCCTTTCGGGTCATTTCCAGCAGGGCGCCACTGAGCGAAGTGCCGGGAGAAACCTGTGGCAATGCTTCACCCACGTGCATGATGTTTTCCACTTTCAGCAACAATCGACGGCCCAGCGCGCCGCCCGGGTGCGAGAAAGCGAAGTCTTCGGCGGTGAAGCCGCGAGCTTCCAGCAGGGCGATGGCGAGCGCGTCGCCGATCACCAGGGAAACCGTGGTGGAGGAGGTCGGCGCCAGGTTCAGCGAGCAGGCCTCGTGCTCGACGCTGGCGTCCAGGTTGACCGCCGCGGCCTTGGCCAGCGGCGATTCGGCGTTGCCGGTCATGCTGATCAGGGTGATGCCCAGGCGCTTGATCAGCGGCAGCAGGGTGATGATTTCCGCGGTCGAGCCGGAGTTGGACAGGGCGAGGACGACGTCGTCCTTGGTGATCATGCCCATGTCGCCATGGCTGGCTTCGGCCGGGTGCACGAAGAAGGCCGGTGTGCCGGTGCTGGCCAGGGTGGCGGCGATCTTGCGGGCAATATGCCCGGACTTGCCCATCCCGACCACGACGACACGGCCCACGCAGTTCAGCAGGAGCTCGCAGGCCAGGGAAAAATCGGCGCCGATACGCGGCAGCAGCGCGTCCACCGAGTCACGCTCGAGGCGGATAGTGCGTTGTGCCGACTGGATGAAATCGTGTTTCTGGCTCATGTTCCAAAGGCGCGGGGCAAAATGAAGTGCGAGATTATAACGGGAAAGCGGCAAAGGCTTCATCACTGGCATCTCAATGTTGAGTGCATTTTGCTGAACTGTCCCTTAACGGCGGCTTAGCAGCCCTTGGGGCGGGGCTTCGCGCGGTGTTATAGTTCGCGGCCGTTCGGCCTGCCGCGCCGTGTTCCTGCCGTGTGACAGACGGGGCAACGGACAGCGCCGTGATGAAAGGAGTTCTATGAGCACCAATGACCAATACGCGGTCGAGCTGAAGGGCCTGAGCTTCAAGCGTGGCACGCGTAAGATTTTCGATAACGTGGACATCCGCATTCCACGCGGCAAGGTCACCGGGATCATGGGGCCCTCGGGGTGTGGCAAGACCACCCTGTTGCGACTGATCGCCGCCCAGTTGAGGCCGGCGAGCGGGGAGGTGTGGGTCAACGGCCAGAACCTTCCGTCGCTGGGCCGCAGCGACCTGTTCGACATGCGCAAGCAATTCGGCGTGCTGTTCCAGAGCGGCGCGCTGTTCACCGATCTCGACGTCTTCGAGAACGTGGCCTTCCCGCTGCGGGTGCACACCGAGCTGCCCGAGGAGATGATTCGCGACATCGTCCTGATGAAACTGCAGGCCGTGGGCCTGCGTGGGGCGGTGGAGCTGATGCCGGACGAACTGTCCGGCGGCATGAAGCGCCGCGTGGCGCTGGCCCGCGCCATCGCGCTGGATCCGCAGATCCTGATGTACGACGAGCCTTTCGTGGGGCAGGACCCGATCGCCATGGGTGTGTTGGTGCGCCTGATCCGTCTGCTCAACGACGCGCTGGGTATCACCAGCATCGTGGTGTCCCACGACCTGGCGGAGACCGCGAGCATCGCCGACTACATCTATATCGTCGGTGACGGCCGTGTGCTCGGCCATGGGACGCCGGCCGACCTGCAGGGTCTCGACGATCCGCGCGTGCGCCAGTTCATGAAGGGCATCCCGGATGGTCCGGTGCCGTTCCACTATCCTGCTCGCGATTACCGCGCCGACCTGCTGGGAGAACGTTGATGCGCAAGACTTCACCGCTCGAGCGCGTTCGCCTGCTCGGGCGCGCCGGCCTCGATGTCCTCGAGTCGCTGGGCCGTTCGACGCTGTTTCTGGTCCACGCGATCTTTGGTCGTCGCGTACACAGCGGCGCGTTCCAGTTGCTGGTCAAGCAATTGTACTCAGTGGGCGTACTGTCCCTGGCGATCATTGTCGTTTCCGGTCTGTTCATCGGCATGGTACTGGCCCTGCAGGGCTACAACATCCTGGCGAGCTACGGCTCCGAGCAGGCGGTCGGCCAGATGGTCGCGCTGACGCTGCTGCGTGAACTGGGACCGGTGGTGACCGGTCTGCTGTTCGCCGGGCGTGCCGGTTCCGCCCTGACAGCCGAGATCGGTAACATGAAATCCACCGAGCAACTGTCCAGCCTGGAGATGATCGGCGTCGACCCGCTCAAGTACATCATCGCACCGCGCCTGTGGGCCGGCTTCATCTCGATGCCGCTGCTGGCAGCTATCTTCAGTGTCGTCGGTATCTGGGGCGGAGCCCTGGTCGCCGTGGACTGGCTGGGTGTGTATGACGGTTCGTACTGGTCGAACATGCAGAACAGCGTGCAGTTCACCAAGGACATTCTCAATGGCGTGATCAAGAGCGTGGTGTTTGCCTTCGTCGTGACCTGGATCGCCGTGTTCCAGGGGTATGACTGCGAACCCACCTCCGAGGGGATCAGCCGCGCCACCACCCGTACCGTTGTGTATGCCTCCCTGGCCGTGCTGGGGCTGGACTTCATCCTGACCGCCTTGATGTTTGGAGACTTCTGATGCAAACCCGCACCCTGGAAATCGGTGTAGGCCTGTTCATTCTGGCCGGCCTGCTGGCCCTGCTGCTGCTGGCCCTGCGTGTCAGCGGACTGACCATCGGCAATTCGGGCGATACCTACAAGCTGTACGCCTATTTCGACAATATCGCCGGTGTCACCGTGCGTGGCAAAGTCACCATGGCGGGCGTCACCATCGGCAAGGTCACTGCGGTGGACCTGGATCACGACAGCTATCGTGGTCGTGTGACCATGGAGATCAACCGCGGCGTCAACAACCTGCCGGACGACTCCACCGCCTCCATCCTGACCGCTGGCCTGCTCGGCGAAAAATACATCGGCATCAGCGTCGGTGGTGATGAAGAGCTGCTCAAGGATGGCGATACCATCAAGGACACCCAGTCGGCACTCGTGCTGGAAGACCTGATCGGCAAGTTCCTGCTGAATTCGGTCAACAAAGACGACTCGAAGAAATGAGGACTCACTCCATGTTGAAAACCTTGCGCCATGGCTTTCTGGTCCTGCTCGCGATCCTCCCGCTGTTCGCCCAGGCCGAGCAGACCGCACAGCAGGTCGTGCAGCAGACCGTCGATAACCTGCTGACGGACCTGAAAACCAACAAGGCCAGCTACAAGGCCAATCCCCAGGCGTTCTACGACACGCTGAACCGCATCCTGGGCCCGGTAGTGGATTCCGAGGGCATCGCCAAGGGCGTGATGACCGTCAAGTATTCCCGCCAGGCCTCGCCGGAGCAGATCAAGCGCTTCGAGGAAACCTTCAAGAACAGCCTGTTCCAGTTCTACGGCAATGCGCTGCTGGAGTACGACAACCAGGACATCCGCGTGCTGAACACCGGCAAGCAGGATCAGGACCGTGCTTCGGTGAACATGGAAGTGGTGGGCAGCAGCGGCGCCATCTATCCGGTGCAGTACACCATGGTCAACCAGGGCGGCACCTGGCGCCTGCGTAACGTGATCATCAACGGCATCAACATCGGCAAGCTGTTCCGTGACCAGTTCGCCGATTCCATGCAGAAGAACCGCAATGACCTGGAAGCCACCATTGCCGGTTGGGGCCAGGTGGTCGCCAAGGCCAAGGACGCTGCCAAGGGCCAGCCGGAAGGCGGCGCAGAATGACCCAGGGCAGCATCTCGGAGCGCGCCGAGGGTGAACTGGCCCTCGCCGGCGTGCTGGATTACAGCACCGGCCCCGCGCTGCGCCAACAGGGCGCCCGGCTGATCGCTGCCAGCAAGGCGAGCGCTCTGCGCCTGGATTGCTCGGCGGTGGAACGTTCCAGTAGCGTCGGATTGTCGCTGCTGTTGTCCTATATCCGTGATGCGCGCAAGGCCGGCAAGACGCTGCAAGTCTCCGGCATGCCCAAGGACATGCAGGAAATCGCCAAGGTTGGCGAGCTTCTGGAGATTCTGCCGTTACAGCACTGAAACAGTGAAAAGGCCCTCCGTCCGCGACTTCCCCGCCGGGGTTCGCAGGCGGGGGGCTTTTTTGTATCATGGCCGACCCGCGCGCGTAGGGCGCCGAACGAGGTTGAGCATGCAGGCCGTAGAAGTCAAAAACTTCCTGGAATCGAAACTCCCAGGTACCCAGATCGAAGTGGAAGGCGAAGGCTGCAATTTCCAGCTGAACCTGATCAGCGACGAGCTCGCCGGCCTGAGCCCGGTCAAGCGCCAGCAACAGATCTATGCCCACCTGAACGAGTGGATCGCCTCCGGGGCCATCCATGCCGTCACCATGAAATTCTTCAGCCGCGCCGCCTGGGCCGAGCGTTCCTGAGCCCACGGGGAAAATAGCAATGGATAAACTGATCATTACCGGCGGCACCCGTCTCGATGGCGAGATCCGCATCTCCGGCGCGAAGAACTCGGCGCTGCCGATCCTCGCCGCGACCCTGCTGGCGGACACCCCGGTGACCGTCTGCAACCTGCCGCACCTGCACGACATCACTACCATGATCGAACTGTTCGGCCGCATGGGCGTGCAGCCGATCATCGACGAGAAGCTCAATGTCGAAGTCGATGCCAGCACCATCAAGACCCTGGTGGCACCGTACGAGCTGGTGAAGACCATGCGTGCGTCGATCCTGGTGCTCGGCCCGATGGTCGCCCGCTTCGGTGAAGCCGAAGTCGCGTTGCCCGGCGGCTGCGCCATCGGCTCGCGTCCGGTGGACCTGCACATCCGCGGCCTCGAGGCCATGGGCGCAGAGATCACCGTCGAAGGCGGTTACATCAAGGCCAAGGCCCCGGCCGGTGGTCTGAAGGGCGCGCACTTCTTCTTCGATACCGTGTCCGTGACCGGTACCGAGAACATCATGATGGCCGCCGCCCTGGCCAATGGCCGCTCCGTGCTGGAAAACGCCGCGCGCGAGCCCGAGGTCGTCGATCTGGCCAACTTCATCAACGCCATGGGCGGTGACGTGCAGGGCGCCGGCACCGACACCATCGTGATCAACGGTGTGAAGAGCCTGGGTGGCGGTGCCAAGTACAGCGTCATGCCCGACCGCATCGAGACCGGTACCTACCTGGTCGCCGCTGCAGCCACCGGTGGTCGCGTCAAGCTCAAGGATACCGACCCGACCATCCTCGAGGCCGTGCTGGCCAAGCTGGTCGAAGCCGGCGCGCACATCACCAGCGGCAGCAACTGGATCGAGCTGGACATGAAGGGCAACCGGCCTAAGGCGGTGAACATCCGCACTGCGCCGTACCCGGCATTCCCGACCGACATGCAGGCGCAGTTCATCTCCCTGAATGCCATTGCCGAAGGCACCGGCGCGGTCATCGAGACCGTGTTCGAGAACCGCTTCATGCACGTCTACGAAATGAACCGCATGGGCGCGCAGATCCTGGTCGAAGGCAATACCGCCATCGTCACCGGCGTTCCGCTGCTCAAGGGTGCCCCCGTCATGGCGACCGACCTGCGCGCTTCCGCCAGCCTGGTGATCGCCGCCCTGGTAGCCGATGGCGACACCCTGATCGACCGCATCTACCACATCGACCGTGGCTACGAGTGCATCGAAGAGAAACTGCAACTGCTCGGGGCGAAGATTCGCCGCGTGCCGGGCTAGGGCTGCGCCAGACCATGCTGACGATTGCCCTGTCCAAGGGCCGAATCCTCGACGACACCCTGCCGCTGCTCGCAGCGGCGGGCATCGTGCCGACCGAGAATCCGGACAAGAGCCGCAAGCTGATCATTCCCACCACCCTCGATGACGTACGTCTGCTGATCGTGCGCGCCACCGATGTGCCGACCTATGTCGAGCACGGTGCCGCCGACCTCGGCGTGGCGGGCAAGGACGTGCTCATGGAGTACGGTGGCCAGGGCCTGTACGAGCCGCTGGACCTGAAGATTGCCAACTGCAAGCTGATGACCGCCGGAGCGGTCGGCGCGCCGGAGCCCAAGGGTCGCCTGCGCGTGGCTACCAAGTTCGTCAATGTCGCCAAGCGCTACTACGCCGAGCAGGGCCGCCAGGTCGACGTGATCAAGTTGTACGGCTCCATGGAGCTGGCACCGCTGGTCGGCCTCGCCGATAAGATCATCGACGTGGTCGACACCGGTAATACCCTGCGTGCGAACGGCCTGGAGCCCCAGGAGCTGATCGCTCACATCAGCTCGCGTCTGGTGGTGAACAAGGCCTCGATGAAGATGCAGCATGCGCGCATCCAGGCATTGATCGACACCCTGCGCGAAGCGGTGGAGTCTCGACACCGGGCGTAATTCCTAGCGCGGCCGTCTGGCTGCGCCCGTGACCGCCATGGATGGCGGGAATGCCGAACATGCAGGAGCAGCTTTTCGGCCCTATCCGTGTCATAGCCAAATTTTCTCGGGTGCCCGCACGGAAGGCTTGATAGTCTTGCGGCGCCCGAGATCATGCCAATTAAAGAGGCCAGCTATGACCGCACCCTTCGCACTCCGTCGACTCAACGCCGCCGATCCGGACTTCGCGCGTCATCTGGACCATCTGCTCTCCTGGGAAAGCGTGTCCGACGATGCAGTGAACCAGCGCGTACTGGACATCATCGCCGACGTGCGCAGCCGCGGTGACGCCGCCGTGGTGGAGTTCACCCAGCGCTTCGACGGCGTCGACGCCAAGACCATGGCTGACCTGATCCTGCCGCGCGAGCGCCTGGAACTGGCCCTGACCCGCATCACTCCGGCCCAGCGAGAGGCGCTGGAAACGGCTGCCGAACGCGTGCGCAGCTACCACGAGAAGCAGAAGCAGGACTCCTGGCGCTATACCGAAGCCGACGGCACCGTGCTCGGCCAGCAGGTCACCCCACTGGATCGCGCCGGCCTGTACGTGCCCGGTGGCAAGGCATCCTATCCGTCGTCCGTACTGATGAACGCCATTCCGGCCAAGGTTGCCGGTGTTGCGGAAGTGGTGATGGTGGTGCCGACTCCGCGCGGCGAGATCAACGAGATCGTCCTCGCCGCCGCTTGCATCGCCGGCGTCGACCGCGTCTTCACCATCGGTGGCGCCCAGGCCGTGGCCGCGCTGGCCTACGGCACCGAGAGCGTGCCGCAGGTGGACAAGATCGTCGGCCCGGGCAACATCTACGTCGCCACCGCCAAGCGCCACGTGTTCGGCCAGGTCGGCATCGACATGATCGCCGGCCCCTCGGAAATCCTCGTGGTCTGCGACGGCGGCACCGATCCGGACTGGATCGCCATGGATCTGTTCTCCCAGGCCGAGCACGACGAAGATGCCCAGGCCATCCTGGTCAGCCCGAACGCCGAATTCCTCGACAAGGTCGCCGCCAGCATCGAGAAACTGTTGCCGACCATGGAGCGTGCCGAGATCATTCGCACCTCGCTGACCAACCGGGGGGCGCTGATCCTCGTCGCTGACCAGGAGCGCGCCTGCGAGGTCGCCAACCGCATCGCCCCGGAACACCTGGAGCTGTCCGTGGCCGACCCGGAAAGCTGGCTGCCGAAGATCCGCCACGCCGGCGCCATCTTCATGGGGCGCTACACCGCCGAAGCGCTGGGCGACTATTGTGCCGGCCCGAACCACGTGCTGCCGACTTCCGGCACCGCGCGCTTCTCCTCGCCGCTGGGCGTGTATGACTTCCAGAAGCGTTCCTCGATCATCTTCTGCTCCGCGCCGGGCGCTTCCGAGCTGGGCAAGACCGCTTCGATCCTGGCTCGTGGCGAGTCGCTGACCGCCCACGCGCGCAGTGCCGAGTTCCGCATCCTTGACGACAAGAGTGAATAACCGATGAGCAAATTCTGGAGTCCCTTCGTCAAGGAACTGGTTCCCTACGTTCCGGGCGAACAGCCGAAGCTGGCCAAGCTGGTCAAGCTGAACACCAACGAGAACCCCTACGGCCCGTCGCCGAAGGTGGTTGCCGCGATCCAGGCCGAGCTCAACGACACGCTGCGCCTGTATCCGGACCCGAACGCCGACCGCCTGAAGCAGACCATCGCCCACTACCACGGCGTGAAGGCATCCCAGGTGTTCGTCGGCAACGGCTCGGACGAAGTCCTGGCCCACGCCTTCCACGCGCTGTTCCAGCACGGCAAGCCGCTGCTGTTCCCCGATGTGACCTACAGCTTCTACCCGGTCTACTGCGGCCTCTACGGCATCGAGTTCGAAGCGCTGCCGCTGGACGAGCAGTTCCAGATTCGGGTGGAGGACTATGCGCGTCCGAACGGCGGCATCATCCTCCCCAACCCCAACGCGCCCACCGGTTGCCTGCTGCCGCTCGAGGCCATCGAGCGCCTGCTGCAGGCGAGCCCTGACAGTGTGGTGCTGGTGGACGAGGCGTATGTCGACTTCGGAGGCGAGACGGCGATTTCCCTGGTCAACCGCTATCCGAACCTGCTGGTGGCGCAGACCCTGTCCAAGTCGCGCTCCCTGGCAGGGCTGCGGGTTGGTTTCGCGGTGGGGCATGAGGACCTGATCGAAGCGCTGGAACGGGTGAAGAACAGCTTCAACTCCTACCCGCTGGACCGCCTGGCCTTGGCCGGCGCGGTGGCATCCTTCGAGGACCAGGCCTACTTCGAGCAGACCTGCAACTCGGTTATCCACAGCCGGGAAGAGCTCGTGGCTGAGCTCAAGAGTCTGGGTTTCGACGTACTGCCCTCGGCGGCGAACTTCATCTTCGCCCGCCATCCGCAGCGCGATGGCGCCGAACTGGCTGCGGCCCTGCGCGAGGAAGGCGTGATCGTGCGTCATTTCAAGCAGCAGCGGATCAACCAATTCCTGCGCATCAGTATCGGCACCCAGGAGCAGAACCAGGCGCTGGTGGATGCCCTGCGGTTGAAGCTGTAAGACTGTACCGCTGCAAGAGAAACGGCGCCCGAGGGCGCCGTTTTCATTCTTTCGCGACTGGGATCAGTTGCCGTTGGGGGCGGGCGGCGGGCGCAGGCCGACTTCGGCGTTGAGCGTCACCGGCTTGCCGTTGCGCAGCACTTCGATGGTGATCTTCTCGCCCGGCTTGGTACGCGCGACCTGGTTCATCGAGCGGCGGCCATCGCTGGCGGCCTCGCCATCGATGTTCAGGATGATATCGCCCGGCAGCAGACCGCCCTTGGCGGCGGGGCCGTCGCGGTAGACACCGGCGACGACGATGCCGGCCTTGTCCTTGAGGTCGAAGGATTCGGCCAGTTCCGGGGTCAGCGGCTGTACTTCGACGCCGAGCCAGCCACGGATCACCTGGCCGTGCTCGATGATCGACTGCATGACTTCCAGGGCCAGCTTGGTCGGGATGGCGAAGCCGATACCCTGGGAGCCGCCGGACTTGGAGAAGATCGCGGTGTTGATGCCGATCAGGTTGCCGTTGGCGTCCACCAGCGCGCCGCCGGAGTTGCCCGGGTTGATCGCGGCGTCGGTCTGGATGAAATCTTCGTAGGTGTTCAGGCCCAGCTGGTTGCGGCCGGTGGCGCTGATGATGCCCATGGTGACGGTCTGGCCGACGCCGAAGGGGTTGCCGATGGCCAGGCAGACGTCGCCGGTGCGGATGCCGTCGGAGCGGCCGAGCATGATCGAGGGCAGGTCCTTGAGGTCGATCTTCAGCACCGCAAGGTCGGTCTCGGGGTCGCTGCCCACCAGGCGGGCGATGGTCTCGCGGCCGTCGCGCAAGGCCACGACAATCTGGTCGGCACCGGAGGTCACGTGGTTGTTGGTCAGCAGGTAGCCTTCGGGGCTCATGATCACCGCCGAACCCAGGCTCGACTCCATGCGCTTCTGCTGCGGCAGGTTATCGCCGAAGAAGCGCCGGAACAGCGGATCGTCGAGCATCGAGTTGTTCGGCTTGCTGACCATCTTGGTGGTGTACAGGTTGGCCACGGCGGGCGATGAGCGGGTCACGGCGTCGGCGTAGCTGACCGGGCCCTGCTGGATGCGGCTGAGCAGCGGAGCCTGTTGCAGGTGCACTTCCTGCTGCGGAAGGCCGACCCATTGCGGGTTATGCTGGATGATCAATAGCGCCAACAGGACGCCAACCAGCACGGGCCAGCCGAGGAATCGCAGGGCCTTCAGCATCGAAGAAAATCCTTGGGGTTGCTTGGCCGGGGGATGGCCGATAGGGTGGCGGCCATTATACGGGCGGCGAGCCAAGAAAATAGACGCTCGCGGCCGTGTTTGGAGGAATTTCGATGGCAATCTCATTGAGCACGCTGGTCGAGGAAGCGGATCGTTTCCTCGACGCGGCGAAGATCCAGGATTACTGCCCCAACGGCCTGCAGGTCGAGGGTCGCCCGCAGGTGCGCCGTATCGTCTCCGGCGTCACTGCCAGCCAGGCGCTGCTGGATGCCGCGGTGGAAGCGGACGCCGACGTGGTGCTGGTCCACCATGGCTATTTCTGGAAGGGCGAGGACGCCCGCGTGGTGGGCATGAAGCAGCGCCGGCTGAAGACCCTGCTGAACAACGATATCAGCCTGCTGGCCTATCACCTGCCGCTGGACCTGCACGCGGAGGTGGGCAATAACGTGCAGTTGGGTCGCCAGCTTGGCTTCGAGATCGAAGGACCGCTGGAGCCGGGCAACCCGCGCTCTATCGTGCTGGTTGGCTCGCTGGCCGACCCCCTGTTGCCGAGCGATCTGGCGCTGCACGTGCGCCAGGTGCTGGGGCGAGAGCCGCTGCTGGTGGATGGCGGCCAGCCGATCCGCCGCATCGCCTGGTGCACCGGTGGGGCTCAGGGCTATATCGACCAGGCGATTGCCGCTGGCGTCGATGCTTACCTGACCGGCGAAGTCTCCGAGCAGACCGTGCACAGCGCGCGGGAGAACGGTATCAGCTTCATTGCTGCCGGCCACCACGCCACCGAGCGCTACGGCGTGCAGGCGCTGGGGGATTACCTGGCCAAGCGCTTCGCCATCGAGCACCTGTTCATCGATTGCCCGAACCCGGCCTGACTCTTCGGCGCCATGAAAAAAGCCGGCTCAATGAGCCGGCTTTTTTGTACGCGCCTCAGCGGTAGCCGTGGCGCTGGCGGTCGACCGCCTTGCCCAGCTCCCACACCGCCATGGCGTAGTGCGTGCTGTGGTTGTAGCGGGTGATCACGTAGAAATTCGGTAGACCGTACCAGTACTGGTAGGTGTTGCCCATGTCCAGGCGCAGCAGGCTGGCGCTCTGATGGTTTCCCAGCGAGCCCTGCGGACGCAGGCCGGCGTTGGCCAGCACGCTGATCGGATACTGGGTCTTGAAGCCATCTTCCAGCGAACGGGCCTGGCCAATGGCCGGGATTGCCACCGCATCGCCGGTGACCCAGCCGTGCTGCTTGAAGTAGTTGGCCACGCTGCCGATGGCATCGCGCGGGTTCCATAGGTCGCGGTGGCCGTCGCCATCGAAATCCACCGCGTATTGAGTGAAGGAGGAAGGCATGAACTGCCCGTAACCCATGGCGCCGGCATACGAGCCGCGCATCTCGAGTGGATTGTCGCCTTCCTTGCGCGCCTGAAGGAGGAACTGCTCCAGTTCGCCGCTGAAGAACTCGGCGCGGCGCGGATAGGAGAAGGAGAGCGTGGCCAGCGCGTCGATGATCCGCGTCTTGCCCATCACGCGTCCCCAGCGCGTTTCCACGCCGATGATGCCGACGATGATTTCCGGCGGCACACCATAGGTGCGCGACGCGCGCTGCAGATCGGCCTCGTACTGGTCCCAGAACTGCACGCCCTTCGTCACGTTGTCTGGCGTGAGGAACTTCTTCCGGTAGCGCAGCCAGGCACCGTTCGGGCCGCTGGGCGGGTTGTAGGTCGGTGCCTGGCGGTCCATCAGGCGGATCACCCAATCCAGTTGGCGGGTCTGGGCGAACAGGTCCTGCAGGTCCTGGCGGTTGAAGTTGTGCTGGCTGACCATGCGATCGATGAAACGCTGGGCGCTGGCGTTGCCAGCGAAATCGCCGCGCAGCGGGGTGATCGGCTGCACCGAACCGAACGCCGGGTGGGCGCTTGGGGTGATCAGGGTCGGAGTCTTCGGCTTCTGAGCCGGCTGTGGGGCGGGAGTCGGTTTGCTGCTGCACGCGGAGATCAGGACAAGCAGAGGCAGGGCGAAAGCGATGCGGCGCATGGGAATCTTCTGGGGACAGGAAAACGTGCCGCTATGCTAGCGCAGTGCCGGCCGGGCACAAGCCGGGAGAGCATCATAGGCGCTGCTGACTCTGTTGCAGGAAAAGTCCCGAGGCTGATTCCGACATTGCCTTTGGGCCTTTGCCGCGTCTCGTTCGATCCCCCGATTGCCTCCCTTCAGACGCCGGCCGGAGCGCTGTCCGGACTGAGCGCGTATGGCTATATAAGTATATTTTTTCGGTATAACCCGCTCGCCGGTTAGAGCCTTGCGCTGTGATAAAGTGCGCCCTCGTCTACGGCCCGCCGGCCGTCCATAAGCAATTCCGTGAGTAGCCATGGTCGACAAACTGACGCATCTGAAACAGCTGGAGGCCGAGAGCATCCACATCATCCGCGAGGTCGCCGCCGAGTTCGACAACCCGGTGATGCTGTACTCGATCGGCAAGGACAGCGCGGTGATGCTCCACCTCGCGCGCAAGGCTTTCTTCCCCGGCAAGCTGCCGTTCCCGGTGATGCATGTCGACACCCGCTGGAAATTCCAGGAGATGTACAAGTTCCGCACCAAGATGGTCGAGGAGCTGGGCCTGGACCTGATCACCCACATCAACCCCGATGGCGTGGCACAGGACATCAACCCCTTCACTCACGGTAGCGCCAAGCACACCGACATCATGAAGACCGAAGGCCTGAAGCAGGCCCTCGACAAGCACGGCTTCGACGCCGCCTTCGGTGGCGCCCGCCGCGACGAAGAGAAGTCCCGCGCCAAGGAGCGCGTCTACTCCTTCCGCGACAGCAAGCACCGCTGGGATCCGAAGAACCAGCGTCCGGAACTTTGGAACGTCTACAACGGCAAGGTGAAGAAGGGCGAGTCGATCCGTGTCTTCCCGCTGTCGAACTGGACCGAGCTGGACATCTGGCAATACATCTACCTGGAGCAGATCCCGATCGTGCCGCTGTACTTCGCCGAAGAACGCGAAGTCATCGAGATGAACGGCTCGCTGATCATGATCGACGACGAGCGCATCCTCGAGCACCTCACGCCCGAGCAGAAGGCCAGCATCCAGAAGAAAATGGTGCGTTTCCGTACCCTGGGCTGCTACCCGCTCACCGGCGCGGTGGAATCCACCGCTACCACGCTGCCGGAAATCATCCAGGAAATGCTGCTGACGCGGACTTCCGAACGCCAGGGCCGGGTCATCGACCACGATGCCGCCGGTTCGATGGAAGAAAAGAAACGTCAGGGCTACTTCTAAGGTTCTCGCACCATGTCGCATCAATCCGATCTGATCAGCGAGGACATCCTCGCCTACCTGGCCCAGCACGAGCGCAAGGAACTGCTGCGCTTCCTCACCTGCGGCAACGTCGACGACGGCAAGAGCACCCTGATCGGGCGCCTGCTGCACGACTCCAAGATGATCTACGAGGACCACCTCGAGGCCATCACCCGCGACTCGAAGAAAGTCGGCACCACCGGCGATGACGTCGACCTGGCGCTGTTGGTCGATGGCCTGCAGGCCGAGCGCGAGCAGGGCATCACCATCGACGTGGCGTACCGCTACTTCAGCACCGCCAAGCGCAAGTTCATCATCGCCGACACCCCCGGCCATGAGCAGTACACCCGCAACATGGCGACCGGCGCGTCCACCTGCGACCTGGCCATCATCCTGATCGACGCCCGCTACGGCGTGCAGACCCAGACCCGTCGGCACAGCTTCATCGCCTCCCTGCTGGGCATCAAGCACATCGTCGTGGCTATCAACAAGATGGACCTCAAGGGCTTCGACGAGGGCGTCTTCGAGCAGATCAAGGCCGACTACCTGCAGTTCGCCGACAAGATCAACCTGAAGACCAATTCCCTGCACTTCGTGCCGATGTCGGCGCTGAAGGGCGACAACGTGGTCAACAAGTCCGACCGCTCGCCCTGGTACACCGGCCAGTCGCTGATGGAGATCCTCGAGACCGTGGAAGTCGCGGGCGACCGCAACCTCGACGACATGCGCTTCCCTGTGCAGTACGTCAACCGTCCGAACCTGAACTTCCGTGGCTTCGCCGGCACCCTGGCCAGCGGCATCGTGCGCAAGGGCGATGAAGTCGTCGCCCTGCCTTCGGGCAAGGGCAGCAAGGTCAAATCCATCGTCACCTTCGAAGGTGAGCTGGAGCAGGCAGGTCCCGGCCAGGCGATCACCCTGACCCTGGAGGACGAAATCGATGTCTCCCGCGGCGACATGCTGGTGCACGCCGACAACCGTCCGCAGGTGACCGATAGCTTCGACGCCATGCTGGTATGGATGGCCGAAGAGCCGATGCTGCCGGGCAAGAAATACGACATCAAGCGCGCCACCAGCTACGTGCCGGGCTCGATTCCGAGCATCACCCACAAGGTGGACGTGAATACCCTGGAAGAGACCGCCGCCAGCGAACTCAAACTCAACGAGATCGCCCGGGTGAAGGTCAGCCTGGATGCGCCCATCGCGCTCGACGGCTACGGCCAGAACCGCACCACCGGTGCCTTCATCGTCATCGACCGCCTGACCAACGGTACCGTTGGCGCCGGCATGATCATCGCCGCCCCGCAGGCCGGTCACGGCACTGCCACGCACCACGGCGCCAATGCTCATGTCGCTCGTGAGGAGCGCGCTGCGCGCTTCGGCCAGCAGCCGGCCACCGTGCTGTTCAGCGGCCTCTCCGGCGCCGGCAAGAGCACCCTGGCCTACGCCGTCGAGCGCAAGCTGTTCGACATGGGCCGCGCGGTCTATGTACTGGATGGCCAGAACCTGCGCCATGACCTGAACAAGGGCCTGCCGCAGGACCGCGCCGGGCGCACCGAGAACTGGCTGCGTACTGCCCACGTGGCCCGTCAGTTCAACGAAGCCGGCCTGATCAGCCTGTGCGCCTTCGTCGCCCCGAGCGCAGAAGGTCGTGAACGCGCCAAGTCGCTGATCGGCGCCGAGCGCCTGATCACCGTCTACGTCCAGGCTTCCCCGCAGGTCTGCCGTGAACGCGACCCACAGGGCCTGTACGCCGCCGGCCAGGACAACATCCCGGGCGAGTCCTTCCCGTTCGACGTACCGCTGGATGCCGACCTGGTGATCGACACCCAGAGCCAGTCGGTGGAAGAGGGCGTCAAGGCTGTCCTCGACCTGCTCCGCCAGCGCGGCGCGATTTGATCGCACAGCGTTGAAATGAAAAAGCCCCGCTTAGGCGGGGCTTTTTCATTTCCGATTCTCGCCGCTCCTTAGGTTTATTACAGAGCTGCCTGCTTCCGTAGGAGCGGACCTTGTCCGCGAAATCCGGACATCCCACTACAGGATGTCCGGTTATGTCCCACCCTGCTTTTCCCTATGTTCCTGGCCACTGCGCATTGCGCAAAGGGCGTTCGTCGATTCCTGGTTACGTCTATTTGATCACCGCAACTACGGCACGGCGCGCACCCTTGTTCGCAGACTTCAAGACGGGCTGCGTTGCTTCGTCGGCTTTTACTCGGAGCTCTGTGATCGGGCGGAACAGGCTGCTCGCCTGGGTGCTTATGCCGGATCATGTCCATTGGCTGCTTGAGCTTGGAGGGGGTGAGGACCTGGCCAAATCGATTGGACGGATGAAGGCGGTCAGTGCACGAGAGGTGCGTCGCCTGAGCGGCTGGGAAGATGAGGTCTGGGCTCAAGCGTTTCATGATCGGACGCTGCGCCGAGAGGAAGATATAGTCGCGGTTGCCCGGTATATCGTTGCCAATCCGTTGCGTGCGGGATTGGCTAGAACAGTGAGGGAGTATTCCTTCTGGGGGGCGGCGTGGCTGTGAGAATTCGCGGACGAGGTCCGCTCCTACGAAAGCGCTTCGGCGCGCCATGAAAAAACCCCGCTGTTGCGGGGCTTCTGGGGACAGGACTCAGTACTTGCTTTTCAGCCCGTAGGTCTCGTCCAGCGTGCCCGGGCCGTCGCCGGTCTTGGGCGCGTAGTCGCGCGGCGCTTCGTTGTTCGCCGGCGGGGTCAGGCGCTCGCGGCGCTCGGGGTATTCATCGGTGTGCAGGGCGGCCAGCAGGCGCTGCCGGGTCTGTTCGTCCAGGGCCAGGCGCTCGGCGCCTTCGGACAGGTGTTCCTGCACATCCTGATAGCTCTGGGTGAGCTTCTTCATCAGGCTGGCGGAAGTGCTGAAGTGGGTCACCACTTCGCGCTGGTAGCTATCGAAACGATCCTGCATGTCGTCCACCTGACGCTGCAGCTTGTTGGGTGCGGCGTTGGGCAGCAGGCGGGCGATCAGGAAGCCGATGCCGACCCCGACGATCAGGGCGAGTAGCGGCAGCAACCAGGTGGTGAGGGACTGTTCCACGCGAATCCTTCCTCTATAGACGGCTTTGCTTTACGTTAGCGGCTTGCACCTGTGCTTGTATACCGTGGCGAACGCTTCGCCGCCTGCGCAGGTATTGAGCTAGACGAGACGACCCGCCACGGGGTCACGGAGCTGTTGTTTGACCACCCGCGAAATCCCTCTGTTCCTCGACGGCCCCGATGGCCAACTGGAAGCCCTGCACCTTGATACGCCCGACGCCCGGGGCGCCGCGCTGATCTGCCACCCGCACCCGTTGTTCGCCGGCACCATGCAGAACAAGGTGGTCGCCACCCTGCAGCGCGCCTCGCGGGATGCAGGATACGCCACCCTGCGTTTCAATTTTCGTGGCGTGGGTCAGAGCGCCGGCAGTTATGCCGAGGGCCGCGGCGAGATCGATGACGCGCTGGCCGCCGCGCGCTGGCTCGCCGAGCAACATCCGGGGCTGCCGTTGACGCTGATGGGCTTTTCCTTCGGCTCCTGCGTGGCGGGCAATGCCGCCGAGCGCTTGGAGGAGCAGGGCGTCGAGCTCGCGCAACTGTTCATGCTGGCCCCGCCGGTCGAGCGCTTCGACGTCGACCTGCCCGAGCGCTGCCCGCTCACGGTGATCCAGCCGGAGGCCGACGAAGTGGTCACGCCCGAGCGCGTCTATGCCTGGAGCGCCGAGCTGAGCAAGCCCCACGAACTGATCCGCATCCCCGAGTGCAGCCATTTCTTCCACGGCAAGCTGATCGAGCTCAAGGACCTGATACAGGCCCGGCTCGCCTAGCCCGACGAGCCGCGTTACCATCCGGCCCGCCCTTTCATTTGTGTTGATTCCTGGATTCCCATGACGACCCGTATCCTGACCGGCATCACCACCACCGGTACTCCGCACCTGGGCAACTACGCCGGCGCCATCCGCCCGGCCATCGTTGCCAGCCGCGATCCGCAGGCAGATTCCTTCTACTTCCTGGCCGACTACCACGCGCTGATCAAGTGCGATGACCCGGCGCGCATCCAGCGTTCGCGCCTGGAAATCGCCGCCACCTGGCTGGCCTGCGGCCTGGATGCGGACAAGGCGACCTTCTATCGCCAGTCCGATATTCCCGAAATCCCCGAACTGACCTGGCTGCTCACCTGCGTCAGCGCCAAGGGCCTGCTCAACCGCGCCCACGCCTACAAGGCCTCGGTGGACAAGAACGTCGAGGCCGGCGAAGACCCGGACGCCGGCGTCACCATGGGCCTGTACAGCTACCCGGTGCTGATGGCCGCGGACATCCTGATGTTCAACGCGCACAAGGTGCCGGTCGGCCGTGACCAGATCCAGCACGTGGAGATGGCCCGCGACATCGGCCAGCGCTTCAACCACCTGTTCGGCAACGGCAAGGAGCTGTTCACCCTGCCCGAAGTGGTGATCGAGGAAGACGTGGCGACCCTGCCGGGCCTGGACGGTCGCAAGATGTCCAAGAGCTACGACAACACCATCCCGCTGTTCGGCAGCGCCAAGCAGCTCAAGGACGCCGTCGCGCGCATCGTCACCGACTCCCGCGCGCCGGGTGAGCCGAAGGACCCGGACAACTCGCACCTGTTCACCCTTTACCAGGCCTTCTCCACCCGCGAGCAGGAGGCCGCATTCCGCGCCGAACTGCTCGGCGGCCTGGCCTGGGGCGAAGCCAAGCAGCGCCTGTTCGAACTGCTCGACAACGAGCTGGGCGAGGCTCGCGAGCGCTACCACGCGCTGATCACCCGCCCGGCCGACCTGGAGGACATCCTCCTGGCCGGCGCCGCCAAGGCCCGCCGCATCGCCACCCCGTTCCTCGGCGAGCTGCGCGAGGCCGTGGGCCTGCGCTCGTTCCGCGAGCAGGTGCAGGTGGCGACCGAGGGCAAGAAGAAAGCCGCCAAGGCTGCGCGCTTCGTCAGCTTCCGCGAGGACGACGGTTTCCGCTTCCGTCTGCTCGATGCCGCTGGCGAGCAACTGCTGCTGTCCATCGCCTTCGCTGACGGCAAGGCCGCCGGCCAGGCGACCAAGCGCCTGCAATCCGAGGCGCTGGACCTGCACGCCGAGCTGAACGCCTTCAGCGTGCGCCTGGATGGCGAGGCCGTGGCCTACAGCCCGGAGTTCTCCACCGACGCGGAACGCGACGCCGCCATGCAGCGTCTGCGCGAGGCCCTCGCTCCGCAGGAGTGAGGCGCAGCAGGCCGGTCCGACTACCGGCCAATTGCCAAGAAACGGGGGCGCCGCTAAAGTGTGCGCCCCCGTTTTCGTTGCCTTGCTACCGATCATGACGCCTCTTCAGCGCTACCAGGAAGACCTCAAACGCCCCGATTTCTTCCACGACGCCGCGCAAGCGAACGCCGTGAAGCACCTGCAACGCCTCTACGACGACCTGGTCGCCGCCGATAAAGGCAAGACCGGCCTGTTCGGCAAGCTGCTGGGCAAGAAGTCCCAGGAGCCAGTGAAGGGCCTGTACTTCTGGGGCGGCGTCGGCCGCGGCAAGACCTACCTGGTGGATACCTTCTTCGAAGCGCTGCCCTTCAAGCAGAAGATGCGCACGCACTTCCATCGCTTCATGAAGCGCGTCCACGAGGAAATGAAGACCCTCAAGGGCGAGAAGAACCCGTTGACCATCATCGGCAAGCGTTTTGCCGACGAAGCCCGGGTAATCTGCTTCGACGAATTCTTCGTCTCGGATATCACCGACGCGATGATCCTCGCGACCCTGCTGGAAGAGCTGTTCAAGAACGGCGTCAGCCTGGTGGCGACTTCCAACATTGTGCCGGACGGCCTGTACAAGGATGGCCTGCAGCGCGCCCGCTTCCTGCCGGCCATCGCCCTGGTCAAGCAGTACACCGAAGTGGTCAACGTCGACAGCGGCGTGGATTACCGCCTGCGCGCCCTGGAGCAGGCCGAGCTGTACCATTGGCCGCTGTCCGAGCAGGCCGAGCAGGCCATGACCCGCGACTTCAAGGCGCTTACCCCGGAGTGCGTGGCGGCCACCCGCGATGACGCCCTGATGATCGAGAACCGCGAGATCCGCGCGCGCATCACCTGCGATGACGTGGCCTGGTTCGAGTTCCGCGAGCTGTGCGACGGCCCGCGCAGCCAGAACGATTACATCGAGCTGGCGAAGATCTTCCACGCGATCCTGATTTCCAACGTCGAGCAGATGGGCGTGGCCAAGGATGACATGGCCCGCCGCTTCATCAACCTGGTGGACGAGTTCTACGACCGCAACGTCAAGCTGATCCTCTCCGCGGAGGTCGAGCTCAAGGACCTGTACACCGGTGGCCGCCTGGAGTTCGAGTTCCAGCGCACCCTGAGCCGCCTGCTGGAAATGCAGTCCCACGAATACCTGAGCCGCCCGCACCGTCCCTGACGGTTCGGTGAATGAAAAAGGCTGCCCGAGGGCAGCCTTTTTCGTTTGGGCTCTCTTCTGTGCTGCAGGAGCGAGCTTGCTCGCGAACATTTCACCGGCGGCTAAGGAGCCGGGCGGTTCGCGAGCGAGCTCGCTCCTACAAAGAGCTTTGACGCTCAGCGCTGCGCCATCTCCTGCTGCGCTTTCTTCAGCAGTTGCTGGGCGTGGGCAACCTCCAGCGCTTCCATGGCGTTGATCGGCTTGATCGCCGTGGCCTTTTTCAGCTGCTCCAGCGCCTTCTGTTCCTCGTCCCCGCCATACACATAGCCCAGTGCATTGGCGTACTCATAGTGGCCGATCGGCAGGTCGTCGGCGGCACGGAAGGAGCGAGAGAAGTATTGCTCCATTTTGTCCGCGCTGACCCCATAGGTCATCTTACCCACCAGTTTGCCGACCTTGCGGATCACGCCGGCCTCATAGCCGCCGTAGAGCGCCAGGGCAAAGGGCTGGTTCGGCTGCTTGGCCAGCAGGGCGTCCAGCTCCTTGGGGATTTCGCTGGTATAGCCGCGCTTGAGTACCACGGGTACCGGCAGGTCCTCGGCCAGGCGGGCCTTGGCATAGGCGCGACCGAACTGGGCGATGGGGTCGGCATTGAGCAGTGGGCCGGCCTCGTCGGTGTAGCTGATGACTTCTTCCAGCAAGCGCTGCTTCTCGTCCTGGTTCGGCGCGAGGAACATGGCGTACAGAACTTGCGCGAACATCCCCGGCACCTGGCCGCCGATGCCCAGCGCCAGGCCGTCCTTCTTGGCCTGGGCGAAGTCGCCGCGGAACACCTTGCGCCACACATCCTGCAGCTTCTCGGCATAGACCTGCGCCTCTTCCGGCTTGCCGCTGAAGCCCGTGCCGGCGATCACGGTCTTCTCCAAGGCTTCGGGATGTTTCGTGGCCATGGTCACCACCCAGTCCGCATCGGGGAACGGGTAGTTGGCGCCGAAACCGCGCGTCAGGCGAGGCCAGGCCTCACGCAGCTTGTCGCCGCTGTAGTCGAAGGCGTTCTGGTCGTAGGGGAAGGGTTTCCAGCTGTCGTCCGCCACAGCATTCAGGCTGAAGACGGCCAGCAGGGTAAGCAAAAAGCGGCGCATGGCGATATCCCGTTGGGTTCTTGTTGTCAGTTGCTGCCCTGATCATAGGGCGGCACCCGAGTCCGTGAACCCATCCTAGGGATGGCCTGTTTCAGGCTTCCTTCTGTTCGTACTGGCGTCGGTAATGATTTGGCGACAGCCCTGTGTGCTGTCTGAACAGGCGGGCGAAGAAGCTGGCATCGTCGTAGCCGACTTCATAGCTGATGGTCTTGATGCTCTTGCGGCTGGTAGACAGCAGGTTGCGCGCGGTCTCGATGCGCAGGCGCTGCAGGTAGTGCAGTGGCTTGTCGCCGGTGGCTGCCTGGAAGCGCCGCATGAAGTTGCGGATGCTCATGCCGTGCTCGCGAGCAACATCCTCGAAGCGAAACTTGTCGCAAAAGTGTTCTTCGAGCCAGTGCTGGATCTGCAGGATGGCTGGGTCATGGTGCAGTTTCTGTCCGCCGAATCCGAGTCGACCGGGCACGTAGCTGCGCTGCACCTCGTAGAGAATGTCGCGGGCCACGCCCTGGGCTACCGTGGCCCCGCAGAAGTGCTCGATCAGGTAGATGTACAGGTCGCAGGCCGAGGTTAGGCCGCCGGCGGTGTAGATGTTGTCGCCATCCGCGATGTGTTTTTCCTGATTGAGCAGCACCTTCGGGTAGCGCTCGGCGAATTCGCGGAAGAAGCGCCAGTAGGTGGTCGCCTCCTTGCCGTCGAGTAATCCCGTCTCGGCCAGCCAGAACACCCCGGAGACCTCGCCACACAGTACGCAGCCGGCCGCATGGCGCTCGCGCAGCCAGGGCATCACCTGCGGGTAGAGGGTCAGCAGTTCGTCGAAGTCGCCCCAGAAGGCCGGGAGGATGACCAGTTCCGGTTCGTCCAGGGCGCCGTGTACCGGCAGGAGGTCGCCGCTGAAACTCATCACCGGCTGGCCGTCGGGGCTGACGATGCGGGTTTCGAAGCTGGGTTGCAGACCGAGGCCCTGTTGGCGGCCGTGGCGCAGGGCGGCCATGTGGAAGAAATCCTTGGCCTGCATCAGGGTGGAGCCGAACACGCCGTGGGTGGCGAGGATGCTGACGCGGCGCAGCACACGGGAAGCTGGGTTGGGCATCGGTTCTTGTACTTCTTATGGATGTCTTTGCATGACGCTAAAGCGGTCATTATGCGGCTGGATCGTCTTATTTTTTGGCGAAAGTGTCCAGTGCAGAGCGGCTCGTGCTTGGCCTACAGTCGGCCTTCCAATAATTCCTAAAACCGATCCGCAGGTGCACCGCATGATTCCAAGAACCCTGTTCAGTTCCGATCACGAACTGTTCCGCGACAGCGTCCGCAAGTTTCTCGAACAGGAGGCGGTTCCCTTCCACGCTCAGTGGGAAAAGGACGGTCACGTCGACCGCCAGCTGTGGAACAAGGCCGGCGAGGCCGGGATGCTCTGCTCGCACCTGCCCGAGGCCTACGGCGGCATGGCGGCGGACTTCCTCTACAGCGCCGTGGTGATCGAGGAGATCGGTCGCCTGGGCCTGACCGGCATCGGTTTCTCGTTGCACTCGGATATCGTCGCGCCCTACATCCTTCACTACGGCAGCGAAGAGCTGAAGCAGCGCTACCTGCCCAAGCTGGTTTCCGGCGAGATGGTGTCGGCCATCGCCATGACCGAGCCGGGCGCCGGTTCCGACCTGCAGGGCGTGAAGACCACCGCCGTGCTGGATGGCGACGAGTACGTGATCAACGGTTCGAAGACCTTCATCACCAACGGCTGGCTGGCCGATCTGGTGATCGTGGTCGCCAAGACCGATCCCAAGGCCGGCGCCAAGGGCACCAGCCTGTTCCTGGTGGAGGCCGGCACGCCCGGCTTCAGCAAGGGCAAGCGCCTGGAGAAGGTTGGCATGAAGGCGCAGGACACCTCCGAGCTGTTCTTCCAGGACGTGCGCATCCCCAAGGAAAACCTGCTGGGCAAGGACGGGCAGGGCTTCATCTACCTGATGCAGGAACTGCCCCAGGAACGGCTGACCGTCGCCCTCGGCGCACTGGCCTCGGCCGAGGCGGCGCTGAAATGGACGCTGGACTACACCCGTGACCGCAAGGCCTTCGGAAAGTCCGTCGCGGACTTCCAGAACACACGCTTCAAACTCGCGGAAATGGCCACCGAAATCCAGGTTGGCCGCGTCTTTGTCGATCGCTGCCTGGAGCAGCATCTGCAAGGCAAGCTGGACGTGCCCACGGCGGCGATGGCGAAGTATTGGACCACCGACCTGCAGTGCAAGGTGCTCGACGAGTGCGTGCAGTTGCACGGCGGCTACGGCTTCATGTGGGAGTATCCCGTCGCCCGTGCCTGGGCCGATGCGCGCGTGCAGCGCATCTATGCTGGCACCAACGAGATCATGAAGGAGATCATCGCGCGCTCGCTGTAGCCTGAGCGGATGAAAAAGCCCGGCATTGCCGGGCTTTTTCGTGTGCGGGGCGATCAGGGAGCCGGGTTCGGCTGGTCCTTGTGGATCGCCTCGATGCCGGCCAGCACCTCGTCGGAGAGCTTCAGCTCGACGCTGCCGAGGTTAGCTTCCAGTTGCTCGAGGTTGGTCGCGCCGATGATGTTGCTGGTCACGAACGGCCGGCTGGTGACGAAGGCCAGGGCCATCTGCGCCGGGTCCAGGCCGTGCTCGCGGGCCAGGCTCACGTAGCGGTCGCAGGCACTGGCGGTCTGCGGATTGGTGTAGCGCGTGAAGCGGCTGAACAGGGTGATCCGCGCATTGGCCGGCCGCGCGCCGCCAAAGTACTTGCCCGAGAGCATGCCGAAGGCCAGCGGCGAATAGGCCAGCAGGCCGATCTGCTCGCGGATGGCGATTTCCGCGAGGCCCACCTCGAAGCTGCGGTTGAGCAGGTTGTAAGGATTCTGGATCGACACGGCGCGCGGCCAGCCGCGCTCCTGGGCGATCTGCAGGAAGCGCATGGTGCCCCAGGGCGTTTCGTTGGACAGGCCGACATGGCGGATCTTGCCGGCGCGGACCTGCTCGTCGAGCGCCTCCAGGGTGTCTTCCAGCGCGGTGAAGCTTTCTTCCTTGTGCTGGTAGCCCAATTGGCCGAAGAAGTTGGTGCTGCGCTCGGGCCAGTGCAGCTGGTAGAGGTCGATCCAGTCAGTCTGCAGGCGCTTGAGACTGGCGTCCAGCGCCGCGACGATGTTCCTGCGATCGAGCTTCGGCTGGCCGTCACGGATGTGGCTGATGGAGTTGCCGGGGCCGGCAATCTTGCTGGCGAGCACCCAGTCGGCGCGATCACCGCGCCGGGCGAACCAGTTGCCGATGATCTGCTCGGTGCGGGTGTAGGTTTCCGCACGCGGCGGCACCGGGTACATCTCGGCGGTATCGATGAAATTCAGACCGGCGGCCTTGGCCCGCTCGATCTGGGCAAAAGCTTCGTCCTGGGTGTTCTGCTCGCCCCAGGTCATGGTCCCCAGGCAGAGGGCGCTGACTTTCAATTCGGTGCGGCCGAGCGGGCGGTACTCCATGCAGGTCTCCTCATGAAAACAAGTGCGTCATACAGTTGAAAATTCTGCCGGAATCTGCATAATTCCGCAGCCTTTCATCGGTGGGGGATGCCAAGCCTGCCGATCGATACATCTAGTCGTTACGGACGCACACTGACCCGAGCCCCAATTCGTGTCTGTCTTCGGCTGTCCTTGACTTGTCAAGGCAACCACTGTCCAGTAAGATTCGCCGTCTTATTTTCAGGCGGCCCCTGAGGCTATAACGAATGAAAACTTATACCGCGAAACCAGAAACTGTTAAGCGCGACTGGTTCGTCGTCGACGCTGCTGGCCTGACCCTGGGTCGTCTGGCTACCGAAATTGCTACCCGCCTGCGCGGCAAGCACAAGCCGGAATACACCCCGCACGTTGACACTGGCGACTACATCGTCGTCATCAACGCCGAACAGGTTCGTGTCACTGGCGCCAAAGCTACCGACAAGATGTACTACCATCACTCGGGCTTCCCGGGCGGTATCAAGTCGATCAACTTCGAGAAGCTGATCGCCAAGGCTCCTGAGCGTGTTATCGAGACTGCCGTCAAAGGCATGCTGCCGAAGAACCCGCTGGGCCGCGACATGTACCGCAAGCTGAAAGTGTACAAGGGTGCCAACCACCCGCACACCGCTCAGCAGCCTCAAGAACTGAAGATTTAACGGGATAGCTCATTATGTCGGCGACTCAAAATTACGGCACTGGCCGTCGTAAGACCGCTACCGCTCGCGTCTTCCTGCGTCCGGGCACTGGCAAGATCTCCATCAACAACCGCTCCATCGAGCAGTTCTTCGGTCGTGAGACCGCTCGCATGGTTGTCCGTCAGCCGCTCGAGCTGACCGAGAACACCGAGAAGTTCGATATCTACGTAACCGTCGTCGGCGGTGGCGTAAGCGGTCAGGCTGGTGCGATCCGTCATGGTATCACCCGCGCTCTGATCGAGTACGATGAGACTCTGCGCAGCCCGCTGCGTAAAGCCGGCTACGTTACTCGCGACGCTCGTGAAGTTGAACGTAAGAAAGTCGGTCTGCGTAAAGCGCGTAAGCGTCCGCAGTACTCCAAGCGTTAATACGACGCTTCGAAAAAAACGCCCAGATCCTTTGGACTGGGCGTTTTTTTATGTCTTCAATAAATCCGTGCGGCAAGGTGTCGCATCCGCGCAGGCCGCGCAGTGCAAGGGTTCCGGGGGTTCCGTAACAGGCTATTACCTTGTCATCACAAGGGCTTTTCTTTACCATTTGGCGAATTTTTTGCGCGGCTCGAATTTTTACTTAAAAGCCTGATTTGAACAGGCTTGAAGCTGATGGGAGACGACTGAATGAGTAATGACGGCGTGAATGCAGGCCGGCGTCGCTTCCTTGTCGCGGCCACTTCGGTGGTTGGTGCGGCAGGAGCGGTCGGAGCTGCGGTCCCGTTCGTGGGGTCATGGTTCCCCAGTGCCAAGGCGAAGGCCGCTGGCGCGCCGGTGAAGGTCAACGTAGGGAAGATCGAGCCGGGCCAGCAGGTTGTGGCTGAGTGGCGGGGCAAGCCGGTGTTCCTGGTGCATCGCACCAAGGAGATGCTGGACGCGCTGCCGACTCTCGAAGGGCAACTGGCCGACCCCGAGTCGAAGGCATCGGAACAACCAGCCTACGTCGATCCCAAGGTGCGCTCGATCAAGCCCGAGCTGGCCGTGATCGTGGGTATCTGTACCCACCTGGGCTGCTCGCCGACCTTCCGCCCGGAAGTCGCTCCCGCGGACCTCGGTCCGGACTGGAAGGGTGGCTACTTCTGCCCGTGTCACGGCTCCCATTACGACCTCGCCGGCCGCGTTTACAAGGGGCAGCCCGCGCCCCTGAACCTGCCGATTCCGCCCTATACGCTGGATGGTGATGAGTTGACCATCGGTGTGGACCAGGAGAAAGCCTGATGAACAAGTTCATGGCTTGGGTCGATGCCCGCTTCCCCGCGACCAAGATGTGGGAAGACCATCTGAGCAAGTACTACGCCCCGAAGAACTTCAACTTCTGGTACTTCTTCGGCTCCCTCGCGCTGCTCGTCCTGGTTAACCAGATCCTCACCGGCATCTGGCTGACCATGAGCTTCACCCCGTCGGCCGAAGAAGCTTTCGCGTCCGTCGAGTACATCATGCGAGATGTAGATTACGGCTGGATTATCCGCTACATGCACTCCACCGGTGCATCGGCGTTCTTCGTGGTCGTCTACCTGCACATGTTCCGTGGCCTGCTGTACGGTTCGTACCAGAAGCCGCGCGAGCTGGTGTGGATCTTCGGCATGCTGATCTACCTCGCCCTGATGGCCGAGGCCTTCATGGGCTACCTGCTGCCCTGGGGCCAGATGTCCTACTGGGGCGCCCAGGTGATCATCTCGCTGTTCGGTGCCATTCCGGTCGTCGGCGAAGACCTGGCCCAGTGGATCCGTGGTGACTTCCTGATCTCCGGCATCACCCTGAACCGCTTCTTCGCCCTGCACGTGATCGCCCTGCCGATCGTCCTGCTCGGCCTGGTCGTGTTGCACATCCTGGCGCTGCACGAAGTCGGCTCGAACAACCCCGACGGCGTGGACATCAAGAAGAAGAAGGACGAGAACGGTATCCCGCTGGATGGCATTCCGTTCCACCCGTACTACACCGTGAAGGATATTGTCGGTGTCGTGGTCTTCCTGTTCGTCTTCTGCACCGTGATCTTCTTCTTCCCGGAAATGGGCGGATTCTTCCTCGAGAAGCCCAACTTCGAGATGGCGAACCAATTCAAGACCCCGCCGCACATTGCCCCGGTCTGGTACTTCACGCCGTTCTACGCCATCCTGCGCGCCGTTCCGGACAAGTTGATGGGTGTCGTTGCTATGGGGGCTTCCATCGCCGTGCTGTTCGTACTGCCGTGGCTGGATCGCAGTCCGGTTCGTTCGATTCGCTACAAGGGCTGGCTGAGCAAGATCTGGCTGGTGATCTTCGCGGTTTCCTTCGTGGTTCTGGGCTACTACGGCTCGCAAGCCCCGTCGCCGCTGGGTACCACGCTGTCGCGCCTGTGCACCATTCTGTATTTCGCCTTCTTCATCCTGATGCCGTTCTACACCCGGATGGAGAAAACCAAACCGGTTCCGGAAAGGGTGACTGGCTGATGAAAAAGCAATTCGCAGCATTGATTCTGGCTTTCGTTCCGCTATTTGGGTTTGCCGCTTCCGAGGCAGGGCCGGAACTGGATCGCGTCGATATCGACCTGACCGACAAGGCCGCCATGCAAGATGGCGCGCGTACCTTTGCCAACTATTGCATGGGCTGCCACAGCGCCAAGTTCCAGCGTTATGAGCGTGTCGGCCGCGATCTGGGTATCCCGGAAGAGCTGATGATGAGTCACCTGGTGTTCACCGGTGCGAAGATCGGCGACCACATGGATATCGGCATGAAGCCGGCTGACGCCAAGGTATGGTTCGGTGCTGCACCGCCGGATCTGACCCTGGTGGCCCGTGTACGTGGCACCGACTGGCTGTACACCTACCTGCGTTCGTTCTACGAAGATCCCAAGCGTCCGTGGGGCGTGAACAACAAGGTCTTCCCCAACGTCGGCATGCCGAACGTTCTGGTCAGCCTGCAAGGCCGCCAGGTCATCGGTTGCAAGCAGGTTCAGGTCGTCGAGGATGGCAAGAAGCAGTACGATCCTCTGACCGGTACCCCGCTGACCCACGAAGCCTGCGACCAGCTGACCATCGTGCCGAAGTCCGGCCAGCTGACCGAAGCCCAGTTCGACGAGAAGGTGAAGAACCTGGTGACCTTCCTGGCTTATTCGGCTGACCCGAACAAGCTGGACTCTCACCGTATCGGCACCTACGTCCTGCTGTTCCTGGCCTTCTTCTTCGTATTCGCCTACCTGCTCAAGCGTGAATACTGGAAGGACGTGCACTAAGCACCACCAGTCGTAGTAACAAGCGCGCGCCCTACGGGGCGCGCGTGCGTTTTTCTACCTCCCACAAGAAGATCCTGCGAGGAGGCGCGCGGCATGGCCGCAATCAATAAGCTCACCTGCTTCTCCGACCCTTCCTGCCATTACAGCCATCGCGTGCGCCTGGTACTGGCCGAGAAGAGCGTCGTCGCCGATATCATCGACGTCCCCGCCGGCAGCATCCCGGCCAAACTCGCCGAAGTGAACCCCTATGGCAGCCTGCCGACCCTGGTGGATCGCGATCTCGCGCTCTACGAATCGACGGTGGTCATGGAGTACCTTGATGAGCGTTATCCACATCCGCCGCTGCTTCCGGTCTATCCGGTGGCTCGCGCCAACAGCCGCCTGCTGATGCACCGCATTCAGCGCGACTGGTGCAGTCTGGTAGATCGTATCCTCGATACCCGCCGCAAGGAGGCTGAACGAGCCTTGGCGCGCAAGGAGTTGCGTGAGAGCCTGACCGGAGTGTCGCCGCTGTTCGCCGACAAGGCGTTCTTCCTCAGTGACGAGCTGAGCCTGGTGGATTGCTGCCTTCTGCCGATCCTCTGGCGCCTGCCGATCCTGGGTATCGAGCTGCCGCGGCCGGCGAAGCCTCTGCTGGATTACATGGAGCGACAGTTTGCACGGGAAACTTTCCGTGCGAGCCTGTCCTCTATCGAACGTGATATGCGCTAAGGAGCCTGATGATGAACTCCAGTCGTCCCTACCTCGTGCGAGCCCTCTATGAGTGGATCGTCGACAACGGCTGCACGCCGCATATCCTGGTGAACTCCGAGTACCCGGGCGTGCGGGTGCCGCCGGGTTATGCCAGCGATGGCCAGATCGTGCTCAACGTCTCGCCGACGGCGGTGCGCCATCTGCAAATGGACAACGAGGCGGTCAGTTTCGAGGGCCGTTTCGGTGGCGTTGCACAGGGCCTGTACATTCCGTCACAGGCCGTCATGGCCATTTACGCGCGGGAGAACGGTCAGGGCATGGTCTTCGATCTGGAGCCGCCGGTACCCACCGATGACGAGGATCTGCCGGATGACGGCCCCTCCGACGAGCCGCCGCGCCCCAGTGGCCGACCGAGCCTCAAGGTGGTGAAGTAATAAAAAAGGCGGCCCGAGGGCCGCCTTTTTCATGCTCGCCGTTGAGTGGTCAGTCGATGTACTCGAACAGGCGGACAATCTTCTGCACGCCGTCCACGCCCTGGACCACCTGGGTGGCCAGATCGCCTTCCTTGCGGGTAACCAGCCCAAGCATGTAGACGATACCGTTCTCGGTCAGGACCTTGATGCGCGTGGAAGGCACGTTGGCGTCAGCAAGCATCTGGCTCTTGATCTTGGTGGTCAGCCAGGTGTCGTTGCTGCGCGCGGCCAGGGAGGAGGGCTGCAGGATCTGCAGCTCGTTGTGCACGGTCTTGACCTTCTGCACTTCCTTGGCGGCCTGCTCGGCCTTGTTCTTCAGGTCGGCACGTGGGGTCTGGCCGGCCAGCAGTACCACGCCGTTGTAGCTGATCACCACGATGTGGGAATTGCGGTCGAGGTCCGGATCGGCCTTGGCGACGTTGACCGCCACCTTGGTTTCGATCAGCGAGTCGTCGATCTTGCTGCCAAGGGTGCGGGTGCCCTTGTCATCGTCGATCGGCTTGTCGCGGGTGGCGCTGACGAAGCTGCTGCAGCCACCCAGTGCCATGGTCACGGCCAATGCGGCTGCGATCAGAGGGGTACGGGTCATTCTTCACTCCCGAACAGTTGACGGTCGATGAGGTCGCACAGGCAATGGATGACCAGCAGGTGGACTTCCTGAATGCGTGCGGTGACCTTGGCCGGGACGCGGATCTCCACGTCTTCGGGCAGCAGCAACGATGCCATGTTGCCGCCGTCGCGGCCGGTCAGAGCTACGACAACCATTTCACGATCATGTGCGGCCTGGATCGCCTGAATGACGTTCGCCGAGTTGCCGCTGGTGGAAATCGCCAGAAGTACGTCGCCCGGTTGGCCGAGGGCGCGGATCTGCTTGGAGAAGACTTCGTTGTAGCTGTAGTCGTTGGCGATCGAGGTGATGGTGGAGCTGTCGGTGGTCAGGGCTACTGCCGGCAGGCTCGGGCGCTCGCGCTCGAAGCGGTTCAGCAATTCTGAGGAGAAGTGCTGCGCATCGCCGGCCGAGCCGCCGTTGCCGCAGGAGAGGATCTTGCCCTCGTTCAGCAGGGCATTGACCATGACCATGCTGGCCTGCTCGATATGCGGGATGAGCACCTCGGTGGCCTGTTGCTTGGTCTCGATGCTGGCATGGAAGAGCTGGCGGATACGGGATTGCATGTCCATCAGGTGTGACCTTTCGTCGGGCGTCTGATCAGGTGTCAAAAGCGTTGGGAATCCAATTCAAACGCCCTGCGGAGCCTGGGGTGCGAGCATCGATAGCGACGATGTCGAACCGGCAGGGATGGTTGTTCCAGCGGGCGTTCTGTTGCAGGAAGAGTTCGGCGGAGATCGTCAGGCGCTCACGCTTGCGCCAGTCCACGCTTTCCAGTGCTCCTCCCCAGGCGGAGTGCCGGCGGGAGCGAACTTCGACGAATACTACTGTATCGCCGTCCAGCATGACCAGATCGAGCTCGCCTCGGCGGCACGTCCAGTTCTGCGCCAGGAGGCGCAATCCATGCTGTTCCAGGTGGGCCAGGGCGGCGGCTTCGGCCTGTCGCCCGGCCTTCTGGGTAGGGCTGCTGCCGATCAAATACCGCTGTTCTCCAGCGGTTGGACCTGGCCATTCTTGAACTCGGCCCAGGGCAGGCGGCGTTCTACGCGTTGGCCGGCGCTGACGCTCAGGGTGCCGGTCAGGCCGTCCACCTGCATGCTCGGCACGGCCTTGAGTTCCGGCAGGCGCGGGGCCAGTTGGTAGGCGTCGGCGCCCATGGCGTACAGGCGGCCAAGGCTGCCGTTGGCGGCCGGCCATTGGGCGCTGACCTGCTGGCGCAAGGCATTGTTCGGGTTCAGTAGCCACGGGGTTTCGCAGAAGCGAATACCGTTCAGGTCCTGGTCCTGCGCCGGGTTGTTCACGCCGGTGTACAGGTTGGAAGTGGCGTAGACCGGCAGGTCGCCGGCGTACTGGAAGGCCAGGGTCGGCTTGATCTGGCGGGCCTGCTGCGGGGTGGCGGCGAGGAAGATGAAGTCGATGTCCTGGCGACGCGAGGGCTGGGTGTCGACACTGCTGTCGAGCACGCCCTGCAGGCGCTTGGCGCGGCCTTCGCTCTGGCGCAGTTGCAGCAGGTCGGCGATCTGGCGGGCCAGTTCTACCGGCTGGTCGACATGTTCGGCGGCGATCAGGGTGCCGCCGGCGGCTTGCCAGTTGCGGGTAAAGGAGGCGAGTACGCGGTCGCCCCACTCGCCGCGCGGCACCAGTGCCACGGCGCGGCGCATGCCATCGCTCCAGGCGCGGTTGGCGACTTCGCGTGCTTCATCCTCGGCAGACAGGCCGAACTGGAACAGCTGGGCCGGAGCTTCCTGGTTGCCGTCGGCGTAGTTCAGGGCCAGGGTGGTGATCGGCAGTTGTGGCTGGCTGCTCATCTGCTTGACCAGGTTCTTCTCCAGCGGGCCTACGACCAGTTGCACGCCGTCGGCCTGGGCCTGGCGATAGAACTCATCCAGCGAGCGCAACTGGGTGCTGTCGTAGAGCTTGATCGCTGGCTGCGCCTGGCCGCTCTGCTGTGCTTGGTAGTGGGCGGCCAGGAAGCCGTCCTGCAGGGCGCGGGCGACGGAGGCGAGCTGGCCTTGTTGCGGCAGCAGCAAGCCGATCTTGTTCAGTGGCTGGGCGGCCAGGGATTTCAGTTTGGTCAGGGCATCCGGCAGTTGCTTGGCGGCCGGGTGATCCGGGTTCTGCGCGACCCAGTTGTCGATATTCGACTGCTGTTCCTTCAGGCTCGAGGAGGACTTGGTGATGCGCGCCAGTTCCAGCCAGCCGTTCAAGTCGCCTTCATTGCTGCTGGCCTGCATCTGATCCAGGGGCAGGCTGGAAACCAGTTTCCAGATTTCCTCGTGGTTGGCCTTGCTGGCCTCGGCATTGAGCAGTGGGTCGATGAACACCCGCTCGCGGGCCGCGCTCAGGGCCTGGCCGTCGGCAGCCAGGGCCAGCGACTTGACCATGCCGGCGCGAGCCTGGAGGTCCACTGGCATTTCGCCCAGGCGCTGGAAACTGGGGTTGTCGAACGCCTTCAGGGCCGCCTTCGCCTTGTTGCGAGCCAGTTCCAACTGGGCGCGGAGGGTGCTGGCGAAGACCTGCTGGGCGGGCTTCAGGCTGTCCATCGGGATTTGATCGAGGATCTGCGTGGAGCGCCCGATATCTTTCTGCTTGTAGGCCAGATCGGCGGCGGAGAGGCGCAGGACGGCTGCTTCATCCGGCTTGGCGGTGGAGGCCTGCTGCAGCAACTGTTCGATGCTGGCGTCCGGCGTGCGCGGCAGTTCGCCGAGATTGGACGACGGGGAGGACGCACAGGCGGCGAGCATGCCGGCCAGGAACAGAGCGGGTAGCGGGCGCAGGCGAGCGATCATATCGGGCTTCTCGTGACGCATTCAAAGAGCTGCCGATTGTACCCAAGCGACGAGGGTGAAGCGATGGCGGGTGGCGGAATCGGGATACAATGCGGCTTTTTCAGATACTTCCGGCGAGGTTGGCGCGTGACCCTTGGCACTCTGTATGTAGTGGCTACTCCCATCGGAAACCTGGACGACATCAGTGCTCGGGCGCTCAAGGTGCTGGCCGATGTGTCGCTTATCGCCGCCGAAGACACTCGGCACTCGGTGCGTCTGCTGCAGCATTTCGGCATCCAGACGCCGCTGGCGGCGTGCCATGAGCACAATGAGCGAGAGCAGGGTGGGCGTTTTCTGATCAAGCTTCTGGCTGGCGAAGACGTTGCGCTGATCTCCGATGCGGGGACGCCACTGATTTCCGACCCCGGTTACCATCTCGTGCGCCAGGCGCGCGCGGCGGGTGTCCCGGTGGTGCCCGTGCCGGGGGCCTGTGCGCTGATCGCGGCGCTGTCTGCGGCGGGGCTGCCGTCGGATCGCTTCGTTTTCGAGGGCTTCCTCCCGGCCAAGGCGGCTGGGCGGCGCGGTCGCCTTGAGGCGTTGCTGGATGAGCCGCGCACGCTGATCTTCTATGAGGCGCCGCACCGCGTGCTGGAATGCATCGAGGACATGGCGGCGATCTTCGGCGACGAACGGCCCGCTTTGCTGGCGCGTGAATTGACCAAGACGTTCGAAACCCTCAAGGGGTTGCCGCTGGGAGCGTTGCGCGAATTCGTGGCGGCCGATAGCAACCAGCAGCGCGGCGAGTGCGTGCTGTTGGTGGCGGGCAAGCCGGCGCCCGAGGGTGATGAGGCGGTGGATGCGCAAACGCTGCGGGTGCTCGATCTGCTGCTGGCGGAGCTGCCGGTCAAGCGCGCCGCAGCGCTCGCCGCGGAGATCACCGGGGCCCGCAAGAACCAGCTCTATCAGATCGCGCTGGAGCGCCAGGGCAAGACTTGAGCTTGTCCTGGGCGTCGTCAGCCGCTAACCTTGCGAGCTGAGAGTCGATTGGACAGTCGCTGTTTCGTGGTGTTCCACCACGGGATGGAGGAAAGTCCGGGCTCCACAGGGCAGAGTGCCAGGTAACGCCTGGGAGGCGCGAGTCTACGGAAAGTGCCACAGAAAATAACCGCCTAAGCGCGCAAGCGCCGGTAAGGGTGAAAAGGTGCGGTAAGAGCGCACCGCACGGCTGGCAACAGTTCGTGGCTAGGTAAACCCCACTCGGAGCAAGATCAAATAGGAACCCATTGGCGCGGCCCGCGTTGGGTTCGGGTAGATCGCTTGAGGCATGCAGTGATGTATGTCCCAGAGGAATGGCTGTCCTCGACAGAACCCGGCTTACAGATCGACTCTCACCACTTTTCCTCCACTTCTTCCCACATGACCATTTGTCGCTGACCGGAAGAAGTGGCGAACTTAAGAAATCACTTTAAGTATGAAAGCCCAGTGTTTTGAAAACACTGGGCTTTTCTCTTTTCTGGCGCGTCAAATTCCCTCCCTCCACCTCGCAAAAGCACGCTAAATCTCGGTCCTGTAAGGATTTTTCCCCTCTGGCTTACCTTGACGGTGGGGAGCGCGGATTTCTATAGTGTGCGGAAGTGGTACGAAGTGGGTAAAAGTGGGATCAACAGGCATGGATAGCCAACCACAGGGGAAGCGCTGACGTGTTTCGCGGAGCTAACGCCGTAAGTCTTGACGCCAAAGGGCGCCTCGCGATGCCGAGTCGGTATCGTGACGAGCTCGTTTCGCGTTGCAATGGCCAGCTCATCGTCACCATCGATGCCGTCGACACCTGCCTCACCGTTTACCCCCTCCCTGAATGGGAACTCATCGAAGCCAAGCTGCGCGAATTGCCCTCGCTGCGCGAGGAAACGCGGCGCCTGCAGCGTTTGCTGATTGGTAATGCCGTTGACCTGGAGCTCGATAGCGCCGGGCGTTTTCTCGTTCCGCCGCGCCTGCGCGAGTACGCCGGCCTGGACAAGAAAGCGATGCTGGTCGGCCAGCTGAACAAGTTCCAGTTGTGGGACGAAGACAAGTGGAATGCGCTTGCCGAGGCCGACCTCGCAGCCATCAAAGAACCCGGCGGTCTGCCGGACGAATTGCGCGACCTTATTCTGTGAGCCTGCCTGTGACCAGTACCTTCCAACACATCACCGTTCTGCTCGAGGAGGCCGTCGAAGCGCTGGCCCCCCTGGAGGGCGGCCGCTATGTGGACGGAACCTTCGGAAGGGGAGGGCACAGCCGGGCCTTGCTCGGCAGGCTCGGCCCGGGCGGTCAGCTGCTCGGGTTCGACAAGGATCCCCAGGCGATTGCGACGGGAAAAACACTGGCGGCCGAAGACGGCCGCTTCGTCATTGTGCAAAGGTCCTTCGCCGAGATGGGTGAGGAGTTCTCCGTGCGCGGTCTGCAAGGCAGCGTGAACGGCGTTCTGCTGGACCTGGGCGTGTCCTCGCCGCAGTTGGATGATCCCGAGCGAGGCTTCAGCTTCCTCAATGACGGTCCGTTGGACATGCGCATGAACCCGGACCAAGGCGTCAGCGCCGCGCAATGGATCGCCACCGCTGCGGAAGACGAGATCGCCCGTGTGTTCAAGGATTACGGCGAGGAGCGTTTTGCAAAGCGCATGGCCCGCGCCATCGTGCAGCGCCGGGCGGAAGCGCCCTTCGAACGTACCGCCGATCTGGCCGCCGTGATCACCGAGGCCAACCCGGCCTGGGAGAAGGGCAAGAACCCGGCTACCCGGGCTTTCCAGGGGCTGCGCATCTTCATCAACAACGAGCTGGGTGATCTGGAGCGTGGCCTTGAGGCCGCGCTGGAAGGTCTGGCCGTGGGCGGCCGTCTCGTGGTGATCAGCTTCCACTCGCTGGAAGACCGCATCGTCAAACAATTCATGCGCAAGCAAGTCAAGGGCGAGGCGGACAACCTGCCGCGCAATCTGCCGATCCAGGTCAAACCCTTCGAGCCGCGTATGAAGCTGATCGGCAAGCCGGTCTACGCCTCCGAAGCCGAGCTCAAGGCCAACCCGCGCTCGCGCAGCGCGGTCATGCGCATCGCGGAGAAGCTCAGATGAGCCGGCTCTTCTCCAAGCGCCTGCCTGCCGGCAGCTTCTTCATGCTGTTGCTGTTCATTGGCGTGCTGCTGTCGGCCATTTCGGTCTCCTACAGTGCCTACTGGAACCGCCAGTTGCTCAACTCGCTGTACACCGAGCTCAACGTGCGTGACAAGGCGCAGGCCGAATACGGTCGTCTGATTCTCGAACAGAGCACCTGGACGGCCCACAGCCGCATCGAGGCCCTGGCGACCGACCAGTTGAAGATGCGCGTGCCCGACCCGACCGAAATCATCATGGTGGCGCCATGAAAGACCTGGCCGGCGCTCGTTATCCCTGGCGCTTCCGCGTCGTCATCGCCCTGCTGCTGGCGATGGTGGCGGCGATTGCCTGGCGGATCGTCGACCTGCATGTCATCGATCACGATTTCCTCAAGGGGCAGGGCGATGCCCGCAGCGTGCGGCATATCACCATTCCCGCGCACCGTGGCCTGATCACCGACCGCAACGGCGAGCCGCTGGCTGTCAGTACCCCGGTCGCCACCCTTTGGGCCAACCCGAAGGAGCTGGTGCTCGAACGCGAGAAGTGGGGCTTCCTCGCCGATGCCCTGGGTCAGCCCAAGGCGGCGCTGTCCGAGCGCCTGGAAGCGAACGCCGACAAGGAATTCATCTACCTGGTTCGGGGGCTGACCCCGGAGCAGGGCGAGGCCGTGATGGCCCAGGTGAAGACCCATCGCATCCCCGGCGTCTATTCCGTCGAGGAGTTTCGCCGCTTCTACCCGTCCGGCGAAGTCGCCGCGCAGGTGGTGGGCTTTACCGACGTCGACGACCGCGGCCGTGAAGGCGTGGAGCTGGCCTTCGACAGCTGGCTGGCCGGCGTGCCGGGCAAGCGTCAGGTGCTCAAGGATCGCCGCGGTCACCTGATCCGCGACGTGCAGGTCACCCGCAACGCCAAGGCCGGCAAGACCCTGGCCCTGTCCATCGACCTGCGCCTGCAGTACCTCGCCAACCGTGAGCTGCGTAATGCGCTGGTGGAGAACGGCGCGAAGGCCGGCAGCCTGGTGATCCTCGACGTGAAGACCGGCGAAGTGCTGGCGATGGCCAATCAGCCGACCTACAACCCGAACAACCGCCGCAACCTGCAGCCGGCGATGATGCGCAACCGCGCCATGATCGACGTGTTCGAGCCGGGCTCGACCATGAAGCCGTTCTCCATGAGCGCGGCGCTGGAAACCGGCCGCTGGAAGCCCACCGACAAGGTCGAGGTCTACCCCGGCACCCTGCAGATCGGCCGCTATACCATTCGCGACGTATCCCGCACCGAAGGTCCGGTGCTGGACCTGACCGGCATCCTGATCCGCTCCAGTAACGTGGGCATGAGCAAGGTTGCCTTCGATATCGGCGGCGAGGCCATCTACAGCCTGATGCAGAAGGTCGGTCTCGGCCAGGACACCGGCCTGGGTTTCCCCGGCGAGCGTGTCGGCAACCTGCCGAATTACCGGGAATGGCGCAAGGCGGAGACCGCCACGCTGTCCTACGGCTACGGCCTGTCCGTCACCGCCATCCAGCTGGCTCATGCCTATGCAGCGCTGGCCAACAACGGCCGCAGCGTGCCGCTGACCATGGTCCGTGCCGATCGCCAGCCGGACGCCACGCAGGTCATCCCCGAGTCGGTCGCCAAGACCATGCAGGGCATGCTGCAGCAGGTGATCGAAGCGCCGAACGGGGTATACCGCGCCCAGGTTCCGGGGTATCACGTGGCGGGCAAGTCCGGTACCGCGCGCAAGACCGCGACCGGCGCCAAGGGCTATGCCGAGAACTCCTATCGCTCCCTGTTCGCCGGCTTCGCGCCGATGAGCAATCCCCGTTATGTCGCTGTCGTGGTCATTGATGAGCCCAGCAAGGCCGGTTACTTCGGTGGCCTGGTCTCCGCGCCGGTGTTCAGCAAGGTGATGTCCGGCACGCTGCGCCTGATGAACGTGCCGCCGGATAACCTGCCGACGGCGACTCCGCAGCAACAAGCCGATGCTGCGCCCGCTGCCAAAGGAGGGCGTGGCTGATGCCGATGAGCCTGAATCAACTGCTGCCACAGGCCGAAAGCGGCGAACTGATCCGTGAACTCACCCTGGACAGTCGCACCGTCAAGCCCGGCGACCTGTTCCTCGCCGTGCCGGGAGGTCGCCAGGATGGCCGCGCGCACATCGCTGCCGCGCTCGCCCAGGGCGCCGCCGCCGTCGCTTATGAAGCGGAAGGCGCTGTCGACCTGCCGCCCAGCGATGTGCCGATGATCGCCATCAAGGGCCTCGCCAAGCAGCTGTCCGCTATCGCCGGACGCTTCTATGGCGAGCCAAGCCGAGGCGTCGAGCTGGTCGGCGTGACCGGCACCAATGGCAAGACCAGCGTCAGCCAATTGGTCGCCCAGGCCCTTGACCTGCTCGGCGAGCGCTGCGGCATCGTCGGCACCCTCGGCACCGGTTTCTATGGTGCGCTGGAAAGCGGTCGCCACACCACGCCTGACCCGCTCGCCGTGCAGGCGACCCTCGCACGCCTGAAGCAGGCCGGTGCCAAGGCCGTGGCGATGGAAGTGTCTTCCCACGGCCTCGAGCAGGGCCGCGTCGCGGCGCTGGGCTTCGACGTGGCGGTATTCACCAACCTGTCCCGTGACCACCTGGACTATCACGGCTCGATGCAAGCCTACGGCGCGGCCAAAGCCAAGCTGTTCGCCTGGCAGGGGCTGCGTTGCCGGGTGATCAACCTGGACGACGATTTCGGTCGCCAGCTGGCCGACGAGCCCCACGAATCCCGCCTGATGGGTTACAGCCTGCTCGACCCGTCGGCGTACATCTATTGCCGCGAAGCCACCTTCAGCGACGCCGGCGTACAAGCGCAGATCGTTACCCCACAGGGTGAAGGCCTGTTGCGCAGCTCGCTGCTGGGCAAATTCAACCTGAGCAACCTGCTCGCCGTGGTTGGCGCGCTGCTCGGCCTGGACTACCCGCTGGGCGACGTACTCAAGGTGCTGCCGCAACTGGAAGGTCCGATCGGCCGCATGCAGCGCCTGGGCGGCGGTGAGAAGCCGCTGGTGGTCGTGGATTACGCCCACACCCCGGACGCGCTGGAAAAAGTGCTGCTCGCCTTGCGTCCTCACGTGCATGGCCAACTGCTGTGCCTGTTCGGCTGCGGCGGCGACCGTGACAGCGGCAAGCGCCCGATCATGGCGCAGATCGCCGAACAGCATGCCGACCGCGTGCTGGTCACCGACGACAACCCGCGCACCGAGAAGAGCGAGGCGATCATCGCCGACATCCGGGCCGGTTTCGCCAGGCCTGACGCGGTCGAGTTCGTTCCCGGTCGCGGTGAGGCCATCGCCCGACTGATCGCCTCTGCCGGTAGGGACGACGTCGTGCTGCTGGCCGGCAAGGGGCATGAGGATTACCAGGAGATCGATGGTGTTCGCCATCCCTTCTCCGATCTGGAACAAGCCGCCAAGGCGCTGGCTGCCTGGGAGGTGAAGCGTGCTTAAGCCCCTTTCGCTCAACGAAGTCGCTGCTGCGCTGCAAGGCCGTGTGGTCGGCGAGGACGTCAGTTTCGACGCCGTGAGCACCGACAGCCGTGCCATCGCGCCCGGCCAGCTGTTCATTGCCCTGACCGGCCCGCGTTTCGACGGCCACGACTACCTGACCGACGCCGCTGCCAAGGGCGCGGTCGCGGCTCTGGTGGAACGTGAAGTCGCTGGCGCGCCGCTGCCGCAGCTGGTGGTGAAAGATACCCGCATCGCGCTGGGCCAGCTCGGAGCGTTGAACCGTGCCGCCTTCACCGGCCGCGTTGCCGCAGTGACCGGCTCCAGCGGCAAGACCACCGTGAAGGAGATGCTCGCCAGCATCCTGCGGACCCAGGGCGAAGTCCTGGCGACCCGCGGCAACCTGAACAACGATCTGGGTGCGCCGCTGACCCTGCTGCAGCTGGCCCCGGAGCACAAAAGCGCAGTCATCGAACTGGGCGCCAACCGTGTGGGCGAGATCGCCTACACCGTCGCGCTGACCCGCCCACAGGTCGCCATCATCACCAACGCCGGTACCGCCCATGTCGGCGAGTTCGGCGGGCAGGACAAGATTGTCCTGGCCAAGGGCGAGATTCTCGAGGGGCTGGCCGCCGACGGCGTGGCCATCCTCAACCGCGACGACAAGGCCTTCGATATCTGGCAGGCCCGCGCTTCCGGTCGCCGTGTTTCCAGCTTCGGCCTGCACGATGCGCGCGCCGATTTCCGCGCCGGTGATGTGAAGCGCGATGCCCGCGGTTGCCCGTGTTTCACCCTGCAGGGGCCGGCTGGCGAGGCAGCCGTTCAGCTGAATCTTCTGGGCGAGCACAACGTCGCGAATGCGCTGGCCGCCGCCGCCGCCGCACACGCCCTGGGCGTGCCGCTGGTCGGGATCGTTTCCGGCCTGCAGAACCTGCAGCCGGTCAAGGGACGCGCCGTAGCTCAGTTGGCGACGAATGGCATGCGGGTGATCGACGACAGCTACAACGCCAATCCGGCTTCAATCTGCGCGGCGATTGATATACTCGCCGGCTTTTCCGGCCGGACCGTCCTGGTCCTCGGGGACATGGGCGAGCTGGGTGCCTGGGCGGAGTCTTCCCACCGCGAAGTGGGAACCTATGCCATTGGCAAAGTCACCGCGCTCTATGCCGTCGGACCGTTGATGAGCCACGCCGTGCAGGCGTTCGGTTCCGCGGGCCGGCACTTCGCCGATCAGGCCAGCCTGATCAGTGCCCTGGCCGACGAAGCTTCGACAACCACCATTCTGATCAAGGGTTCCCGCAGCGCGGCGATGGACAAAGTCGTCGCGGCGCTCTGTGGTTCCTCCGAGGAGAGTCACTAAATGCTGCTGCTGCTCGCCGAGTACCTGCAACAGTTCTACAAGGGCTTCGGCGTCTTCCAGTACCTGACCCTGCGCGGCATCCTGAGCGTATTGACCGCGCTCGCCCTGTCGCTCTGGCTGGGCCCGTGGATGATCCGCACCCTGCAGATCCGCCAGATCGGCCAGGCCGTGCGCAACGACGGCCCGCAATCGCACCTGTCCAAGAAAGGCACGCCGACCATGGGCGGCGCGCTGATCCTCACCGCCATCGCCATCAGTACCCTGCTGTGGTCCGACTGGTCGAACCGCTACGTGTGGGTCGTGCTCGCCGTGACCCTGCTGTTCGGCGCCATCGGCTGGGTGGACGACTACCGCAAGGTGATCGAGAAGAATTCCCGCGGCCTGCCGAGCCGCTGGAAGTACTTCTGGCAATCGGTGTTCGGCCTGGGCGCTGCGGTCTTCCTTTATATGACTGCCGAGACGCCGGTCGAGACTACCCTGATCGTGCCGATGCTGAAGAACGTGGAGATCCCCCTGGGCATCTTCTTCGTGGTGCTGACCTACTTCGTGATCGTCGGCTCGAGCAACGCAGTGAACCTGACCGACGGTCTCGACGGCCTGGCCATCATGCCCACCGTGATGGTCGGTGGCGCGCTGGGGATCTTCTGCTACCTGTCGGGCAACATCAAATTCGCCGAATACCTGTTCATCCCGAGCGTTCCGGGGGCGGGCGAGTTGATCATCTTCTGCGGTGCCATCGTCGGCGCGGGCCTGGGCTTCCTCTGGTTCAACACCTATCCGGCGCAGGTCTTCATGGGTGACGTCGGTGCGCTGGCACTGGGCGCCGCGCTGGGCACCATCGCGGTGATCGTCCGCCAGGAGATCGTGCTGTTCATCATGGGCGGCGTGTTCGTCATGGAAACCCTGTCGGTGGTGATCCAGGTCGCCTCCTTCAAGCTGACCGGCAAGCGGGTGTTCCGCATGGCGCCGATCCACCACCACTTCGAACTCAAGGGCTGGCCGGAGCCGCGCGTGATCGTGCGCTTCTGGATCATCACGGTGATTCTCGTGCTGATCGGCCTGGCTACGTTGAAACTGCGTTGAGGACTGATCGAGCATGAGCCTGATCGCTTCCGACCAATTCCGCATCGTTGTCGGCCTCGGCAAGAGCGGCATGTCCCTGGTGCGCTACCTGGCGCGCCAGGGCGTGCCCTTTGCCGTGGCCGATACGCGCGCGAATCCGCCGGAGCTGGCGACCCTGCGCGAGCAGTACCCGCAGGTCGAGGTCCGCTGCGGCGACCTCGATGCCGATTTCCTCTGCCGCGCCCAGGAGCTCTACGTGAGCCCCGGCTTGTCGCTGCGCGTTCCCGCACTGGTGGAAGCGGCCGCCCGTGGCGTGCGCATGTCCGGCGACGTGGACCTGTTCGCGCGTCACGCGAAGGCGCCGATCGTCGCCATTACCGGCTCCAACGCCAAGAGCACCGTCACCACCCTGGTGGGCGATATGGCCAAGGCCGCTGGCAAGCGTGTCGCCGTTGGCGGCAACCTCGGTACCCCGGCGCTGGACCTGCTCGCCGACGACGTCGAGCTGTACGTGGTAGAGCTTTCCAGCTTCCAGCTGGAAACCTGCGAACGCCTGAACGCCGAGGTCGCCACCTGCCTGAACGTCAGCGAAGACCACATGGACCGCTATGACGGCATGGCCGATTATCACCTGGCCAAGCACCGCATCTTCCGTGGCGCCAAACAGGTCGTGGTGAACCGTGCCGACGCCCTGAGCCGTCCGCTGATCGCTGACAACGTGCCGTGCTGGACCTTCGGCATCAACAAGCCGGACTTCAAGGCCTTCGGTCTCATCGAAGAGGACGGCGAGAAGTGGCTGGCCTTCCAGTTCGACAAGCTGATGCCCGCCCGCGAGCTGAAGATCCGTGGCGCGCACAACCAGTCCAATGCCCTGGCGGCGCTGGCGCTGGGGCACGCCGTCGGTCTGCCGTTCGAGCCGATGCTGCAGACCCTGCGTGAATTCGCCGGTCTTGCTCACCGCTGCCAGTGGGTGCGCGAGCGCAACGGCGTGAACTACTACGACGACTCCAAGGCCACCAACGTCGGCGCCGCCCTGGCTGCTATCGAAGGCCTGGGAGCGGACATCGACGGCAAGCTGGTGCTGATCGCCGGTGGCGACGGCAAGGGCGCCGACTTCCATGACCTGCGTGATCCGGTTGCGAAGCATTGCCGCGCCGTGGTGTTGCTGGGTCGTGACGCCGAGTTGGTGAGCGCCGCCCTTGGCAACGTGGTGCCCAAGGTCCGCGTGAATACTCTCGACGAAGCCGTCGAGCACGCCGCCGACCTGGCTCTGCCGGGAGACGCCGTGCTGCTGTCGCCGGCCTGCGCGAGCCTGGACATGTTCAGGAACTACGAGGAACGCGGACGCCTGTTCGCCAAGGCCGTGGAGGAGCTCGCCTGATGTTCTCCTTCCTGCGCCCCTATCCGTCCCCGCTGATCAGCCGCAACGGCATCGACATCGACTTCCCGCTGCTCGCGGGCTGTCTGGCGCTGCTCGGCCTCGGCCTGGTGATGGTCACTTCGGCATCTTCCGAAGTCGCCGCGGCGCAGTCCGGCAATCCGCTGTACTTCTCGGTCCGCCACCTGATCTACCTCGCCATCGGCTTCGTCGCCTGCGGGGTGACCATGATGGTGCCGATGGAAACCTGGCAGCGCTGGGGCTGGAAGCTGCTGGCCGTGGCCTTTGTGCTGCTGGTGATGGTGATCACCCCCGGCATCGGTCGCGAGGTGAACGGTTCCATGCGCTGGATCGGCTTCGGCCTCTTCAACATCCAGCCCTCGGAGATCGCCAAGGTCTTCGTGGTGATCTTCATGGCTGGCTACCTGGTTCGCCGCCAGGAGGAGGTACGCGAAAGCTGGCTGGGCTTCTTCAAGCCGTTCGTGGTGCTGCTGCCCATGGCCGGCCTGCTGCTGCGCGAGCCGGACTTCGGCGCCACCGTAGTGATGATGGGGGCGGCCGCGGCGATGCTGTTCCTCGGCGGCGTGGGCCTGTTCCGCTTCGGCCTGATGGTCGCACTGGCGGTCGGCGCCGTGGTGCTGCTGATCCAGACCCAGCCTTACCGGATGGCCCGCCTGACCAACTTCACCGATCCCTGGGCCGACCAGTTCGGCGCGGGCTACCAGCTCAGCCAGGCGCTGATTGCCTTCGGCCGCGGTGGCTGGACCGGTATGGGCCTGGGCAACAGCATCCAGAAGCAGTTCTACCTGCCCGAGGCGCACACCGACTTCGTGTTCGCGGTCCTCGCCGAAGAGCTGGGTATCGTCGGTGCGATGGCCACCGTGGCCCTGTTCGTCTTCGTCAGCCTGCGCGCGCTGTACATCGGTATCTGGGCCGAGCAGTCGAAACAGTACTTCTCCGCCTACGTAGCCTACGGGCTGGCATTCCTTTGGATCGGCCAGTTCCTGATCAACGTGGGTGTGAACGTCGGCCTGCTGCCGACCAAGGGCCTGACCCTGCCGTTCCTCAGCTACGGCGGCAGTTCCCTGGTGATCTGCTGTGCCCAGCTGGGGATGCTGCTGCGCATCGAATGGGAGCGCCGCACCGTGATGGGCAGCGAGGAATATGAATTCAGCGAAGAGGACTTTGCCGATGAAAGGTAACGTCCTGATCATGGCGGGCGGCACCGGCGGACACGTGTTCCCGGCCTTGGCCTGCGCCCGTGAGTTCCAGGCGCGCGGCTACAGCGTGCACTGGCTGGGCACCCCGCGCGGCATCGAAAACGATCTGGTACCCAAGGCCGGCCTGCCGCTGCACCTGATCAACGTCAGCGGCCTGCGTGGCAAGGGCATCAAATCGCTGCTGCGTGCGCCGTTCGATCTGCTCAAGTCGCTGTTCCAGGCCATCGGCGTGGTTCGCCAGCTCAAGCCGGTCTGCGTGCTCGGCCTGGGTGGCTACGTCACCGGCCCGGGCGGCCTGGCTGCCAAGCTGTCCGGTGTTCCCCTGGTGATCCATGAACAGAACGCCGTCGCCGGCACCGCCAACCGCAGCCTCGCGCCGCTGGCCAAGCGGGTCTGCGAAGCCTTCCCGGACACCTTCGACAGCAGCGCCAAGCGATTGACCACTGGCAACCCGGTGCGCGTCGAGCTGTTCCTGGAAGAGGGTGCCCGCGCGCCGTTGAGCGGCCGTCGCGTCAACCTGCTGGTGCTGGGCGGCAGCCTGGGCGCCGAGCCGCTGAACAAGCTGCTGCCCGAAGCGCTGGCGCAGGTGCCGGCCGAGATTCGCCCGGCCATTCGCCATCAGGCCGGTCGTCAGCATGACGAAGTGACTGCGGAGCGTTACCGCGCCGCCGGTGTCGAAGCGGACGTAGCTCCGTTCATCGCCGACATGGCTGCTGCCTACGCCTGGGCCGATCTGGTGATCTGCCGCGCCGGAGCGCTGACCGTGAGCGAGCTGACCGCCGCCGGCCTGCCGTCCTTCCTGGTGCCGCTGCCCCACGCGATCGACGACCACCAGACCAAGAATGCCGAATTCCTGGTGCGCGAGGGCGCGGCCCTCCTGCTGCCACAGAAATCTACCAGCGCCGCCGAACTGGCCGCGCAGTTGTCCGAGGTATTGATGCATCCCGATTCCCTGACCCGCATGGCCGCTCGCGCACGCAGCCTGGCCAAGCCCGAGGCTACCCGCACGGTAGTCGATGCCTGCCTGGAGGTGGCCCGTGGTTAAAGAACCCACCGGCGTCACCCGCACCATGCGGCGCATCCGCCGCATCCACTTCGTCGGCATCGGTGGCGTGGGCATGTGTGGTATCGCGGAAGTGCTGCTCAACCTCGGCTACGAAGTCTCCGGCTCCGACCTCAAGGCGTCGCCGGTCACCGAGCGCCTGGAGAACTTCGGTGCGGAAATCTTCATTGGCCACCGCGCGGAGAACTCCGACGGCGCCGACGTGCTGGTGGTTTCCAGCGCGGTGAACAAGTCGAACCCGGAAGTCGCCGCCGCGCTGGATCGCCGCGTGCCGGTCGTGCCGCGCGCCGAGATGCTCGCCGAGCTGATGCGTTACCGCCACGGCATTGCCGTCGCCGGCACCCACGGCAAGACCACCACCACCAGCCTGATCGCCTCGGTGTTCGCTGCCGGCGGCCTGGACCCGACCTTCGTCATTGGCGGCCGCCTGAACGCTGCTGGCACCAACGCGCAGCTGGGCACCAGCCGTTACCTGGTGGCCGAGGCCGACGAGAGTGACGCCAGCTTCCTGCACCTGCAGCCGATGGTCTCGGTGGTCACCAACATTGACGCCGACCACATGAGTACCTATGGCGGCGACTTCAACAAACTCAAGCGCACCTTTGTCGACTTCCTGCACAACCTGCCGTTCTACGGCCTGGCCGTGGTCTGCGTGGACGACCCGGTGGTGCGTGAGATCCTGCCGCAGGTGGCGCGTCCGACCGTGACCTACGGCCTGAGCGAGGACGCCGACGTCCGCGCCATCAATATCCGCCAGGAAGGCATGCGCACCTACTTCACCGTGCTGCGCCCCGAGCGCGAGCCGCTGGACGTCTCGGTGAACATGCCCGGCCTGCACAACGTGCTGAACTCCCTGGCGACCATCGTCATCGCCACTGACGAAGGTATCTCCGACGAAGCCATCGTCCAGGGCCTGTCCGGCTTCCAGGGCGTCGGCCGTCGCTTCCAGGTCTATGGCGACCTGCAGGTGGAAGGCGGCAGCGTGATGCTGGTCGACGACTACGGCCACCACCCGCGCGAAGTCGCGGCGGTGATCAAGGCCGTGCGCGGTGGCTGGCCGGATCGTCGTCTGGTGATGGTGTATCAACCGCACCGCTTCAGCCGCACCCGCGACCTGTACGACGACTTCGTGCAGGTGCTGGGCGAGGCCAACGTGCTGATGCTGATGGAGGTCTACCCGGCCGGCGAAGAGCCGATCCCTGGCGCCGACAGCCGTCACCTTTGCCACAGCATCCGCCAGCGCGGCCAGCTCGACCCGATCTACCTGGAGCGTGGCGGTGACCTCGCTTCGCTGCTGAAGCCGCTGTTGCGTCCCGGCGACATCCTGCTCTGCCAGGGCGCCGGCGATATCGGCGGGCTGGCTCCGCAACTGATCAAGAATCCGATGTTCGGCGCCGCCGCTGCTGGCGCCGAGGGGAAGAAACAATGAGTGACGCCCTCAAATCCGCCCTCGAGCCCCGCGCCTTCGGTCGCGTCGCCGTGCTGTACGGCGGCAAGAGCGCCGAGCGCGAGGTGTCGCTGAAATCCGGCGCCATGGTTCTGCAGGCCTTGCAGGGCGCCGGTGTGGACGCCTTCGGCATCGATGTGGGCGATGACCTGCTGGAGCGTCTGACTCGCGAGAAGATCGACCGCGCCTTCATCATCCTCCACGGTCGTGGCGGTGAAGACGGCACCATGCAGGGGCTGCTGGAAATCGCCGGCATTCCCTACACCGGCAGCGGCGTGCTTGCCTCCGCGCTGGCGATGGACAAGCTGCGCACCAAGCGCGTGTGGCTGAGCCTGGGCCTGCCGACGCCGGACCACGCTGTCCTCGCCAGCGAGGACGATTGCCGTGCCGCTGCGGCAAAACTCGGTTTCCCGCTGATCGTAAAGCCGGCCAGTGAGGGTTCGAGCATCGGCATGGCCAAGGTGAACAGCATTGACGAGCTGATCGCGGCCTGGGCTGCCGCTGCGAAATTCGATCCACAAGTGCTCGTCGAGCAGTGGATCAGCGGCCCTGAATACACCGTCGCGATCCTCCGTGGCCAGGTGCTGCCGCCCATTCGCCTGGGCACGCCGCACACCTTCTACGACTATGACGCGAAGTACCTGGCCAACGATACCCAGTACCAGATTCCCTGCGGCCTCGATGCCGACAAGGAACAGGAGCTCAAGGACCTGACCGCGCGCGCCTGCGATGCCCTCGGCATCCAGGGTTGGGGGCGGACCGATGTGATGCAGGACGCCCAGGGGCGCTTCTGGCTGTTGGAAGTGAACACGGCACCGGGCATGACCGACCACAGCCTGGTGCCCATGGCCGCGCGCGCGGCCGGCCTGGATTTCCAGCAACTGGTGCTGGCGATCCTCGCCGACAGCGTCGAGGCAAGGGGGTAAGTCATGAACGGCGCGCAGCTTCGTCACCAGAATCCCGGAATCGGCCGTGCTCCCGCACGCAAGCCGGTGCCGCGCGGCGCCAGCCGTCTGGTGGCCAAGGAGCCGCTCAGCGCTCGCATGCCCAAGCCCAGCTTCGGCTTCCTGAAGGTGCTGCTGTGGCCTCTGGTGCTGGGCGTACTGGGCGGCGGTGCTTACTACGGCGCGCAATACGTGCTGCCCTATGCCGACCGCCCGATTGCCAAGGTCAGCGTAGAGGGCGACCTCAGCTACATCAGCCAGGCGGCGGTGCAGCAGCGGATCAGCCCCTATGTCTCGGCCAGCTTCTTCACCATCGATCTGGCCGGCATGCGCCAGGAGCTGGAACAGATGCCCTGGATCGCCCACGCCGAAGTGCGCCGCGTATGGCCCGACCAGGTGGTGGTTCGACTGGACGAGCAATTGCCCATCGCCCGCTGGGGTGACGAGGCCCTGCTGAACAACCAGGGGCAGGCTTTCGCCCCGCGTGAAGTGGCCAACTACGAGCACCTGCCGCGCCTGTCCGGCCCGCAGCGCGCTCAGCAGCAAGTGATGCAGCAGTACCAGATTCTCAGCCAGATGCTCCGCCCGCTGGGCTTCACCATCGCCAGCCTGGACATGAGTTCTCGCGGCGCCTGGACCCTGGGGACCGCGCAGGGAGTGGAGATCATGCTGGGCCGCGATCACGCGGTAGAACAGATTCGCCGGTTCGTGACCATCTACGACAAGGCGCTGAAAGACCAGATTACGAAAATCGCCCGCATCGACATGCGTTACCCCAACGGCCTGGCCGTGGCGTGGCGCGATCCGGTGCCGGAAGCGACGGTGGCACAGACCACCGCCGCGCAGTGAGTTGAGGAGACTTCTATAAACATGGCAAGCGTGCAGAGCGGCAAAATGGTCGTCGGCCTGGATATCGGCACCTCCAAGGTGGTGGCGCTGGTGGGCGAGGTGGCGGCCGATGGCAAGCTGGAAATCGTCGGCATCGGGACGCACCCTTCGCGCGGCCTGAAGAAAGGTGTGGTGGTGAACATCGAGTCCACCGTGCAATCGATCCAGCGCGCCATCGATGAAGCCCAGCAGATGGCGGGCTGCCGTATCCACTCGGCCTTCGTCGGCATCGCCGGCAACCATATCCGCAGCCTGAACTCCCACGGCATCGTGGCCATCCGCGACCGCGAAGTCAGCGGCGCGGACATCGAGCGCGTGCTGGACGCGGCCCAGGCCGTGGCCATCCCGGCCGACCAGCGTGTGCTGCACACCCTGGCCCAGGACTATGTGATCGATAACCAGGAAGGCGTGCGCGAGCCGCTGGGCATGTCCGGCGTACGCCTGGAAGCCAAGGTGCACGTCGTGACCTGCGCGGTGAACGCCGCGCAGAACATCGAGAAGTGCGTGCGCCGCTGCGGCCTGGAAGTGGACGACATCATCCTCGAGCAACTGGCTTCGGCCTACTCCGTGCTCACCGAGGACGAGAAGGAACTGGGCGTGTGCCTGGTGGACATCGGCGGCGGCACCACCGATATCGCCATTTTCACCGAAGGCGCCATTCGCCATACGGCGGTGATCCCGATCGCCGGCGACCAGGTCACCAACGACATCGCCATGGCGTTGCGCACCCCGACTCAGTACGCTGAGGAAATCAAGATTCGCTACGCCTGTGCACTGGCCAAACTGGCCGGCCCCGGCGAAACCATCAAGGTGCCCAGCGTCGGCGATCGTCCGCCGCGGGAACTGTCGCGCCAAGCGCTTGCCGAAGTGGTCGAGCCTCGTTACGACGAGCTCTTCACCCTGGTTCAGGCAGAGCTGCGTCGCAGTGGCTATGAGGACCTGATTCCGGCCGGGATCGTCCTGACCGGTGGCACTTCCAAGATGGAAGGCGCCGTCGAGCTGGCCGAAGAGATCTTCCACATGCCGGTGCGCCTGGGCGTACCGCACAGCGTCAAGGGACTGGCCGACGTCGTGCGCAATCCAATCTATTCCACCGGTGTGGGGCTGCTCCTGTACGGACTGCAAAAGCAGTCCGACGGCATCTCCCTGTCCGGCAGCAGTTTCAGCAGCGACGAACCCAAGACACCGGTACTGGAAAAGCTTAAACGCTGGGTCCAGGGCAATTTCTGATTTACCACCGCGGTAAACGTAGGCAACACAACTAGAAAGGAAGGAGAGGGGAAATGTTTGAACTGGTAGATAACGTCCCGCAAACAGCAGTCATCAAGGTTATCGGCGTAGGTGGTGGTGGCGGCAACGCCGTCAACCACATGGCCAAGAACAACGTTGATGGCGTCGAATTCATTTGCGCCAACACTGATGCGCAGGCGCTGAAGAACATCGCCGCACGCACCGTTCTGCAACTCGGCCCGGGTGTGACCAAGGGCCTGGGCGCTGGCGCCAACCCTGAAGTGGGCCGTCAGGCCGCCATCGAGGACCGCGAGCGTATCGCCGAAGTCCTGGAAGGCGCCGACATGGTCTTCATCACCACCGGCATGGGTGGCGGTACCGGTACCGGTGCTGCGCCGATCATCGCCGAGGTTGCCAAGGAAATGGGCATCCTCACTGTGGCCGTGGTCACCCGTCCGTTCCCGTTCGAAGGCCGCAAGCGCATGCAGATCGCCGACGAAGGCATCCGCTCGCTGGCAGAAAGCGTTGACTCGCTGATCACCATTCCGAACGAAAAACTGCTGACCATCCTGGGCAAGGATGCGAGCCTGCTGGCCGCCTTCGCCAAGGCTGACGATGTGCTTGCCGGTGCCGTTCGCGGTATCTCCGACATCATCAAGCGCCCGGGCATGATCAACGTCGACTTCGCCGACGTGAAAACCGTCATGAGCGAAATGGGCATGGCCATGATGGGCACCGGCTGCGCCAGCGGCCCGAACCGCGCTCGCGAGGCTACCGAAGCCGCGATCCGCAACCCGCTGCTGGAAGACGTCAACCTGCAGGGCGCCCGCGGCATCCTGGTCAACATCACCGCCGGTCCGGACCTGTCCCTGGGCGAATACTCCGACGTGGGCAACATCATCGAGCAGTTCGCTTCCGAGCACGCCACCGTGAAAGTGGGCACCGTGATCGATCCGGACATGCGCGACGAGCTGCACGTCACCGTAGTCGCCACCGGTCTGGGCGCTCGCCTGGAGAAGCCGGTCAAGGTCGTCGACAACACCGTTCAGACCCAGGCCGTCAGCACCCAGGCTCCGGTTCAGCGCGAGCAGCAGTCGGTGAACTACCGTGACCTGGACCGTCCGACCGTCATGCGCAACCAGAACCACGGCGGCGCTGCCACCGCGGCCAAGCTGAATCCGCAGGACGATCTGGACTACCTGGATATCCCGGCCTTCCTGCGTCGTCAGGCCGATTGAGTCGATTTATCAGGAGTATCAATGTGATTGGTGTTCAGCAAAGGGCGGTTCTGCTATCATCGCCGCCCATTGTTGACAACAGTTCGCAACTTGCGCGAAAGCGGCCAAAGCCATGATCAGACAACGCACCTTGAAGAACATCATCCGGGCGACCGGTGTCGGCCTGCATTCCGGGGAGAAGGTTTACCTGACCCTGAAGCCGGCTCCCGTCGATACTGGCATCGTGTTCTGCCGGGCTGACCTCGACCCTGTGGTGGAAATTCCCGCCCGGGCCTCGAACGTCGGCGAAACCACAATGTCGACCACCCTGATCAAGGGTGACGTCAAAGTGGATACCGTGGAGCATCTGCTTTCGGCCATGGCCGGCCTGGGTATCGACAACGCCTATGTCGAACTGTCCGCATCGGAAGTACCGATCATGGACGGCAGCGCAGGTCCTTTCGTATTCCTGATCCAGTCCGCGGGCCTGCAAGAGCAGGAAGCGGCCAAGAAGTTCATCCGCATCAAGCGCGAGGTAACGGTGGAAGAGGGCGACAAGCGCGCCACCTTCGTTCCGTTCGACGGCTTCAAGGTGAGCTTCGAGATCGATTTCGATCACCCGGTCTTCCGTGGTCGCACCCAGAAAGCCGTGGTGGATTTCTCCAGCACTTCCTTCGTCAAGGAAGTGAGCCGCGCCCGTACCTTCGGGTTCATGCGCGACATCGAGATGCTGCGTTCCCAGAACCTGGCTCTGGGTGGCAGCGTGGAGAACGCCATCGTGGTCGACGAGTATCGAGTGCTCAACGAAGACGGTCTTCGTTATGAGGACGAGTTCGTCAAGCACAAGATCCTGGACGCCATTGGTGACCTGTACCTGCTGGGTAACAGCCTTATCGGCGAGTTCATCGGCTACAAGTCCGGTCACGCCCTGAACAACCGTCTCCTGCGTACCCTCATCGCAGACAAGGACGCTTGGGAAGTGGTGACCTTCGAGGACGCCAAGACCGCGCCGATCTCCTATATGCGACCCGCTGCGGCCGTATAAGGAAACCTCCTCCTTTCAGCTACAACTTCAAAGGCCACCCTCGGGTGGCCTTTTTTTTTATGTCTTCGCTTTATTCCTGGTCTGCTTCCGGTGGTTTGCGGCTGCGGCTGGCGAGGCGTTCGAGAGCGGCCTTGAGGTGCGGATTGCTGATGCCTTCGGCCGCTGCATGCAGGGTGGCCGAAGCGGATTCGCTGATGCGGTTGGTGTTCACGCGGACAGGCGCCTGGATTGCTGGTTGCACCTTGAACAGGATGCGCGTGAGTCCGCTGAACTCCTCGAACGTGGCCAGTTGCCGCAGCAGGCGGTTCTGCTGGTAACGCAGGCGCGTGGCCCAGTGCCCGTCGGTGACCACCAGCAGCAGGCTGCCTTCACGCCAGGAGGCGACGCGGCAGAAAGGGCGCGCGGCGGGCTGCAATTGCGAATCGAGCAGTTCCTGCAAGCGCGAGAGGCGCTGCGCCTGGACGAACAGCGAGTGCAGCGGCTTGGCTTCGCGCAGCAACTTGGTCATCGCCTTGGCGGGCAGGGGGCGGAAGGCCATGAGGAGCAACCGGGAGTGAATAAAGAGCGATGGTAACAGATGCGCTCAGGGCCAGATGCCACCGTCCGCCCTTGAATATGCACGGCTGCGTCACCATATCACCCACTCGGATGCAAAGTTGTCCGCCCATGCATTGCCCCCAAGCTCGCGGAATGCGAAGCTTCGGAGGATGACTCCGGCACTTTTTTCCCGGAAGTTTCCGGGTAGAATGCCCGCTTCATTGCCGTTCCGCGCCGCGGCCAGCCAGTCGGGCAGCCCTCCAATTCTCCAGTTCGGATGACCCAGTCGATATGTTTGCGCCTTTGTTGAAAAAACTCTTTGGAAGCAAGAACGAGCGCGAAGTGAAGCGCATGGCCAAGCAGGTCCAGGCCATCAATGCACTCGAGCCCCAGATGGTCCCGCTTTCCGATGAGCAACTGAAGGCCAAGACCGAAGAGTTCAAGGCGCGTGTCGCCAAGGGCGAGAGCCTCGACCAGATCCTGCCCGAAGCCTTCGCCGTTGCCCGCGAGGCCGGCAAGCGCGTCATGGGCATGCGTCACTTCGACGTCCAGCTCATCGGCGGCATGACCCTGCACGAAGGCAAGATCGCCGAGATGCGTACCGGTGAGGGCAAGACCCTCGTGGGCACCCTGGCCGTCTACCTGAACGCCCTGTCCGGCAAGGGTGTGCACGTGGTCACCGTGAACGACTACCTGGCCCGCCGCGACGCCAACTGGATGCGTCCGCTGTATGAATTCCTCGGCCTGACCGTTGGCATCGTCAGCCCGTTCCAGCCGCCGGAAGAGAAGCGCGCGGCCTATGCTGCCGACATCACCTACGGCACCAACAACGAATTCGGCTTCGACTACCTGCGCGACAACATGGCGTTCAGCCTGGAAGACAAGTTCCAGCGCGAACTGAACTTCGCCGTGGTCGACGAAGTGGACTCCATCCTCATCGACGAGGCGCGGACTCCGCTGATCATTTCCGGCCAGGCCGAAGACAGCTCCGAGCTGTACATCAAGATCAACAAGCTGATCCCGCGCCTGAAGCGTCATGTCGAGGAAGTCGAAGGCCAGGTGACCCAGCAGGGCCACTACAGCATCGACGAGAAGACCCGTCAGGTCGAACTCAACGAGCAGGGCCATGCCTACGTTGAAGAGCTGCTGACCCAGAACGGCCTGCTGGCCGAGGGCGAGAGCCTCTACTCGGCGCACAACCTGAGCCTGCTGACCCACGTCTACGCCGCGCTGCGCGCCCACACCCTGTTCCACCGCAACGTGGAATACATCGTCCAGGGCGACCAGGTCCTGCTGATCGACGAGCACACTGGCCGTACCATGCCGGGCCGTCGCCTCTCCGAGGGCCTGCACCAGGCCATCGAGGCCAAGGAAAACCTGCCGATCCAGGCCGAGAGCCAGACCCTGGCCTCGACCACCTTCCAGAACTACTTCCGCCTCTACACCAAGCTGGCCGGCATGACCGGCACCGCCGACACCGAGGCCTTCGAATTCCGCCAGACCTACGGCCTCGACGTGGTGGTGATTCCGACCCACCGTCCGGTTGCCCGTAAGGACTTCAACGACCTGGTCTACCTGACCCAGGACGAGAAGTACGCCGCCATCATCACCGATGTGCAGCAGTGCCAGGCGCTGGGCCGTCCGATCCTCGTGGGTACCGCCTCGGTCGAAACCTCCGAATACGTCTCGCAGTTGCTGCAGAACGCCGGCATCGAGCACAAGGTTCTGAACGCCAAGTACCACGAGAAGGAAGCCGAGATCATCGCCCAGGCCGGTCGTCCGGGCTCGGTCACCATCGCCACCAACATGGCCGGTCGTGGTACCGACATCCTGCTGGGCGGCAACTGGGAAGTGGAAGTCGCCGCGCTGGAGAACCCCACCGACGAACAGGTGGCACAGATCAAGGCCGACTGGCAGAAGCGTCACCAGCAGGTCATCGAGGCAGGCGGCCTGCACGTGATCGCCTCCGAGCGTCACGAATCCCGCCGTATCGACAACCAGCTGCGTGGCCGTGCCGGCCGTCAGGGCGACCCGGGCTCCAGCCGCTTCTACCTGTCCCTGGAAGACCACCTGATGCGCATCTTCGCCTCCGACCGGGTGAAGAACTTCATGAAAGCCTTGGGGATGCAGCCGGGCGAGGCGATCGAGCACCGCATGGTGACCAATGCCATCGAAAAGGCCCAGCGCAAGGTCGAAGGCCGCAACTTCGATATTCGTAAACAACTGCTGGAGTTCGATGACGTCGCCAACGAGCAGCGCAAGGTGATCTACCACATGCGCAACACCCTGCTCGCGGCCGACAACATCGGCGAGACCATCACCGAGTTCCGTGAAGAGACCCTGAACAACACCGTCAGCGAGCACATTCCGCCGCAGTCGCTGCCCGAGCAGTGGGACGTCGCCGGTCTGGAAGCTGCGCTGTACAGCGATTTCGGCCTCAAACTGCCGATCCAGCAGTGGCTGGACGACGACGAGAAGCTCTACGAAGAAACCCTGCGCGAGAAGATCCTTGCCGAGCTGGTCGCTGCCTACCACGAGAAGGAGGAGCTCGCCGGCGAAGAAGCCCTGCGCACCTTCGAGAAGCAGATGCTGCTGCGCGTGCTGGACGACCTGTGGAAGGACCACCTGTCCACCATGGATCACCTGCGTCATGGCATTCACCTGCGCGGCTACGCGCAGAAGAACCCGAAGCAGGAATACAAGCGCGAGTCCTTCAACCTGTTCCAGGACCTGCTGAATTCCATCAAGCGCGACACCATCCGCGTGCTGTCCTTCGTCCAGGTTCGCCGCGAAGATCCGGCCGAAGAAGAAGCCCGCCTGCGCCGCGAGGCCGAGGAAATGGCCAAGCGCATGCAGTTCCAGCACGCCGCTGCTCCGTCCATGGAGCAGGTCACTGCCGAGCCTGAAGAAGAGGGCGAAGTACCGGCTGACAACGTGGTGCCGATGGAGCCCATCCGCAACGAACCGAAGATCGGCCGCAACGAGCCGTGCCCCTGCGGTTCGGGCAAGAAGTACAAGCACTGCCACGGTCAGGTGGAATAACTCTTCCCGACCCTGATACCCCACGCCGCGACCGGCCCTGCCGCTCGCGGCGTTTTTCTCCTTTGATCCACTGATTAGATGGTTCACTGACTAGATAGGAGCGCGCCACATGGCTGTTGGTCTCGGCCCCATGTCCACCCTGCACCCGGTCCCCGGTTTCGAACTCGGCATCGCCTCCGCCGGCATCAAGCGACCCGGCCGCAAGGACATCGTGGTGATGCGTTGCGCCGAAGGTTCCACCGTAGCCGGTGTGTTCACTACCAACGCCTTCTGCGCCGCCCCGGTGATCCTGGCGCGCAAGCGCTTCCTGGGGCCGGTGCGCTACCTGCTGACCAATACCGGCAACGCCAACGCCGGCACCGGCGAGCCGGGCCTGGCCAATGCCACCCGTACCTGCGCCAAGCTGGCCGAACTGGCCGGCGTTCCGGAAAACGCCGTGCTGCCATACTCCACCGGGGTGATCGGCGAGCCGCTGCCGGTCGAGAAGATCGAAGCCGCTCTGCCCGCCGCGCTGGCCAACCTGTCGGTGGATAACTGGGCCGACGCAGCCGCCGGCATCATGACCACCGACACCCTGCCCAAGGGGGCCAGCCGCCAGTTCCAGCACGACGGCGTGACCATCACCGTCACTGGCATCAGCAAGGGCGCCGGCATGATCAAACCGAACATGGCCACCATGCTCGGTTATATCGCCACCGACGCCAAGGTTGCCCAGGGCGTGCTGCAGGACCTGCTGCGCGACGCATCGAACAAGTCCTTCAACCGCATCACCATCGACGGGGACACCTCCACCAACGACTGCTGCATGCTGGTTGCCACCGGCCAGGCTGCGCTGCCGGAAATCACCGCCGCCTCCGGCGCGCTGTTCGCCGCGCTGAAGCAGGCCGTGCTGGATGTATCCATGGAGCTGGCGCAGGCCATCGTGCGTGACGGCGAAGGCGCCACCAAATTCGTTACCGTGCAGGTAAACGGCGGCGCGACGCACCAGGAGTGCCTGGATGTCGGGTACGCCGTCTCCCACTCGCCGCTGATCAAGACCGCGTTGTTCGCGTCCGACCCGAACTGGGGCCGTATCCTCGCCGCCGTCGGTCGTGCCGGCGTGCCAGACCTGGATGTGAGTCTGATCGACGTATTCCTGGATGACGTTGCCATCGCCAGCCGTGGTTGCCGCGCGGCCAGCTACACCGAGGACCAGGGGGCGAGGGTCATGGCCCAGGAAGAGATCACCATCCGCATCGATCTCGGCCGTGGCACCTGCAGCGAGACCATCTGGACCACCGACCTGTCCCACGAGTACGTGAAGATCAACGCTGAGTACCGCACCTGATCGACGCTAAGACGCAGGGGCCCGCCCAGGCCCTGCGTCTCGTTCCGCTCGCATTCCCGATTTTCATCGATGGATGAAAATCGGGAATTTGTTTTCATGGCTGCCGCGCTCTAAGGTCTCCTGACTGACCCTCAAGAGCATCGCCTCCATGTCCCTTACCCTGATCATCGGCAGCAAGAATCTCTCCTCCTGGTCCCTGCGCGGCTGGCTTGCCATGCAACTCACCGGGGCCGAGTTCGAGGAAATCCTCATTCCCCTGGGTGGCCTGGACACCGCACGGCGTATCCGCGAGCACTCGCCCAGCGGCAAGGTGCCGGCGCTCAAGTGCGAGCACGGGCTGATCTGGGATTCCCTGGCAATTGCCGAATACCTCGCCGAGCGCTTCCCCGAGGCGCACCTCTGGCCGCGTGGCGAAGCGGCGCGAGCGCTGGCCCGATCAGTCTGCGCCGAGATGCACAGCGGCTTCATGGCGCTGCGCTCGCATATGCCAATGGACATCCAACGCAACCAGCCGTTGGCCGAAGTGCCCGAAGCGGTGGAGGCGGACATCGCCCGCATCGTCGAGCTCTGGGCGCTGTGCCGCGGTCAGTTCGGTCAGGACGGCCCGTTCCTGTTCGGCCACGCGAGCATCGCCGATGCCTTCTATGCACCCATTGCCACGCGCTTGCGCAGTTACTGCGTGATGCTGCCCATCGAGGCCCAGAACTACGTGGATGCGATCTACGCCTGGCCGGCCTTCCGCCCCTGGCTGGACGCGGCGATGGTCGAACGCGCCTGAATCCGGCCGGCAATGACGGTAGAATGCCCGTCTGCGCGGGCCCTGCCTGAATCGGATTGAGGAGTAGCACTGTGAAACGAGTACATGTCGCCGCCGCCGTGATTCGCGGACTCGATGGCCGGGTGCTGATCGCCCGCCGTCCGGACGACAAGCACCAGGGCGGTCTCTGGGAGTTTCCCGGTGGCAAGGTGGAAGAGGGCGAAGCGGTGCAGGTCGCCCTGGCCCGCGAGCTGAAGGAAGAACTCGGCATCGACGTCGAGCAGGCGCGCCCGCTGATCCGCGTGCAGCACGACTACAGCGACAAGCATGTACTGCTGGATGTGTGGGAGGTCTCCGTCTTCTCCGGCGCGCCCCATGGTGCCGAGGGCCAGCCGCTGGCCTGGGTCTCCCCGCGCGACCTGCCGGATTACGACTTCCCGGCCGCCAACGAGCCTATCGTGCAGGCCGCGCGCCTGCCTGATCGCTACTTGATCACGCCCGATGGGCTGGAAATCCCGCAACTGGTGCAGGGCGTTCGTGCGGCTATCGCCAGTGGCATCCGCCTGATCCAGCTGCGCGCGCCGAACATGTACAGCCCCGAGTACCGCGACCTCGCTGTCGACGTACAAGGCCTGTGCGCCGGCAAGGCGCAGCTGATGCTCAAGGGCCCGCTGGAATGGCTGGGCGATTTCCCGGCGGCCGGCTGGCACCTGACTTCCGAGCAACTGCGCAAGTACGCGCCCAATGGCCGGCCGTTCCCCCGCGAGCGCCTGCTGGCGGCTTCCTGCCATAGCGCCGAGGAACTGGAACTGGCGGCGCGCATGGGTGTGGACTTCGTCACCCTGTCGCCGGTGCAGCCCACCGAGAGCCATCCGGGGGAACCGGCGCTGGGCTGGGAGACGGCGGCAGAGCTGATCGATGGCTTCAACCAGCCGGTGTTCCTGCTCGGCGGCGTCGGTCCGCAGGACGTCGAGCGTGCCTGGCAGGCCGGTGCGCAGGGCGTGGCGGGTATTCGGGCGTTCTGGCCGAAAAACGAAGGCTGACAGATCAGGCGGGCTTTTCCGCGGCTTGCCAGAGAATCTCTTCCACGCCCTGACGGCGGGCGATGAAGCGTGCGGCGACGAACAGCAGGTCGGACAGGCGATTCAGGTAGCGCAGGCCCGCGCCTGCCAGCGGCTCCTCGGCATTGAGCTGTTGGCAGCGGCGCTCGGCGTTGCGCGCCTGCGCGCGGCACAGATGGGCGAGGGCGACCAGACGCGAGCCGCCCGGCAGGATGAAGTTCTTCAGCGGCCCGAGCTCCTCGTTCCAGCGGTCGATCACCTGCTCCAGACGTTCTACTTCGGCATCGTTCAGCGCGCGGTATTCCGGCATCGCCAGCTCGCCGCCCAGGTCGAACAGGCGGTGCTGGATCGGCGCCAACACACCCATCACTTCTTCCAGCGCACTGCTGCGCGCTTCGTGCAGCCCGGCCAGCAGCAGGCCGAGGTGGCTGTTCAGTTCGTCCACCGCGCCCATGGCCTCCACCCGCGGATGATGCTTGGGTACCCGGCGTCCGTCGGCCAGGCCGGTTTCTCCGGCATCGCCGGTGCGGGTGTAGATCTTCGACAGGCGATTGCCCATGGCTCAATGCTCCTTGTCGCCTTGCGCCAATAGCGGCAAGGGCGGGGAAACTTCGGTGGTCAGCGGCAGGCGCAGGGTGAAGCAGGTGCCTTGACCCAGCTCGGACTGTACCTCCATCTGCCCCTTGTGGTTGTTGGTGACGATGAAGTACGAGACCGACAGGCCCAGGCCCGTACCCTGGCCGACTTCCTTGGTGGTGAAGAAAGGCTCGAAGATGCGTTTGCGCACCTTCTCCGGCATGCCGCAGCCATTGTCCTCCACCTGGATTTCCGCCCACGGCGGATTGAGCCGGGTGCGCAGGATGATGCGGCCGAATTCGCCTTCTTCTTCGTCGTCGCGAAGGTGGATGGCCTGGGCGGCGTTCTTCAACAGGTTGAGCAGGACCTGTTCGATTTCGTTGGCGATCACCGGTACCGGCCCCAGGCGCTGGTCATACTCGTGGACGATCTGCAGCGACTTGAAGTCGAAGCCGCCGGTGAGGTCGAAGTCATTGCCGGCGATCTCCACGGCCTGTTCCAGCAGTGCCGGCAACTCGCAGGCGGCCATCTGGCGATGGCTGCGGCGGCTGAAGGAGAGCATGTGGGTGACGATCTTCGCCGCGCGGGAGCCGGCGTACTGAATGCCGTCCATCAGCTTGGGAATCTCCCGCGCCTCCAGGTAGTGGTTGAGGTCGTCCAGGCGCACGCCCACTTCAGCGGCTACCTCGAGGTTCTTCGGCAGGTCCGGCGACAGGCGCCGGCGGATGTTCTGCACGTTGTGCAGGATCGCGCCCAGCGGGTTGTTGATCTCATGGGCCATGCCGGCGGCGAGACCGCCGACGGAGAGCATCTTCTCCGACTGCACCATCATCTCTTCCATCCCCAGGCGGTCGGTGATGTCGTCGATACGGATCACCGCGCCACGGCCGGTACCGCCCATCAGCGGGTAGAAGGTCAGGGCATAGTGGCGCGGGGCGTCGGTGAGGGCCCAGGTAACCCGTTCGACGCGTTCGACCTTGTGCTGCTCGGCGGCGCGGGTGAGCTGCGGCAGGAAGGGCTTGAGCGAGGGGAAGGCGAGGAACACCGGCTGGTTCACCGCGTCGTCCAGGCTGGTACCGGAAAGCTGGCTGGCTTCCTGGTTCCACTGGGTGACGTAGAGTTGCTCGTCCACCGCGATCAGCGCCGAGGGCATGGAGTCGATGATGCTGTTGAGGTAGTGCTGGAAACCGGTGAGCTTCTTCTCGATCTTGCCGCGCACCTGGACTTCCAGCTCCAGCTTGCGGTTCGAGCGACGGGTTTCCTCGGCCAGCGACTGGGCCTGCTCGACGGCCTCCTGGGCATCGTCGCGGGCGCGCTTGAGCTGCTGCTCGCGGGCCTCGATACGGGTCAGCATGGTGTTGAATGCGTCGGCGAGGCGACCGATCTCGTCGGCATTGCCGCGCTCGGCGCGCAGGGCGTAGTTCTCCTCGCGGGTGACCTGGCGCGACAGCTCCTCCAGGCTGCGGATCGGCCGCGTGATCAGGCGGCGGATCTGCTGGGCGATGAGCAGCCAGAGCAGTACCGAAACGGAGAGGATTACCAGGCTGGCCGTCAGCGTACCGGTGTAGAAGGCGCCGGGCAGCTCGCTACTGGCCACCAGTAGCAGGTAGCCACTGTTGCGGCCGGCCTGGGGCAGCTCGAACAGTGCGTTGAGGCGATATTCGTGCTGGCGCCAGCGCTCCAAGTGGTCCAGGCGCTCGGGCAGGGCCACCGGCCCATTGCTCGGCGTCTGTGCGATGCGCTCGCCATTGCTGTCATAGAGCGCGGCGGCGCGCAGCGGCTGGTAGTCGTCGAGCTGGCGCAGCAGCACCTGGGCCTGGGTCGGCGAGGACAGCGCCGGCTCGCTGAGCGCCGGATTGGCGATCAGCCTGCCGATGGTCTGCAGGGCCTGGGGCGCGACGCTGTCCTGGGAAATCCAGTAGGCCGCGCTGATGAAGGCCAGGTTGGCCACCAGCATCACGGTCGCCAGCAGCACCAGCAGGGCGGCGAGGATCTTCTGGCCGACCGGCAGGTCTTCCAGGCGCTGGCGCAGGTTCATGGGAGAAGGCATGGGCGCGTCAAAGAGAAAAACAGGGGAAGCGGCCAGGGTAGCCCGCCATCAGTTGTCGGGCAATCCGCGCGCCACCAGGTCGCTGCGCAGGCGCTCGTGCAGGGCGCGCAGCAGCGGCAGCGCCAGGTGCAGGCGATCCCCCTCGCGACAGGCGTGGCCAAGCAGATAGGCAATCTCGCTGCGCCGGCCCTTGGCGATGTCCTGGTACATCGAGGAGAAGTTCGCCGCGGTGGCGGCAATCACCCGCTCCACGTCGCTTTGCAGCTCCCTGGCGGCGACGGGATAGCCGACGGCATGCAGCAACTGGCCCAGCTCGTCGCAAAGCCCGGCGACTTCGCTGGGATGGCCCGCCAACTCGCCGTTGCGGCACTGATGCAGCACGGTGAGCGGATTGATGGCGCAGTTCAGCGCGAGCTTGCGCCACAGACGTTCGAGGATGTCGGCGCTCCATTGCACGGGGATCCCGGCCTGACGCAGATCGGACAACCAGTCGGGTTCGGTACCACCTTGTTCGTCGCCCAGCCAGGTCTGGCCCTGGCCGGCGAAGACTACGCGGAAGTCGGCCTCGCGGAATGCGCCTTCGGTGCTGGATGCGTACAGGCAGCGGGCGCGCGGCAGGTGGGAGCTGACCGCCTGCTGGCTGCCCAGGCCGTTCTGCAACAGGACGAGCTCGGCGCCGGGGGCCAGCCGTGCGGCTACGCTGGCAGCGGCGGATTCGGCGTCATAGGCCTTGCAGGCGAGCAGCAGGCGCTGGATCGGGGCGCCTTGGGCGGCAGTCTCCGCCGGGATGGGGTAAAGGCTCTCGCGGCCGTTTTCCACGAGGGTGACGCCACCCAGAGCGCGGTAGGCGTTGAGGCGCTTGCGGTCGCGCAGCAGCAGGCGTACCGGCAGGCCGGCGCGGAAAAGGCGCGCGGCCCACAGGCAACCGAGGCTACCGGCGCCGAGTATGGTCCAGGTCATGGGAAGAACTTCGCGGGTCGAGGGCTTACCGCGAAGTTTAGCGCAGGCCGGTCAGCCGGCTGGCGTTGATTCGCCCACTGGCGAAGGCATCGGGCAGCAGCGCACGGCCTTGCTGCATCACTTGTTCAACCTCCAGGGGCAGCGCCTTGGCATCGACGCCGACCAGGCTGATGCCGGCCTTGAGGGTGATGAAGCCTTCGCTGGTCTTGAACGCCTTGAGGTTCAAGCCTTCATGCAGGCGGCGGAAACTGCTGGGCGAGCATTCCTGCAGGTCTTCGAGCAGGGTGATCAGGGCGAAGTGCTGGCTGTCGAGGCGCGCCAGGACGTCCAGCGGGCGCACCAGTTGCTGCAGTCGGCGGGCGACGCCATGCAGCAGTTCGTTCTGGAACGGCTGGCCGTGCCTGTGCCCCAGTTCGGCCAGCTCCGGCAGGCCGATCAGCATGTAGCACACCGCACCACCACGGGACTCCACCTGGCGGATGCTGTCGGCCATCTTCTGCTTGAGGTAGCGCTGGTTGCCCAGGCCGGTGGCGCTGTCCACCAGGTTGCGCTCCTCCAGGCTGGTGATGTTCTCGGTGAGCAGGCGGTTTTCCATCAGCAGGCGCTGCAGGGTGTTGCTCAGGCGGTCCGCGGCCAGCACGCGCGGCACCAGTTGCTCGTTCATCGAGGACTTGCTGACGAAGTCGTCCACGCCTCGGTCGAAGGCCTCGGCCAGGGCGTTGTCGCCCTCCTTGCCGGTGAGCAGGATGATGTAGGTGTAGTGGTCGCCGCTCTCGTCGAGCTGGCGCACCCGGGCGGTGAGCTCCAGGCCGTCCATCTCGGGCATCAGCCAGTCGGCGAGGAGGACGCTCACCGGCTCCTTTTCCAGCAGCTCGAGCGCCTCGCTGGCACTGCTGGCGAAGCGCACGTTCTGGTAGCCGGCCTGGCTCAGCGCGCGGCCGATCATGGCACTGGAGAACTTGGCGTCGTCGACCACCAGGATGCTGAGATGGTTGGTTGGCATGAAAAGGAATGTCTCGCAAACGGGTGGGAAATGCCGACTCTCACTGTCAGAGGCCGGGCGCGGTCTTGTCTGTCAGTTATAATGACCGCGCATTTTTATCGTCAAGCCAGGCTCGATGCTGACTGTGAACCGCATCGCGCCGTCCATCTGGAGAGATGTCATGCCTTCGTTCGACGTGGTGTCCGAACTGGACAAACACGAACTGACCAACGCCCTGGATAACGCTGCCAAGGAACTGGACCGCCGTTTCGACCTGAAGGGCAAGTGCAGCTTCGAGGCCAAGGACAAGTCCATCACCCTGACCGCCGAGGCGGATTTCATGCTCGAGCAGATGCTCGACATTCTTCGCTCCAGCCTGGTCAAGCGCAAGATCGACGCGCAGTGCATGGAGGTCAAGGACTCCTTCGCCTCTGGCAAGGTGGTCAAGCAGGAAGTCGACTTCCGCGAGGGCATCGACAAGGATCTGGCGAAGAAGATCGTCGCCCTGATCAAGGACAAGAAGCTCAAGGTTCAGGCCGCCATCCAGGGCGAGCAGGTACGTGTCACCGGCAAGAAGCGCGACGACCTGCAGGAAGCCATCGCGCTGCTGCGTGGCGAGTCCCTGGGCATGCCGCTGCAGTTCAACAACTTCCGCGACTGACCCCTTCAGCGGAACCTCGTCGCCCGGGCGACGTCGCAATTAAGAGTCGCTCGGCGAACACCCGACCGTCATGGCTTGCCATGGCGGTTTTGTTTTTAGCAATGGCAATAGACAAGGGGCCTGCATCCATGGATATGAATTACGAGCACATCGTCAACAGTGCGGAGGCCTGGGCGCCTGTCGTCCTGGCTTACCTGGGCAACGCCGTGCTGGCGCTGTTGACCCTGCTGATCGGCTGGTGGGTGATCAACCTGCTGACCCGCCGCGTGGGCGGCGTCCTGTCGACCAAGCACGTGGACAAGGCGCTGCAGGGCTTCATCGGCAGCATGGTGAACATCATCCTGAAGATCCTGCTGATGGTCAGCGTGGCGTCGATGATCGGCATCCAGACCACCAGTTTCGTCGCAGCCATCGGTGCCGCCGGCCTGGCCATCGGCCTTGCGCTGCAGGGCAGCCTGTCGAACTTTGCCGGCGGCGTGCTGATCCTGCTGTTCCGCCCGTTCAAGATCGGCGACTGGATCGAGGCCCAGGGCGTGTCCGGCACCGTGGACAACATCATGATCTTCCATACCGTGCTGCGCACCGGTGACAACCGTACGGTGATCGTGCCCAACGGTGCACTGTCCAACGGCATCATCACCAACACCTCGACGCAGACGACCCGTCAGGTGACCTTCGACGTGAAGCTGGCCTTCGACGCCGACCTGGATGGCGCCCGCGCGATTCTCAAGGAACTCGCCGAGGATTCGCGTGTGCTCAAATCCCCGGCGCCAGTGGTGGTGGTCGCGGGCCTGGGTGAAAACTCGGTGACTCTGTCGCTGCGCCTGTGGACTGCCAATTCCGACTACTGGGCCGTCACCTTCATGCTCAACGAGCAGGTGCGCCTGCGTCTGCGCGACGCCGGCATCGACCTGGCGCCGAACAAGGTGGTGCGTGTGGTCAAGGGCGAAGAGGGCTCGGTGCTCACCGATTGATCTGACCAACCGCCATGAAACAGGCCGGCAATTGCCGGCCTTTTTCATGAGCGCTGTTTCACCGGCAAGTCAGTGACGTTCGGCGCTCGGCTGCTGCGCTGGCGTTTGCGCAGGAGGTTCGGCGGCGCCATTGGTCATGTCGTTCTTGCGTTGCAGCCACAGCCAGCCGATCAGCAGCAGCGTGGGCACGCCGAGCAGGGCGGTGAAGAAGAAGAACCGCTCGTAGCCCATGCCCTCGACCATGGCGCCGGAATAGCCACCGATGAAGCGCGGCAGCAACAGCATGGTGGAGCTGAGCATGGCGTACTGGGTCGCGGAGAACTTCAGGTTGGTCAGGCTCGACAGGTAGGCGACGAAGGCCGAGGTGGCGAGGCCGCCGCTGAAGTTGTCGAGCATGATGGTCACCACCAGCATGGTGACGTGCGGCTCCAGCACCTTGAGCAGGGCGAACACGTTCTGGCCCATCAGGTGCGGATCGTCGATTGCCCCCATTTGCGCCAGCATGGCGAACAGCAGGTTGGTCGCGGCCGAGGCCGCGCCGCCGATGAAAAGGATTGGCAGGATGCTGAAGCGGGCGATCAGCACGCCGCCGGCCGCGGCGCCGACCAGCGTCATGATCACCCCGAACAGCTTGCTGACGGTGGCGATGGTGTCCTTGGTGAAGCCCATGTCGATATAGAACACGCTGGCCATGGTGCCCATGACGGTGTCCGACATGCGATAGGTGGAGATCAACCCGAGCAGCAGCAGCGCCTGCCAGCGATAGCGGCGGACAAACTCGGTAATCGGCGTCAGCACCGGCGCCATCAGCAGGCGACCAGGCGCCGAGATACAGCTCAGGGCGATCAGCAGGTAGAGGATGGCGAGCCACCACTTGCCGGCCTCGGTCATGTTGATGAACGCGGTGCCGGTTACCAGCAGGATGATCAACACGATCACCGACACGGCCTGGTGGACGAAGTCGAACTGCGGCAGGCCGCGGCCATGCACGGCCAGCAGCAGCGGGCGGCGTACTTTCGACAGCAGCTCGCGTACCGGGCGAATCTGTCGGCGGCCGTGGGGTGTCATGCAGACGCCGATGAAGATCGCATACAGCGCAGCGCGCGGCCACGCCTGGGCGGTCAGCGCAGTCAGCATGGCCGGCACGGAAATCAGCAGTACCAGCAGGGTCAGCACCGAGAGCAGTTGGTGGTTGAAGGCGAAGGCCGAACTGCCAGCCTGCGGCTGCACGTTCACCGGCGGCTCTTTCATCAGCAGCGTGGTGATCAACCCGGGCAGGATGGCCAGGGCGCACACCGCGTAAGTCAGCGCCCAGGCCGACTGGCTGTAGTGCAGAGCGCTGGAGCCGGCCCATTCGGCGAGGAACAGCACCCCGGCGGTAGCGAACAGCACGGCGACCCGGTAGCCGGTCATATAGCAGGCAGCCAGCGCGGCCTGACGGGTGTTTTCGGCGATTTCCAGGCGGTAGGCGTCGATGGCGATGTCCTGGGTGGCGGAGGCGAAAGCCACCACCATTGCCAGGGCGATCAGCCAGTTCAGGTGCGATTGCGGGTTGCACAGGGCCATGCCGAGCAGGCCGATGGCGATCAGCCCCTGGGAAAACACCAGCCAGGAGCGGCGGCGGCCCAGGCGACCGATGAAGGGCAGGCGCCACTGGTCGAGCATGGGCGACCACACCCATTTGAAGGCGTACACCAGCCCGATCCAGCTGGCGAATCCAATGGTTTCCCGAGCGACGCCTGCTTCACGCAACCACACCGAGAGGGTGGAGAGCACCAGCATATAAGGCAGGCCGGCGGCGAAACCCAGCAGCAAAAGCGCGAGGCTGGCGGGAGACTTATAGGCAATCCATGCCTCTCGCCAGGAATGCTCTTTCATGGGGGGTGTTTTCCAGCAGGACGAAAAATTACGCGAACTCTACTAGGACTGCTCGCCGCTAGGCCAGCCGTGCCGACGTATGTCCACCCGATCGTTATGGATTCTGACACCCTCCGCACGCAATCGTGCGCGCTGCTCGTTACCCGAGACAGTGCCCAGCGGCAGGCTGATGCGCCCGCCCGCGGCGATTACCCGGTGCCATGGCAGGCGGGTGTCTTCGGGTAATTGTCCGAGGATACGCCCGACCAGCCGCGCGGAACGGCCCAGGCCAGCCAGGCGGGCGACATCGCCATAGGTGATGACGCAGCCTTCGGGCACTTGGGCGATGACCAGGTAAATTGCCTCACGCCTTACCTCCAGGCTTTCCACTCCGAGGTCGGTCATTGGTGCGCTGGCACTGGGGTTGGGCTTGGGCATCGAAGGTACCGCGATAGAGGGGCTGACGCTCAGGATATCGGCTGGCGGCGAGCTGACAAGTTGGGTTCTTTGTCAGACCCATCTGTCAGTCATTGTGAACTCTCTGCACGTGGGTCTGTCACTCGTTGCTCTAGTGTCGGGTATCTGGATAATGCCCGGCTTTTTGCCCATTCAATCCAGTTGAATTCGACTCATGTTTTCCAGAAACCTGCTCTGTGTCGCCCTTGCATCCTGCTCCTTGTCCGCTTTCGCCGATACCGTCTGGTTGAAGAATGGTGACCGACTCACCGGCACCATCAAGTTGTATGACGGCGGCAAGCTCCTGTTCGCGACCGATTACGGCGGAGAAATCACGCTGAAGTCGGACAAGATCAAGACGCTCGAAACCGATCAGAATCTGCTGGTGAAGTACGACGAGGAAACCGGTGAGCACTCCAAGGGGCTGAAAGCGTCCGAACAGGGCAAGGTGACACTGGTCAATGGTCAGCCCCGTACGGTGGAGCTGGCGCAGATCCAGCAGATGATGCCGCCCAAGCCGATCCTCGAAGACTGGGTATGGACCGGCAACGTCGATTTTTCCCTGGATCACAAACAGGCTGAAAACGACGTCGAAGACTACGACATCGACTTCAAGACCAACGCCCGCCACGGTCGCTGGCGCCATAACCTTCAGGGCGAATACAACCGCGAAAAGAAGGATGACGCGGTCAGCACCAACAACTACTCGGCGCAGTATGCCCTGGACCGCTTCCTCGACGAGCACTGGTTCTGGCAGGGGCAGGCCCAGTACAAGCGCGACTGGATCGAAGACCTGCAGAAGAAGCGCACCATCGGTACCGGTCCGGGCTACCAGTTCTGGGACAACGAACTGGGGGCGTTCTCCCTGGCCACGCTGGTCAATCGCAACGACTACGAGTTCGTCGACGATGAGAAGTCGCACTTCTATAGCACCAGTCTGAAGTGGGACTACAACCGCTACCTGCTGGCCAAGCAGTTCGAGCTGTTCACCAATGGCGAAGTGAGCAAGCCGTTGGAATCCAATGTGGAGTACGAACTGGAGAGCGAGGCAGGCATCCGCTACAAGCTGACCTCCTGGGCGTCCCTGAGCCTGAAGGCCGAGTGGGACAAGCTCAGCGGCAACGACGGCGACGTCAACGAGCGTCGCTATACCGTGGGCCTGGGTGTGGGCTGGTAAGCCGCCCCGGAGTGTAGGAGCGAGCTTGCTCGCGAACCGCATGGCACCGGTGCCGCCGGGAAAGAGTTCGCGAGCAAGCTCGCTCCTACGAAAAGCACAAAAAAGCCCCGCACTGGCGGGGCTTTTTCATGGGCGGGCGGATTACAGACGCAGGCCGCCGTCCAGCTCCAGCACGCGACCGGTGTAGTAGTCGTTCTCGAGGATGTAGGCCACCGAGTGGGCGATTTCCAGCGGCTTGCCCAGGCGCTTGAGCGGGATGCCCGAGGTCATCTTCTCCAGGGCCTCGGGCTTCATGCTGGCGACCATGTCGGTCTCGATGAAGCCTGGCGCCACGCCTGCCACGCGGATGCCGTAGCGTGCCAGTTCCTTCGCCCACACCACGGTATCGGCGGCGACGCCGGCCTTCGCCGCGGAATAGTTGGCCTGGCCCATGTTGCCAGCGCGGGAGATGGAGGAAATGTTGACGATCGCACCTTCGTTCTTCAGCTCGATCATCTTCGCCGCCACTTCACGGGTGCACAGGAACACGCCGGTCAGGTTGACGTCGATCACCGCCTGCCACTGAGCCAGGCTCATCTTGCTCAGCTCGCCGTCCTTGACCTTGATGGTCAGACCGTCGCGCAGGATGCCGGCATTGTTGACCAGGCCATTGATGGCGCCGAAGTCGCTGGCGACCTGGGCCACCATGTGGGTAACCTGTTCTTCATTGGCGACGTTGCAGATGTAGGCGCGGGCGTCACCACCAGCGGCCTTGCAGGCGGTCACGGCTTCGTCCAGTTTTTCGGCATTGAGGTCAACCAGCGCGACGCGCGCGCCCTTGCCGGCGAGGTACTCGCCCATGGCGCGGCCCAGGCCCTGGCAGCCACCGGTGATGATGATGACCTTGTCTTTCAATTGCATCGGAACAACCCCACGAACAGTTTCTGGTGAAAGGCCCCGCCGGCAGCTGTGCACAGAGTCAGTCCTGCCCGTCCGTTTACGACGGATTCTTTGCGAGGAGTCATAAGTTGAGCGTGAAAGCTGCCAAGCATGCCCGAGAACTGCTGCTCAAGGAATACCGCGGCGTCCTCTCCACCCACTCGAAGAAGTGGCCGGGGTTCCCCTTTGGCTCCGTTGTGCCCTACTGCGTGGATGAGGCAGGGCGCCCGCTGATCCTGATCAGCCGCATTGCCCAGCACACCCATAACCTGCAGATGGACGGCAAGTGCTCGCTGCTCATCGGCGAGCGCGGTGTCGATGACATCCAGGCCGCCGGTCGCCTGACCCTGCTGGCCGAGGCGCTGCTGATCGAGGACGTCGACGCCATCGCTGGCGCCGCCGAGCGTTACTACCGCTATTTCCCAGGTTCGCAGGACTACCACATCGTCCACGACTTCGATTTCTGGGTGCTGGAGCCGGTGCAGTGGCGTTTCATCGGTGGCTTCGGCGACATTCATTGGCTGGGTGCGGACAGCGTGCCGCTGGCCAACCCCTTCGTCGGCGAGGCAGAAAAAAGCATGGTCCAGCACATGAACAGCGACCACGCCAATGCCATCGAGCACTACGTCGAACTGGCCGGGTTGCCTGCCGGCAAGGGCCCGCAGATGGCGGGAATTGATACTGAAGGTTTCCACCTGCGTATCGGCCAGGGCCTGCACTGGCTGCCGTTCCCCGCGCCGTGCGGCAATCCCGGCGCGGTGCGCCAGGCACTGGTGCAGTTGGCCAAGGCGGATGTCTGGCCGGGCAATGAAGTGATCCAGGCCTAGCAGCCCTCGGCGTTTCCCTTGAAAAGGACGCGGGGCGTCACCACCTAGCTTTCTACCCGGGCAACGACCCCGCCAAGGATTCATCGATGCGAGTTCCCCTGTTTCTGATTCTTCTGTTCCCGCTGATCGAGCTGGCCGTGATGATCAAGGTCGGCAGCGTGATCGGTGTGGGCTGGACCCTGCTGCTTATCATCGCCGGCGCCTTCATCGGTGCCGCAGTACTGCGCGTAGCCGGTGTCGCCACTGCGCTGCGTGCCCGCGAACGGCTCAATCGCGGCGAGCTGCCCGAGCAGGAAATGCTCGAGGGGCTGGTTATCGCCCTCGGCGGTGGCCTGCTGATGCTGCCGGGCTTCATCAGCGACTTCGTCGGTCTGCTCTGCCTGATCCCCTTCACCCGCCGCCTGATGCTCGGCCGTGTGCGCCAGCGTATGCAGGAGCAGGCCGAGCGCCGCCGCGCCTTTGCCGACGATCCGGCCGCCCAGCACCGCAGCGGCCCCAGCGTGATCGAAGGCGAATACCAGCGCCGCGAGGAAGACCGCGACCGTCTGCATTGAGGTCGGGGCGGTTTCGATCGCCCATGGCTCCGACCTTTCTGCAAAAAATTTTCCGTCACACCCTTGAAATGCCTTGTAGCGACCTTATGTACCGGTCACCGCAAGGTCCCTGTCAGTACGACAGGCTGCTCTATTTCGCGATTCGCCTGTCGGGTCGCAAACCGGCACCGCCGGATTCAATAAAACCTGCCGGGCATCGATCCGGCCGTTGGAAATCACAGTTTGGGAGAGTTACGACTATGAAGCTTCGTCCTCTGCATGACCGCGTCGTCATCCGTCGCAGCGAGGAAGAGACCAAGACCGCAGGCGGCATCGTGCTGCCCGGTTCCGCCGCCGAGAAACCGAACCGCGGTGAAGTGGTTGCTGTTGGTGCCGGCCGTGTCCTGGACAACGGCGAAGTTCGCGCCCTGGCCGTGAAAGTGGGTGACAAGGTGGTCTTCGGCCCGTACTCGGGCAGCAACGCCATCAAGGTCGACGGTGAAGAACTGCTGGTGATGGGCGAGTCCGAGATCCTCGCTGTCCTGGAAGACTGATTCCCGCGTCCTATCCAACCCACTGAATTCGATTTAGAGGAAACAGAACATGGCTGCTAAAGAAGTTAAGTTCGGCGATTCCGCCCGCAAGAAAATGCTGGTCGGCGTAAACGTCCTGGCCGACGCCGTCAAAGCCACCCTGGGCCCGAAAGGCCGTAACGTCATCCTGGACAAGAGCTTCGGCGCTCCGACCATCACCAAGGACGGCGTTTCCGTTGCCAAGGAAATCGAACTCAAGGACAAGTTCGAGAACATGGGCGCCCAGCTGGTGAAAGACGTTGCCTCCAAGGCCAACGACGCTGCCGGTGACGGCACCACCACCGCTACCGTTCTGGCTCAGGCCATCGTCAACGAAGGCCTGAAGGCCGTCGCTGCCGGCATGAACCCGATGGACCTCAAGCGCGGCATCGACAAGGCCACCGTGGCCATCGTTGCCCAGCTTAAGGACCTGGCCAAGCCGTGCGCCGACACCAAGGCCATCGCCCAGGTCGGCACCATCTCCGCCAACTCCGACGACTCCATCGGCAACATCATTGCCGAAGCCATGGAAAAAGTCGGTAAAGAAGGCGTGATCACCGTTGAAGAAGGCTCGGGCCTGGAAAACGAACTGTCCGTCGTGGAAGGCATGCAGTTCGATCGCGGCTACCTGTCCCCCTACTTCATCAACAAGCCGGACACCATGGTGGCCGAGCTCGACGGCCCGCTGCTGCTGCTGGTCGACAAGAAGATCTCCAACATCCGCGAAATGCTGCCGGTCCTGGAAGCCGTTGCCAAAGCCGGCCGTCCGCTGCTGATCGTGGCTGAAGACGTCGAAGGCGAAGCCCTGGCTACCCTGGTCGTCAACAACATGCGTGGCATCGTCAAGGTCGCGGCCGTCAAGGCGCCGGGCTTCGGCGACCGCCGCAAGGCCATGCTGCAGGACATCGCCATCCTGACCGGCGGCACCGTCATCTCCGAAGAAGTCGGTCTGAGCCTGGAAGGCGCCACCCTGGAGCACCTGGGCAACGCCAAGCGCGTCGTCCTGAGCAAGGAAAACACCACCATCATCGATGGCGCTGGCGCTCAAGCCGACATCGAAGCTCGCGTCCTGCAGATCCGCAAGCAGGTCGAAGAGACTTCCTCCGACTACGACCGTGAGAAGCTGCAAGAGCGTCTGGCCAAGCTGGCTGGCGGTGTTGCCGTGATCAAGGTTGGCGCTGCCACCGAAGTCGAGATGAAAGAGAAGAAAGCCCGCGTTGAAGACGCCCTGCACGCTACCCGTGCTGCGGTGGAAGAAGGCGTGGTTCCTGGCGGCGGCGTCGCTCTGGTTCGTGCTCTGCAAGCCATCGAAGGCCTGAAGGGCGACAACGAAGACCAGAACGTCGGTATCGCTCTGCTGCGTCGCGCCGTTGAAGCTCCGCTGCGCCAGATCGTTGCCAACTCCGGCGACGAGCCGAGCGTCGTGGTCGACAAGGTCAAGCAGGGTTCTGGCAACTTCGGCTACAACGCTGCTACCGGCGTGTACGGCGACATGATCGAGATGGGTATCCTCGATCCGGCCAAAGTCACCCGCTCGGCTCTGCAAGCTGCTGCTTCCATCGGCGGCCTGATGGTCACCACCGAGGCCATGGTTGCTGAAGTGGTTGATGACAAGGCTGCTCCGGCCATGCCGGACATGGGCGGCATGGGCGGCATGGGCGGCATGATGTAACCCCTGCTGTACGAAAAAGCCCCGCCTAGGCGGGGCTTTTTCATGGGCGGCGGATATGCCAGACTGCGCCGCAGGAGATGGCATTCCTCCTTCAACCGCCCTCGTGGCTGATGATGCCTACGCATAGACCTGGAAAGGCGCGTAGGCGCTCGCCTGCAGCCTGTCCAAACTTCTCACTTCCAGGACAGGACCATGTGGAAATCCATTCTCGCCGTTTCCCTCGGCGCTGCTCTCGGCGCACTGCTGCGCTGGGTGCTCGGGCTCAAGCTCAATACTCTCCTGCCTTCCATGCCGCCGGGTACGGTGGTCGCCAACCTGCTCGGCGGCTACATCATCGGCGCGGCCATTGCCTTCTTCGCCAACTCGCCGGGCCTGGCGCCAGAATGGCGGTTGCTGATCATCACTGGCTTCTGCGGTGGCCTCACTACCTTCTCGACCTTTTCCGCCGAAGTCGTCGTGCTGCTGCAGCAAGGGCGCCTGGCCTGGGCGATGGGCACCATCGCCACGCACCTGGCCGGCTCCCTGTTGATGACGCTGGCCGGGCTCTGGTCGGTCCAGGCGCTGATGGGGCGATAGGACCGGGCAAGGACCGAAGCCTGGCGCGATACAGTGACGAGGGATTCACCGGAAGAGTGTGAAAATTCCGTCAAAGGCGCTTAAGTTCCATTTAAGCTGGTTACGCTAGGATGCATCGCGTTCGAGGAGAGCCTATGCGCATTTTGCTGGTTGAAGACAATCGGGACATCCTGGCCAATATGGCCGACTACCTGGGGCTGAAGGGCTACACGGTGGATTGTGCCCAGGACGGCCTGTCCGGATTGCACCTGGCGGCAACTTCCCATTACGACCTGATCGTGCTGGATGTGATGCTCCCGGGCCTGGATGGCTTCACCCTGTGCCGCCGCCTGCGCGAAGACGCGCGCCGCGACACCCCGGTGATCATGCTCACTGCCCGCGATCAGCTGGACGACCGCCTGCAAGGCTTCCGCTCCGGCGCCGACGATTACCTGCTCAAACCCTTCGCCCTGTCCGAGCTGGCCGCGCGCATCGAAGCCGTGCTGCGCCGCAGCCAGGGCGGCGGGCGCCGCGAGCTGCAGGTCGCCGACCTGAGCTACAACCTCGATACCCTCGAAGTGAACCGCGCCGGCAAGCCGCTCAAGCTCAACCCCATCGGCCTCAAACTGCTGGCGGTACTGATGCAGAAGAGCCCCCACGTGGTACGCCGCGACGTGCTCGAGGAAGCCGTGTGGGGCGACGACTGCCCCGACAGCGACAGCCTGCGCAGCCATGTTCACCAGTTGCGCCAAGTGATCGACAAGCCCTTTGGTTCCTCCCTGCTGCACACCGTGCATGGCGTCGGCTACAAGCTGGCGGAGGAAGCGCATGGAGTATAAGCAGAGCCTTTCCCGACGGATTGTCTTTGCCTTCGTACTCATGACCGCCGCCGTTGGCGGCCTGTTCTCGGTGGGAATCGTCGGCGTCGTCCATGTCGTCGAAGAGCGCCTGATTTCCCGCGACCTGGGTGGCGAGCTGGATCGCATCATCAATGAGGACCTGGGGAACGGCCAGGCACCCAAGCTCGACCCAGGCATGCGTTTCTTCATCAGCGATGGTGTCGGTGTTTATGCCATGCCGCCGGCGCTTCGCCGTCTGGATACTGGCTTCCACGAGGTCTTCGACGGTGAGCTGTCGTTCCATGCGCTGACGCGTGATATCGATGGCCGCCGTTTCGTCCTGCTGCAGGACCAGAGCGACTTCGAGGCGCGCGAGCAGATCCTCTACGCTGCGGTCGTCACGGGCTATGTCCTCAGCCTGACGCTCTCCGGGCTGCTGGGCTGGCTGCTGTCGCGCAAGGTCATGGAGCCCGTGTCGCGCCTGGCGCGGCAGGTCCGTCATCGTGACCAGTTGCTCGACCTGGCTCCGCCGATGTCGCCTGACTACGCCAATGATGAAGTGGGCGAACTGGCGGCAGCATTCGATTACGCCATGGGTCGGCTGCACGATGTGCTGACCCGGGAAAAGCTTTTTACCAGCGACGTCAGCCATGAATTGCGGACGCCGCTGATGGTGATCGCCACCAGTTGCGAGTTGCTGGCTGAAGAACCGGGCCTCAGCCCTCGGGCGCAAGCCCAGTTGGCGCGCATGAACAGCGCATGTGAGGAAATGCGCGATCTGGTGCAGACCTTCCTGATGCTGGCGCGCGCCCAGCGCAAGGACATGGCGATCGTTTCCCAGGCAGGGTTGCGGCAGATTGGTGACGAACTCGTGGCGCAGTGGCGTGGCCCCATTGAAGCGAAAGGCCTGACACTGGAATACGACGCGAGCCAGGAAATGCCCGGGCAGTTCAATGCGCCATTCTTGCGCTCGGTGATGAGCAATTTATTGCGCAATGCCATGCATTACACCGAAAGCGGCAGCATCCGCTTACAACTTGGACCCAACGGATTCTGGGTCGAGGACACCGGTGCAGGTATCCCGGAAGAACAGCGCGAGGCCGTCTTCCAGCCATTCGTTCGCGGCCAGAACCCGCGTGGCGAGGGGCTTGGGCTGGGGCTTTCGCTGGTCAAGCGGATCTGCGCTTCCGAGGGCTGGGATGTCACGCTGCGCCCAGCTGAACCGCACGGTTGCCGCTTCGAAGTTCGCCTAGCCGTCGTTTGACAAAATCTTCACAAGTGCATGACCCGGCTGTGACAGGCTGGTTCGTATCGTTCGCCCTGAATTCGGGAAGGTAATAATCCGATGACTGAAAAATCCGTCGACCTGGAGTTCTCCCAGAAGTATGACCGCCAGCACGCAGAGCGTTATCTGCGTAAACACCAGGCCGGTCTGTCTCGGAAACTTTCCCACTGGCGCGATGTCCAGATAGGCCGCCAGGCACTCAAGCTCGCCGGCCAGCCCAACCTGGTGCTCGACCTGCCGTGCGGCGCCGGTCGCTTCTGGCCGATGCTGGCTGAGAAGGAGAACCGGGTGATCATCGGCGCGGATAATTCGCCCGACATGATTGCCGTTGCCTGCGCCGGGCAGCCGAATGAGGTTGTAAAACGCGTCCGACCTTTGCAGACTTCCGCGTTTGCCATTGATCTGCCCGACAATGCTGTCGACAGCATCTTCTCGATGCGCCTGATGCACCACATCGGCGAATCCGATGACCGTCTGACGATGTTGCGCGAATTTCATCGCGTAACCCGCGATTCGGTCATCCTGTCGATGTGGGTCGATGGCAACTTCAAGTCCTGGAAACGTGCACGCGCCGAGGCAACTCGCAAGAAACACGCCTACCAGAACCGCTTCGTGATTCCTGCCAAGACCATCGAGGCGGAGTTCCGCCAGGCTGGTTTCAAGGTTCAGGATCACATTGATTTCGTCCCGCTCATCCATATGTGGCGGGTCTACATTCTGCGTAAGGAGTGATGGATGGCCGTTGATCTGGCGTCGCTGCAGCAAATTTCCGGTGAGAACGCCATCGACCGTTGGCTCCAGGTGCCCGGCAAGTGGGTGGAAGAACCCAACCGTCGGCGCGGCGGTGAGAGTGGCGTGCAGCGAGTCCTGACCTCCGACGGCCGTATGCTCTATCGCAAGCAGCAGATGGGTCACATCTACCGTGACCTGCTGCATCCCTTCGGCTACCCCACCGCCATTCGCGAGCGTAACGCGCTCAAGGCCGCCGAAGCGCTGGGCGTGCGCGTGCCCACCCTGGTCTACGCCGGTTGCCGCAAGGTGGATGGCGAATGGCAGGCCCTGCTGGTCACTGAGTCTCTGGACGGTTTCAGCAGCCTGGAAGACTGTTATGCCCGCGGCGACCAGGAAAAATGGGGTGAAGCGCTGCATCAAAGAATTCTGCAACATTACGGCAGTACCCTTGCCAAGCTTAACGCCGGCCGTTGGCAGCATGGCTGCCTCTACCTCAAGCACGTGTTCGTGAAGGTGGACGGCGACAAGATCGAAGTGGCCCTCATCGACATGGAAAAAGCCCGCCAGCGTTTCAGCGCTCAGCGTGCTGCGCGTCACGATCTTCGCCAAGTGAAGCGCCGCTCGTCGTGGACAGAGGCGCAATGGCAGGCCTTTGTCTATGGTTACCAAGCGGCGTTTGGCAGCGCCATCAAAGGGTTGCAGACATGAAGTTAGAAATTACGCGAGGTTTGCTCCTCGTCGGCGCGCTCGGGGTAGCAACCCTGGCGGCGGCGGCCTGGCATGAGCCGGGCCCTTCGGTCATTTCCGGAAAAGGCGGCTTGGACAGCTGTCCCATCCCGCCCAACCTGCGCGCCAAGCAACAGGACGTCCGTCCGGATGACGACCTGCTGCTTTTCCTGTTCGGGATGTCGCAGAGCAAAGCACGCTGATTTCTGATTCCAGACAAAACCCCGCCTCGGCGGGGTTTTTTGTGGGCCACGGGTTTAGACTGCCGATTCAAGCCTGCAATGAGATGAGCATGAGCGACAGCGCATTTTCCCGGCGGATCGTGCAGAACCTGCTGGATACCGACTTCTACAAGCTGAGCATGATGCAGGCGGTGCTGCACAACTATCCCAACACCGAGGTGGAGTGGGAGTTCCGCTGCCGTAACGAGGAGGACCTGCGCGCCTACCTGGACCCGCTGCGTGAGCAGATCGAGCGTCTGGCAGAGCTTTGCTTCTCGCCCCAGGATCTGGCTTTCCTCGAACGCATCCCGTTTTTCAAACCCGACTTCATCCGCTTTCTCGGCCTGTTCCGCTTCAATCCTTGCTACGTGCAACTGGGCGTGGAGAGCGAAGAGCTGTTCCTGCGCCTGAAAGGCCCGTGGCTGCACGTGATCCTCTTCGAGGTGCCGCTGCTGGCGACCATCAGCGAAGTGCGCAACCGGCATCGCCATCCGCGCACGACGCTGACGATGGTCCGCGAGCGCCTCCAGGAAAAGTTCGACTGGCTACGCCAGGAAGCCAGCGCTGAAGAACTGGCCGGTTTCAAGATGGCCGACTTCGGCACCCGCCGGCGCTTCTCCTATCCGGTGCAGGAAGTAGTGGTACGCGACCTGCGCGATGGTTTCCCCGGCCGGTTCGTTGGCACCAGCAACGTGCACCTGGCGCGTGAGCTGGGGGTGAAGCCGCTCGGTACCATGGCCCACGAGTGGCTGATGGCGCATCAGCAGCTCGGTCCGCGCCTGATCGACAGCCAGGCCGCCGCACTGGACGCCTGGGTGCGCGAATACCGCGGCCAGTTAGGCATCGCGCTGACCGATTGCATCACCATGGATGCCTTCCTCGCGGACTTCGACCTGTACTTCGCCAAGCTTTTCGATGGCCTGCGCCATGACTCGGGCGACCCGCTGGAGTGGGCGGAAAAGGCCATCCGGCATTATGAGCACCTGGGCATCGATCCGCTGACCAAGACTCTGGTGTTCTCCGACGGTCTCAACCTGCCGCGTGCCCTGGAAATCTACCGGGCGCTACGCGAGCGCATCGACGTCAGCTTCGGCATCGGAACCCATTTCACCTGTGATGTGCCGGGCGTGGAGCCGATGAACATCGTGCTGAAAATGACCGCCTGCAACGGGCACCCGGTGGCGAAGATCTCCGATGCGCCGGGCAAGACCCAGTGCAAGGACGAGAACTTCCTGCGTTACCTCAAGCACGTCTTCAAAGTACCGGGCTAGCCGATTGCACAGCGCAGCGGGACCGGCCACTCTTGCTCAAGCAGCCAATGCGACACGCCCATTGAAGGGGAACAACGGATGTCAACCACGAACGAACTCATCATCGGCGCAGGGCCCGACGGGCAGCCCGTCGGCCAGTCCTGGAAACTTGCCAACCGCCACGGCCTGATCGCCGGTGCCACCGGCACCGGCAAGACAGTGACGCTGCAACACCTCGCCGAATCCTTCAGCGATGCCGGCATCGCAGTATTCGCCGCCGACATCAAGGGCGACCTTTGCGGCATCGCCGCCGCTGGCAACCCGCAGGGTAAGGTGGCCGAGCGCATCGCGAGCATGCCGTGGCTGAACCACAAGCCCCAGGCCTACCCGGTGAGCATCTGGGACGTGGCCGGGAAGACCGGCCATCCGCTGCGCACCACGCTGTCGGAGATGGGCCCGCTGCTGCTGGCCAACCTGCTGGAGCTGACCGAAAGCCAGCAGGCGGCGCTGTTCGCCGCGTTCAAGGTGGCCGACCGCGAAGGCCTGTTGTTGCTCGACCTGAAAGACCTCAAGGCGCTGCTCAATCACTTCAAGGAAAATCCGGACATCCTCGGCGAGGACCGTGCCTTGTTCACCAGCGCCTCGTCCCAGGCGCTGCTGCGGCGCCTGGCCCTGCTGGAACAGCAGGGCGCCGAGGACTTCTTCGGTGAGCCGGCGCTGCAACTGGAAGACCTGCTGCGCCCCGAAGCCGACGGCCGCGGCCGCATCCACCTGCTGGATGCCAGCAAGTTGGTGCACGACGCCCCCAAGGTCTACGCCACCTTCCTGCTCTGGCTGCTGGCCGAGCTGTTCGAGCAATTGCCCGAGCGCGGCGATGCCGACAAACCGATCCTCGCGCTGTTCTTCGACGAGGCGCACCTGCTCTTCAACGGCACGCCCAAGGCCCTGCAGGACCGCCTGGAACAGGTGGTGCGGCTGATTCGTTCCAAGGGCGTTGGCGTCTATTTCGTCACGCAGTCGCCCGGCGATCTGCCTGACGACGTGCTGGCGCAGCTGGGTTTGCGCGTCCAGCACGGCCTGCGCGCCTTTACCGCCAAGGAGCAGAAGTCCTTGCGTGCGGTGGCGGATGGCTTCCGGCCCAACCCGGCGTTCGACACCCTGAACGTGCTCACCGAACTGGGCATTGGCGAGGCGCTGGTCGGCACGCTGGAAGAGAAAGGCACGCCGGCGATGGTCCAGCGCGTGGCTGTCGCGCCGCCGCAGTCGCGCATCGGCCCGCTGACCGACGCCGAGCGTGCGGATGTCATCCGTCGTTCGCCTTTGGCCGGTCGCTACGACCAGCCGATCGACCGCGAGTCCGCCTACGAGAAGCTGACCGGTCGCGCTGACGGCAAGATGGCGCCCACCGAGCAGAAGGACGCGAAGGGCAGCGGTACCGATTTTGGCGGGATTGCCGGCGAGATCCTGGGATCACTGGCCAGCCAGGTCAGCAAGACCGTGGTACGCCAGGCGGCGAACCAGATCGGCCGGCAGTTGGTGCGCGGTCTGATGGGGGCACTGCTGGGCGGGAGCAAGCGGCGGTGAAAGCCGGGGGCGCGTAGCGCCAGGGTTACGTGCCCTACGTACCCGGTCGGCGATGAAATCCGTGTGGGGGTGGTTCGCGAGCAAACTCGCTCCTACAGGGGACCGCGGCTTTTCGTAGGAGCAAGCTCGCTCACGAACAAAAAAGGCGCCCGAAGGCGCC
>NZ_AMZB01000099.1 GCF_000313755.1 Pseudomonas nitroreducens TX1 | reverse complement strand
GCAGACAATCAGCTTGATGCCGCCGAAAGCCGCTTCCAGGATCGAGTCCTTGCAGAACGGAGCCGGAACGTAGATGACCGAGGCGTCAGCGCCGGTCGCTTCCACGGCTTCCTTGACGGTGTTGAACACCGGCAGGCCGAGGTGGGTGGTGCCGCCCTTGCCGGGGGTCACGCCGCCAACCATCTTGGTGCCGTAGGCGATGGCTTGTTCGGAGTGGAAGGTACCCTGCGAGCCGGTGAAGCCCTGGCAGATGACTTTGGTGTCTTTATTGATCAGGACGCTCATTACTTACCCTCCGCGGCCTTGACGACTTGCTGGGCAGCGTCGGTCAGGCTGGTCGCCGCGATGATGTTCAGACCGCTCTCGGCCAGGACCTTGGCGCCGAGGTCGGCGTTGTTGCCTTCCAGACGAACGACAACCGGGATTTTCACGCCGACTTCTTTCACGGCGCCGATGATGCCTTCGGCAATCATGTCGCAGCGAACGATGCCGCCGAAGATGTTCACCAGAACGGCAGCGACGTTGCTGTCGGAAAGGATGATCTTGAACGCTTCGGTCACGCGCTCTTTGGTGGCACCGCCGCCAACGTCGAGGAAGTTGGCCGGCTTGCCGCCGTGCAGGTTGACGATGTCCATGGTGCCCATGGCCAGGCCAGCGCCGTTGACCATGCAGCCGATGTTGCCTTCCAGCGCGACGTAGTTCAGCTCCCACTTCTGCGCATGGGCTTCACGAGCGTCGTCCTGGGACGGGTCGTGCATGGCGCGCAGCTTGGGCTGACGGTACATGGCGTTGGAGTCGATGTTGATCTTGGCGTCCAGGCAGTGCAGGTTGCCGTCTTTCTTGATCACCAGCGGGTTCACTTCCAGCAGTGCCAGGTCGTAGTCCTGGAACAGCTTGGCCAGGCCAACGAAGATGTGGGTGAACTGCTTGATCTGGTCGCCCTTCAGGCCCAGTTGGAAGGCCAGCTCGCGGCCCTGGAACGGCTGAGCGCCTACCAGCGGATCGATGGTGGCCTTGAGGATCTTTTCAGGCGTTTCGTGCGCCACTTTCTCGATGTCCACGCCACCTTCGGTGGAGGCCATGAAGACGATGCGACGGCTGGAACGATCGACAACGGCGCCGAGGTACAGCTCCTTGTCAATGTCGGTGCAGGATTCCACCAGGATCTTGCTGACCGGCTGGCCGTTGGCGTCAGTCTGGTAGGTCACCAGACGCTTGCCCAGCCAGTTGGCGGCGAACGCCTTGGCGTCCTCTTTGCTCTTGACCAGCTTCACACCGCCCGCTTTACCGCGGCCACCAGCGTGTACCTGGGCTTTAACGACCCACTCGGTACCACCGATTTTTTCACAGGCTTCTGCGGCCTCTTCGGGTGTGTCGACGGCGAAGCCCTTGGATACGGGCAGGCCGTACTCAGCGAACAGCTGCTTACCCTGATATTCGTGGAGATTCATGCTTGTCTACCGTTTTCGTCTTGGGTATTGCGCATTCGGCGCGGCGCTCGTGGCGCCACGCCACCTGTGACCGAGTCCCCCTTGGGGGAGAAACGATCCGGCGGGGTGGACGGCAGCCCCTCGCAAAAGACTGCCACCCTCCCCGCCGTGGTCCCGTTCCTTAGCGCTTCTTGCGGTTGGCGATGTGGATGGCGTGGCCATTCACTGCCAGTGCCGCTTCGTGCAGCGCTTCGGACAGAGTCGGGTGGGAGAAGACCATCATGCCCAGGTCTTCGGCACTGGTGCCGAATTCCATGCCGATCGCGCCCTGCTGAACCAGCTCGGCGGCGCTCGGGCCGATCACGTGGACGCCCAGTACGCGGTCGGTCTTGGCATCGGCGATGACCTTGACCAGGCCGCCGGTGTCGTTGGCAGCCATGGCGCGGCCGCTGGCGGCGAACGGGAAGGTGCCGACGTTGACTTCGACGCCTTCGCCCTTGAGCTGCTGCTCGGTCTTGCCGACCCATGCGATTTCCGGGTGGGTGTAGATCACCGACGGAATCAGGTCGTAGTTCATCTGGGCCTTGTGGCCGGCGATGCGCTCGGCAACCATCACGCCCTCTTCCGAGGCCTTGTGCGCCAGCATGGCGCCACGGACCACATCACCGATGGCGTAGACGCCCGGAACGCTGGTCTTGCAGTGGTCGTCGACGTAGATGAAACCGCGCTCGTCCAGGGTCACGCCGCTGTCCGCAGCCAGCAGATCGGTGGTCACCGGCCGACGGCCCACGGCCACGATCAGCTTGTCGAAGGTTTCCTTCTGCTCGCCGTTGGCATCGGTGAAGGCCACGGTGACCTGCTTCTTCTTCACTTCCGAACCGGTGACGCGAGCGCCCAGGCGGATGTTCAGGCCTTGCTTGGTCAGGGTCTTCAGCGCTTCCTTGGCGATCTGCTCGTCGGCAGCCGGGAGGAACTTGTCCAGGGCTTCCAGGACGGTGACTTCAGCGCCCAGGCGAGCCCAGACCGAACCCAGTTCCAGGCCGATAACGCCAGCACCGATCACGCCCAGCTTCTTGGGTACGCTCTGGAATTCCAGGGCGCCGGTGGAATCGACAATCACGTCTTCGGTCAGCGGAGCCGGCGGGATTTCCACCGGACGGGAGCCCGAGGCGATGATGATGTTGTCGGCTTCCAACACCTGGGTCTTGCCGTCCAGGCCGGTCACTTCGACCTGCTTGTTGGCCAGGACCTTGCCGTGGCCTTCGAAGGAAGTCACGCCGTTGGCCTTGAACAGGGTAGCGATGCCGCCGGTCAGGTTCTTCACGATGTTGGCCTTGCGGGCAACCATCGCCGGGACGTCCATCTTCACGCCGCCGGTGGAGATACCGTGAATCTCGAAACCTTCTTTGGCTTCCTTGTACTTCCAGGAGCTGTCCAGCAGCGCCTTGGACGGAATGCAGCCTACGTTCAGGCAGGTACCGCCGAGAGCGACCTTGCCCTCTTTACCGATGTACTTCTCGATGCAAGCGGTCTTCAGGCCGAGTTGGGCGGCACGGATGGCGGCTACGTAGCCGCCGGGGCCGGCACCAATCACAACCACGTCGAATTTCTGGCTCATGTCTCAATCCTTATTCCGGTGAAGCGGACGGCCCCTTTCGGGGCCGTCGTGTAGTACGGGGCCGTCGTGTTAACTGACGTATCAGACGTCGAGCAGCAGGCGAGCCGGATCTTCCAGCAGATCCTTCATGGTGACCAGGAAGCTGACCGCTTCCTTGCCGTCGATCATGCGGTGATCGTAGGACAGCGCCAGGTACATCATCGGCAGGATCACCACCTGGCCGTTAACGGCCATCGGGCGTTCCTGGATCTTGTGCATGCCGAGGATGGCGGTCTGCGGCGGATTGACGATCGGCGTCGACAGGAGGGAACCAAATACGCCACCGTTGGAAATGGTGAAAGTACCACCGGTCATGTCTTCGATGGACAGCTTGCCGTCTTTGGCTTTCTTGCCGAAGGTGGCGATGCCGTTCTCGATCTCGGCCAGGCTCATGAACTCGGCGTTGCGCAGGACCGGTACGACCAGACCGCGGTCGCTGGACACTGCCACACCGATGTCCTGGTAGCCGTGGTAGACGATGTCGTTGCCGTCGATCGAGGCGTTGACGCCCGGGAAGCGCTTCAGGGCTTCGGTGGCGGCCTTGACGAAGAAGGACATGAAGCCCAGGCGGACGCCGTTGTGCTTCTTCTCGAACAGGTCCTTGTACTTGTTGCGCAGGTCCATGATCGGCTTCATGTTGACTTCGTTGAAGGTAGTCAGCATGGCCATGGAGGACTGGGCTTCCACCAGACGCTCGGCAACCTTCGCACGCAGGCGGGTCATCGGAACGCGCTTCTCGACGCGGTCGCCAGCGGCAAACACGGGAGCGGCAGCAGCCGGGGCAGCGGCCTTGGCGGCCGGAGCGGCAGCCGGGGCGTTCTTCTTGGCTTCAACGGCAGCCACGACGTCTTCCTTGGTCACGCGACCGCCCTTGCCGGTGCCGGCCAGGCTGTTCGGGTCGATGCCATTCTCTTCGGCCAGCTTGCGGGCGGCCGGCGAGAGGATGTTGTCGTCGGCAGCGACGGCAGCCGGGGCAGCAGCGGCCGGAGCGGCAGCGGGAGCGGCGGCAGCAGCCGGAGCGGCAGCGGCAGCACCGCCTTCGCTCAGCTTGCCCAGCAGTTCGTTGGAGAGAACGGTGTCGCCTTCATTCTTGACGATCTCAGCCAGGACGCCGTCGGCCTCGGCCAGTACTTCGATCACGACCTTGTCGGTCTCGATGTCGACGATCAGTTCGTCACGCTTGACGGCTTCACCGACCTTCTTGTGCCAGGTTGCGACGGTGCCGTCGGCAACCGATTCCGGGAAGGTTGGGGCTTTGATTTCGATAGCCATTATGTGTGTTTCCTTAAATTCGGTATCAACTGCGCGTTGGCGTTAAACGGTGAAGGCGTCCTGCAGCAGTTTTTCCTGCTGCTCGGCGTGCATCGAAGCGTAGCCGCAAGCCGGAGCTGCCGAGCCTTCGCGGCCCGCGTATTCCAGGTTGAGACCTTTCTTGTGCGCGGCGATGACACGACGCATGTGGTGCTGCGAGCAGTACCAGGCGCCCTGGTTCATCGGCTCTTCCTGGCACCAGACGATGTGCTTGAGGTTCTTGTACTGCGACAGGACCTCGGCCAGATCGTCTTCCGGGAACGGATACAGCTGCTCGATACGAACGATCGCGATGTTCTCGAGACCTTCGGCACGACGCTTCTCCAGCAGGTCGTAGTACACCTTGCCGCTGCACAGCACGATGCGGTCGACCTTCTTCGGATCCAGGCTGTCGATCTCGTTGATCACGGTCTGGAACGAGCCGTTGGCCAGATCTTCCAGGGTCGAGATGGCCAGCTTGTGACGCAGCAGCGACTTCGGAGTCATCACGATCAGCGGCTTGCGCAGCGGACGGATCACCTGACGGCGCAGCATGTGGTAAACCTGGGCCGGGGTAGTCGGCACGCAGACCTGGATGTTCTGCTCGGCGCACAGCTGCAGGTAACGCTCCAGACGTGCGGAGGAGTGCTCCGGACCCTGGCCTTCGTAACCGTGCGGCAGCAGCATGGTCAGACCACACAGGCGTTGCCACTTGGTTTCGCCGCTGGTGATGAACTGGTCGATCACAACCTGCGCACCGTTGGCGAAGTCACCGAACTGGGCTTCCCAGATCACCAGCGCGTTCGGCATGGTGGTGGCGTAGCCGTATTCGAACGCCAGAACGGCTTCTTCCGAAAGGTAGGAGTCGTACAGGCTGACGCGCGGCTGGCCGTCGAACAGGTTGGCCAGCGGGATGTAGACCGAGTCGTCCTTCTGGTTGTGCAGCGCCGCATGGCGGTGCGAGAAGGTGCCGCGGCCGACGTCCTGACCGGTCATGCGCACCGGGTGGCCTTCGAACAGCAGGGTGGCGTAGGCCAGGTTCTCGGCGAAGCCCCAGTTGATCGGCATGCCACCGGCAGCCATCTTCGCGCGGTCTTCGTAGATCTTCTGCACCTGACGCTGCATGACGAAGCCGTCCGGAGTCTCCAGCAGCTTGGCCGACAGGTCCTGCAGGGTCTTCAGGTCGAAGCGGGTGTCGTGACGCGCGGTCCAGGCATGGCCCACGTACGGACGCCAATCGACGAAGAGCTCCTTGTTGGGCTCCTTCACCAGGCTCTTCACCACGTGCTGGCCGTTGTCGAGAGCGTCGCGGTATTCGTCGACTTTCTCCTGGGCCTGCTCGGTGGTCTGCACGCCAGCGGCGATCAGCGCGTCGGCATACAGGTCGCGGGTGGTGCGCTGCTTGGCGATCTGCTGGTACATCAGCGGCTGGGTGCCGCTCGGCTCGTCGGCCTCGTTGTGGCCGCGACGGCGATAGCAGACGAGGTCGATGACCACGTCACGCTTGAACTGCATGCGGTAGTCGACAGCCAGTTGGGTCACGAACAGCACGGCTTCCGGATCGTCGCCATTCACATGGAAGATCGGCGCCTGGATCATCTTCGCCACGTCGGTCGCGTACTCGGTGGAACGAGCGTCGTCCTGACGGCTGGTGGTGAAGCCGACCTGGTTGTTGATCACGATGTGGATGGTGCCGCCCGTCTTGTACGCCCGGGTCTGCGACATCTGGAAGGTCTCCATGACCACGCCCTGCCCCGCGAAGGCGGCATCGCCGTGGATGGAGATCGGCACGACCTTGTCGCCGCTGCCGTCCTTGCGACGGTCCTGGCGGGCGCGTACCGAACCCTCGACCACCGGGGAAACGATTTCCAGGTGCGAGGGGTTGAACGCCAGGGCGAGGTGGACTTCGCCGCCGGTGGTCATGACGTTGGAGGAGAAGCCCTGGTGGTACTTCACGTCACCCGAGCCCAGCTCGACCAGTTTCTTGCCTTCGAACTCGTCGAAGAGGTCGCGCGGGTTCTTGCCCAGGGTATTGACCAGGACGTTCAGACGGCCGCGGTGGGCCATGCCGATGACGATTTCCTTCACGCCGTAGGAGCCGGAACGCTGGATGATCTCGTCGACCATCGGAATCAGGCTCTCGCCGCCTTCCAGGCCGAAGCGCTTGGTGCCGGGGTACTTGGTGCCCAGGTACTTTTCCAGGCCTTCGGCAGCGGTCAGGCGCTCGAGCAGGTGGGAACGGGCGTCCGCGGAATAGGTCGGACGACCACGCACGCTTTCCAGGCGCTGGGCGAACCAGTGGCGCTGTTCGGAATCGACGATGTGCATGAACTCGGCGCCGATGGTGCTGCAGTAGGTCTGCTTCAGCGCATCGATGATTTCACGTAGGGTCGCCTCTTCCTTGCCGATGTAGAGCTCGCCGGTGCGGAAGGTGGTGTCGAGGTCTGCAGCAGTAAGCCCGTAGTGTTCGAGCGACAGATCGGAGGGCGCGGTACGCACCCAGAGACCCAGCGGATCGAGCGACGCAGCCTGATGCCCACGCAGACGGTATGCCAGGATCAGACGCAGTACTTCGACCTGTTTCTTCTCGTGCTCGGTGCTTACGCTGCCGGCGGAAACAGGCGCAGCGCGGCGCTGGTTCTTGGCCAGGAGTACGAAATGATCACGGATAGAGGAATGCGAGACGTCTGGGGCAGGATTGCCGTCGGCGGGGAGCTTCTGGAAGTACGTGCGCCACTCTTCTGGCACAGCGTTCGGGTCGTGCAGGTAGAGCTCGTAGAGCTCTTCGACGTAGGCAGCGTTTCCACCGGATAGATGGGCACTGTTCCACATCCGCTGCATTACGCTTTCGTGCATGCTTGGTCACCCTCGGTAAGGGGACTCCACCTGTGGAATCTCTGGCGCGAAGTCATACACAGCGACTTCAAGCCACCGATTCCCGCAGATAGTCCGGGTACCAGCCCGGATGCCCCTGCTGGTCATATATACGTTTTCAAAACAGGACCCCCGCTTTGTGGGCTTGGGTCCTAAGGACTGTACCGCCGGACAATGTTCCGGCGGCACAGGTGTCGCTCTTGCAATGATCTCTGGGCGCAATGCCCTCGGATCAAGTGCCGCTCTGCAGCAGCATGTTACGGATGTGACCGATTGCCTTGGTGGGGTTCAGACCCTTCGGGCAGACGTTCACGCAGTTCATGATGCCGCGGCAGCGGAAGACGCTGAACGGATCATCCATGCTCGCCAGGCGAGCCTGGGTTTCGGTGTCACGGCTGTCGGCCAGGAAGCGATAGGCCTGCAGCAGCGCGGCGGGGCCCAGGAACTTGTCGGGGTTCCACCAGAACGACGGGCAGGAGGTCGAGCAGCAGGCGCACAGGATGCACTCGTACAGACCGTCCAGCTTCTCGCGCTCTTCCGGGCTTTGCAGACGTTCGATGGCCGGGGCTGCATATTTGTTCTGCAGGAACGGCTTCACGCTCTCGTACTGCTTGTAGAAGATGCGCATATCGACGACCAGGTCACGGATGACCGGCAGGCCCGGCAGCGGACGCAGGACCAGCTTTCCGCCCTTCAGGCCAGCGGCCGACAGGGGAGTGATGCAGGCCAGGCCGTTCTTGCCGTTGATGTTCATACCGTCGGAACCGCACACGCCTTCACGGCAGGAACGACGATAGGAGAAGCCCTCGTCCTGTTCCTTGATCAGCGCCAGCACGTCCAGGACCATGATGTCCTTGCCGTCGGTATCGACCTGGAAGTCCTGCATGTAGGGTGCAGCGTCCTTCTCAGGGTTGTAGCGGTAAACACTCACTTGCAACATGGCGGGCACCCTTAGTAAGTACGAACCTTGGGTTCGAATGCCGGAACAGTTTTCGGCGCGAAGTTGACGGCACGCTTGGCAACGCGTTTCTCACCCGGGAAGTACAGGGTGTGGCACAGCCAGTTCTCGTCATCGCGCTCCTCGAAGTCTTCACGGGCATGCGCGCCGCGCGACTCTTTGCGGGCTTCGGCCGCAATCGCAGTGGCTTCGGCCACTTCGAGGAGGTTCTGCAGTTCCAGCGCTTCGATACGCGCCGTGTTGAACGCCTGGCTCTTGTCATTGATCTTGACGGTAGCGATACGCTCACGCAGATCAGCCAGCTGAGCGATACCTTTCTGCATGTACTCGCCGGTACGGAACACACCGAAGTAGTTCTGCATGCAGGATTGCAGCTCACGCTTGAGCGGGGCGACTTCTTCGCCGCTGGTGCGCTCGTTCACGCCGTTCAGGCGATTGAAAGCGAATTCCAGGTCGGATTCGGAAGCACCGCGGTGCTCGATGCCCTCTTTCAGGGCTTTTTCCAGGTGCAGACCGGTGGCACGGCCGAACACCACCAGGTCGAGCAACGAGTTGCCGCCCAGGCGGTTGGCGCCGTGTACCGATACGCAAGCCACTTCGCCTACGGCGAACAGGCCTTCGATGATCTGCTCGTTGCCGTTGGCATCCATGGTCAGGGCCTGGCCATGGATGTTGGTGGCGACGCCGCCCATCATGTAGTGGCAGGTCGGGATGACCGGGATCGGAGCGACAACCGGGTCGACGTGGGCGAAGGTCTTGGACAGTTCGCAGATGCCGGGCAGGCGGCTATGCAGAACTTCTTCGCCGAGGTGGTCGAGCTTCAGCAGTACGTGGTCCTTGTTCGGGCCCACGCCGTTGCCGGCGATCACTTCCTTGACCATGGAGCGGGCAACCACGTCACGGCCAGCCAGGTCTTTCGCGTTCGGCGCATAACGCTCCATGAAACGCTCGCCGTGGGCGTTGATCAGGTAGCCACCTTCACCGCGGCAACCTTCGGTGACCAGTACACCGGCGCCGGCGATGCCGGTCGGGTGGAACTGCCACATCTCGATGTCCTGCACCGGCACGCCAGCGCGCAGGGCCATACCGATGCCATCACCGGTGTTGATCAGGGCGTTGGTGGTGGAGGCGTAGATACGGCCGGCACCGCCAGTGGCGAGGACCACGGCCTTGGAACGGATATAAACGGTGTCGCCGGTTTCGATGTCGATGGCGATGACGCCAACCACATGACCGTCCTGGTTCTTCACCAGGTCAACGGCGTACCACTCATTAAGGAAGGAAGTACCGTTCTTCAGGTTGGCCTGATAGAGGGTGTGCAGCAGGGCGTGACCGGTACGGTCGGCCGCGGCACAGGTACGGGCAGCCTGGCCACCCTTGCCGAAGTCCTTGGACTGGCCACCGAACGGACGCTGGTAGATGCGGCCCTGTTCGGTACGGGAGAACGGCAGACCCATGTGTTCCAGTTCAAACACGGCTTCCGGGCCGACGGAGCACATGTATTCGATGGCGTCCTGGTCGCCGATGTAGTCGGAGCCCTTGACGGTGTCGTACATGTGCCAGCGCCAATCGTCGTTCGGGTCGGCCGAAGCGATGGCGCAGGTGATGCCGCCCTGGGCGGAAACGGTGTGCGAACGGGTCGGGAAGACCTTGGTCACCACGGCAGTCTTGTGACCGCCCTGGGCCAGCTGCAGCGCAGCGCGCATGCCGGCGCCGCCACCGCCAACAATGATGGCGTCGAAGGAAAGAGAACGAATGCTAGCCATGGATCAGTTACCCCAGAGAATCTGCACACCCCAGACGAAGAATGCGAACATGGCCATGCCGCATACTGCCTGGACGAGGAAACGCACGACGGTCGCGGATTTGCCCAGCGCCATCTGAGTCAGGTAGTCGGTCGTGATGGTCCACATGCCGACCCATGCGTGCACGCTCAGGGATACCAGCGTCAACAGGCTGAAGATCTTCATCAGGCTGTGGGAGAACAGACCATGCCACTCGGCGTAGGAAATACCCGGGTGCGCGATCAGGAAGCCCAGCAGGAAGAGAACATAAGCCGCGAGAACGACCGCGGAGACGCGTTGAGCCATCCAGTCATACAGACCCGAACGCGACAAGTTAGTGACGTTAGTTACCATACCCATACCCCCGCCAGAACGATCAGCACCACTGCGACAGCGATGACGATTTTCGAACCACGCTTACCGCCTTCCAGTGTTTCGCCAACGCCTGCATCCATGATGAGGTGACGAATACCGGCTACCAGGTGGTACAGCAGCGCAGACAGCAGGCCCCAGATCACAAGCTTGACCAACGGATGGGTCAGACACGCCTTCACCTGCTCGAAGCTTTCTTCCGAAGCGAGGGAACGATCCAGTGCGAACAGCAGCACTGCGATGCCCACGAACAGAATGACGCCAGAGATGCGGTGGAGAATCGACGTGTAAGCAGTGATAGGGAGTTGGATGGTCCTTAGGTCTAGGTTTACGGGTCGTTTGCTATTCACGGCTTTTTTCACACTGAGAGCCCTTCTATGGATCAGGGCTAGTTGTCGGGAGGTGCACTTGTCAGGTACCCATCACCTTCGGGAGTGACAACCACCAATCAAGCGAGGCCGGACGGCCCTTGGCGGCTGGTCGCCGAGTATAGACAGTTAGGCTCCTAATGACAACGGAAAGACCTCCACCTAAGGACTAATTGCCGCACCCCCATAAAAGGCGTAAACAGGCAAATTTTTCCGGCAAAACAGGGGCTTGGAGGAGCCAAACTTCTCCGATTGTGCAAATTGACATTCGGATTTATCTCTCTATAGTGGTGCGGGCCCTGCGTGGGGGGTCGTACAGATGATTTCAAGCATAAATAGGAGGCCATCATGGCTGACAAAAAAGCGCAGTTGATCATCGAGGGCGCTGCCCCCGTCGAACTGCCTGTCCTCTCCGGCACGCTGGGTCCCGATGTCGTCGACGTGCGGGGCCTGACCTCCACGGGTCACTTCACTTTCGACCCCGGCTTCATGTCCACCGCCTCCTGCGAGTCGAAGATCACCTACATCGACGGTGATAAAGGTGTGCTGCTGCATCGCGGCTACCCGATCGAACAGCTCGCCGAGAAGTCCGACTACCTGGAAACCTGCTACCTGCTGCTCAACGGCGAACTTCCGACTGCCGAGCAGAAGGAAAAGTTCGTCGGCACCATCAAGAACCACACCATGGTTCATGAGCAGCTGAAGACCTTCTTCAACGGCTTCCGCCGTGATGCGCACCCGATGGCCGTGATGTGCGGCGTGATCGGTGCCCTCTCCGCCTTCTATCACGACTCCCTGGACATCAATAATCCGAAGCACCGGGAAGTCTCGGCGCATCGCCTGATCGCCAAGATGCCGACCATCGCTGCCATGGTGTACAAGTACTCCAAGGGCGAGCCGATGATGTACCCGCGCAACGACCTGAACTATGCAGAAAACTTCTTGCATATGATGTTCAACACCCCTTGCGAGACCAAGCCGATCAGCCCCGTGCTGGCCAAGGCCATGGACCGCATCTTCATCCTGCACGCCGACCACGAGCAGAACGCCTCCACCTCCACGGTGCGCCTGGCGGGCTCCTCGGGTGCCAACCCGTTCGCCTGTATCGCCTCGGGCATCGCTGCCCTGTGGGGACCGGCTCACGGCGGCGCGAACGAAGCCGTTCTGCGCATGCTCGACGAGATCGGTGACGTATCGAACATCGAGAAGTTCGTGGCCAAGGCCAAGGACAAGAACGATCCGTTCAAGCTGATGGGCTTCGGCCACCGCGTGTACAAGAACTTCGACCCGCGCGCCAAGGTCATGAAGCAGACCTGCGACGAGGTTCTCCAGGAGCTGGGCATCAACGACCCGCAACTGGAACTGGCCATGAAGCTGGAAGAAATCGCCCGCCACGATCCCTACTTCGTGGAGCGCAACCTCTACCCGAACGTGGACTTCTACTCCGGCATCATCCTGAAGGCCATCGGCATCCCGACCAGTATGTTCACCGTGATCTTCGCCCTGGCACGCACCGTGGGCTGGATTTCGCACTGGCAGGAAATGCTCTCCGGCCCGTACAAGATCGGCCGCCCGCGCCAGCTGTACACCGGCAGTGCGCAGCGCGACTTCGTGGACCTCAAGGCCCGCTAAGCGCTACGGCGCTAGAGAAAGGCCGCCTTCGGGCGGCCTTTTTAATTGCCTTGCCATCTGTAGGAGCGAGCTTGCTCGCGAACGGATTTCCCGGCTATGCCGGCGTCAAGCGGTTCGCGAGCAAGCTCGCTCCTACGAAAGCAAAAAAAGCCGCCCCGGGGGCGGCTTTTTCGTGGGGGAAACGACAGCGTCTATTACTTCTCGGCAGCGCTGCGCAGGCCTTTCAGGGTGTTCATCGGCGCATCGACCACGAAGCTGTTGGCCAGCCAGGACGGAATGCTGCCACCCGGCTCGGTCTGCACCTGGTAAGTCACTTCGGTCACGCCGGCGCCCTTGGGGACCAGCTTCCACTCGCCGATCAGCTTCGGCACGCGGATTTCGCCCTTCTCTTCCGGGATATAGGTCGGCTCGGCCTTCAGATGACGGATCAGGCCGCCGTCGGCGGTCTTCTCGGTGGTCACGTGGATCACCACGTCGCGGCCGGTCACCGGCCAGGGCATGTCGATCTTCGAGTAGGTCCAGGAATTGTCGCCTTCGGTCTTCAGCAGGCGCATCTCGGCGCAGGCATGGATCCACTTGCAGGAGCCGGCCACGTCTTCCTGCAGGGCGTTGATCTTGGCCACATCGGCCTTGATCTCGACGACGCCACGGTAAGCCTTGTACTTGGAACCTGCCACGGGGCTGAGGAAGACCTTCACACCGTCGTCTTCCTTCTCCAGCTTCCAGTCTTCAGCCAGGGCAGTACCGGCAAAGCCCACCACGGCAGTGGCCAGCAGGGTCATACGCAATACACCACGCATCGTCTTACCTCTCTTTATTCTTGATCTTGTGGGGGCCGGCAATCGCGCCGCCCCTTTGCAATCCGCGGTCTTGAGCGGGTCGGGGCGTCAGTATGGACCGCGAAAACGTGACTTCCAAGTCACATCAGGCAGCGGTGATGCGTTCCCACTCGGTAAGGATCTGCAGCGCCTGCTCGTTGCTGCTGCCGCAAGCATCGGCGTCCGCGTCAAAGGCCGCACAAACCTTTGGACGCCGCGAGTCGCCGAATAGTTTGCAGAGATTGCGCTCGTCCAGTTGCACGCAGCGCACACCGGCCGGCTTACCGTCAGGCATGCCGGGGATGGGCGAGGAAATCGACGGCGCGATGCAGCAGGCGCCACAGCCGATACGGCATTCCATGGATGAACTCTCTATGGGCGATCGACAAGCAGAGGGGAAAAGCTCGGCAGCCCTGCTTGCACAGCCGCCGTCAGAAATTGGCCGCCGAGCATATAGCCCGTCAGCCATTCCGCCAAGCTGGCCGGATCAGCGGAAATTCCAGACACCGCCAGCACATCAGCGCCCGGCCTGGCGGCTTCGAACAGGCGATCACGTCAGACCGGGGCCGGCGCGCCGGATGCCGGCAATCCCAGCGTCAATGCCGCGCTTGCCTCCATCAGGAACAGGATCGCTCCGGCGCCCCTTGGCTGTCGGGCGGCGCTCCACTAGGCTCACGCACTGTCCCTTACTGGAGCCTCTGCCATGCCGGTCTGGCTGCAAACCGCGTTTCTTCTGTCGCTTTCCAACCTGTTCATGACCTTCGCCTGGTACGGCCACCTGAAAACCCTGAACAGCAAGCCGTGGATCATCGCCGCGCTGGTCAGCTGGGGCATCGCACTGTTCGAATACCTGCTGCAGGTGCCGGCCAACCGCATCGGCTACACGGTGATGTCGGTAGGGCAACTGAAGATCATGCAGGAAGTCATCACGCTGGCGGTCTTCGTGCCGTTCAGCGTGTACTTCATGCAGCAGCCTCTCAAGCTCGACTATCTCTGGGCCGGCTTGTGCCTGCTGGGCGCGGTTTACTTCATCTTTCGCGCCTGAGGCGCGACTCGCAGGATGAACGACTCAGGACTCGGGCGCGTCCTGCAGGCGAGTGATAAGGCTGGAAGTGTCCCAGCGTCCACCGCCGGCGGCCTGCACCTCGGCGTAGAACTGATCGACGAGCGCGGTGACCGGCAATTTCGCGCCATTGCGGCGAGCCTCGTCGAGGACGATGCCCAGGTCCTTGCGCATCCAGTCCACCGCGAAACCAAAATCGAAGCGCCCTTCCAGCATGCTCTGGTGACGGTTCTCCAACTGCCAGGATTGCGCGGCGCCCTTGCTGATCACCTCCATCGCCGCCATGCCGTCGAGGCCGGCGCTCTGGGCGAAGTGCAGCGCCTCGGACAGCCCCTGCAGCAAACCACCGACGCAGATCTGGTTGACCATCTTGGTCAACTGGCCGCTGCCCACCGGGCCCATGCGTCGCACCATGCGCGCGTAGGTGGCGATCACCGGCTCGGCGCGGGCGTAGATGTCGGCATCGCCACCGACCATCACCGTCAGCGCGCCATTCTCGGCGCCGGCCTGACCGCCGGACACCGGCGCATCGAGGAAGCCCAGCTCGCGCTCGGCCGCCATCACGGCCAGTTCACGGGCTACTTCAGCGGAAGCGGTAGTGTGGTCGACCAGCACGGAGCCGGGCTGCATGCCCGCCAACGCACCGTCCCCACCCAGCACCACGCTGCGCAGGTCGTCATCGTTGCCCACGCAGCACATCACGAAGTCGGCCCATTGCGCCGCCTCGCGCGGCGTGTCCGCGCAGCGGCCGCCGAACTGCCCGACCCACTGCGCCGCACGACTCGCGGTGCGGTTGTAGACGCAGACCTCATGCCCTTCGCGCGCCAGATGTCCGGCCATGGGATAGCCCATCACCCCCAGGCCGATGAATGCCACTCTCGCCATCGCGGTCCCCTTGTCAGCAGAAGGCGCTCAGCCTAGCGCGGTTTGCCGGTCGCGCAAACGCCTTCCATACTCGATTCGAACCCAACCACGAGCACCGACTATGCCCCACTGGCTGGTGATCGACCTGGAAGCCACCACCGAGGAAGGCGGCTGGCCAGTCGAGGAAATGGAGATCATCGAGATCGGCGCGAGCCTGGTGGCAGAGGCCGATGGCCGCGAGCTGGACCATTTCCAGCGTTTCGTCCGCCCACAGCGGCGCCCGCTGTTGACGGCCTTCTGCCGCGAACTCACCCACATCACCCAGGCCAATGTCGATGCTGCCGCGCCGCTGCATGAAGTCTGGCCGCAGTTCGAGCGCTGGCTCGCGCAGCACAGCCCGCGCCTGGCCGGGTGGACCAGCTGGGGCGACTATGACCGCCATCAGCTGGAACTGGAGTGGCGCCGCCAGCATCTGGACAGCCACCTGTCCCGCGTGCCGCACGTCAACCTCAAGCAGCGCTTTGCCCAGGCCCGCCAGCTCAAGCGCCCGGTGGGCCTGAACGCCGCGCTGCACCTGGCCGGGCTGCATTTCCAGGGGCAGCCGCATCGCGCCCTGGAAGACGCCCGCAACACCGCCCGCCTGCTGCCGCTGACCCTGCCCGTCGCCGGCTGACGCCACCCACCAATCACTGACCGCACGGTCGCCAGCCTCGCTCTAGTGACGGGGCCGGCGGCCTTGGGCATACTGGCGGGCCCTTTTTCACCCCTCTTGCAGGAGAAGCCCATGTTCAAGGTCAACGAGTACTTCGACGGCACCGTCAAATCCATCGCCTTCGACATGACCGCAGGCCCCGCCACCATCGGCGTGATGGCTCCGGGCGAATACGAATTCGGCACCAGCCAGCTGGAGGTGATGCACGTCGTCGCCGGCGCGCTGACCGTCAAGCTGCCGGGCAGCGACACCTGGGAAACCTTCGAAGGCGGCAGCAACTTCACCGTGCCGGCCAACAGCAAGTTCCAGCTGAAAGTCGCCCAGGACACCGCCTACCTCTGCGAATACCGCTGAGTTCGGCTGCTGCGTGAAAAACCGGCCCGGGTGGCCGGTTTTTTATTGCCCGCGCCAAGCCCTGACGAAACATCGGTGGGGAGCTTGCCCTCTCCCCCACCCTCTCCCTGAAGGGAGAGGGAGCTGTCCGTGCCGGCTGCGGCCATTGTTTCAACCTGCGCCGAACGGTCCCCTCTCCCTTCAGGGAGAGGGTTAGGGAGCGGGGTAAGCCCAGGCACAGAACCCCAAAGAGCCCAGCCCTACGAAAAGCACCCTTGCAGCCCGGCCTCAAGATCAGCCCGCAACCCCGCATCCTTCTCCGCGATGAACACCAGCCGCGAGCCCTGCACCGCCTCGGCCGCTGTCGCCGGGCGCAACTGATAACGCCCACCGACATACTGCAGCCAGACCGCTTCGCCCTGCCCCGCCAATCGAATGAGCCCCTTGAGGCGTAGAAGGCCGCGCGGCAACGTCTCCAGCCATTGCTTCAGCCGCGCGCCATCGAAGCTCGCCTCGCCCTGCCAGCTCCAACTGTCGAACAGCTCGCCATGGTCGATGCCTTCCTGCCCATGGGGCCGCAGCTTGCGTGACGGCTCACCCAGCAGCAGTTCATCGGGAATCTGCGCCTGGATGGTCTCCAGCACCCGTGCACCACGGCCGAAGCGTTCGCGCTGACTGGCGCGTTCATCGCTGTCGAGCAGGTCGCACTTGTTCAGCAGCAGCAGGTCGGCGGCTGCCGCCTGCATGCGCTCCAGTCGCGCATACTCGCCTTCCAGCGGTTCCCGGCGGGCGCCGTCGACCACGGTAAGCACCGCATCCAGATGCAGGCGCCGACGCAGTTTCGGGTAGCCCAGCGTCTGCACGATGCGCTGTGGGTCGGACACCCCGCTGCATTCGATCACCACCTGTTCCAGGGGCGGGTGCAGGTTCGCCAAGCGCTCCAGTTGCGCCAGCAGGTCGTCCTGCACGCTACAGCAGATGCAGCCGTTTTCCAGGCTGTACACGGCCTCGGTCTGCTCGGCGATCATCCCGGCGTCGATATTCAGCTCGCCGAAATCATTGACGATCACCGCCAGGCGCCGGCCTTCGCAGCGCTCCAGCAGGTTGCGCAGCAGCGTGGTCTTGCCCGCCCCCAGGAAACCAGCCACCACGGTCACCGGAATGCTGGCAGCGTTCATGCGTTGACCCCTTCGATGCGCGGCGGCTCGCCCTGCCACACCGCCGTCAGAGCGGTATCGCTGAACTGGCCGAGGCGGTCGTACACCGGGCGGCCTTCGACGAACGTCAGCAGCACTTCGGTGCGATGGATGAAGTTGCGCGCCGGCTGCTCGAAGAGGTTGCGGTCAAGCACGATGAAGTCCGCCGACTTGCCCGCCTCCAGGCTACCGGTGAGCCTCTCCAGCCCCATGGCGTAGGCGCCATTGAGCGTCGCCACGCGAATCGCCTGTTCCAGGCTGATCGGCTCGCCGAAGCAGGCCGGGTCGTCGTTCCAGGGGTTCTGCCGGGTCACCAGGGTTTCCAGCGCAAGCCAAGGGTCAATCGACGCCACCGGCCAGTCGGTGCCGAATACCGCGATGCCGCCGGCGGCCAGCACCCCCTTGAAGTCATAGATGCGCTTCAGGCGATCCGTGCCGTAGCCCGAGCGCGCGCCGCTGGCGAAGGGTGTCGGGTACCAGGCCGCCGGGGAAAACTCGGCGATCACGTCCAGTTCGCGGAAGCGCTTGAGGTTGCCCGGATGCAGGATGGTGCTGTGCGCGCACTGGTGGCGCACGCCGCTGAAACCATTGCGCCGGCGCGCCTCGGCCACCGCGTCGAGGAATACGTCGGACGCCGCATCGCCGGTGCAGTGGGCGATGACGCGGATACCGCGGCGGTCCATGTCCACCACCATGTCGGTGATGTGCTCGGGCGTCAGGTTCAGCTTGCCGCGCCAGGCGTCCTCGCCCGGCCAGGGTGTAATAAGGAAGGAGGAACGCGGCTCGACGGTGCCGTCGAAATGGAACTTCACCGCGTTCGCCGACAGCCGCGCGCTGCGGTAGTAATGGCGCTCGCCGCTTAGCAGCTCCCAGCGGCGACGCACCGGGAAGATGTCGTCCTGCCAACTGATCGCCGCTTCCACGCGCAGGGTCAGTTGCCCGGCGTCGTCGAGGTACTTGAGGGCGTCCAGGCGGTTTTCGCAGACATGCAGGTACTTGGCCGCTGTAACGCCGCGCGAGCTCTGGAAGTGCACGCCCTCGCGGTAGGACTGGCGCAACACCTTGGCCGGGGTCGGCGGCATGGCGGCGTGGATCAGCGCATAGGCGCCGTCGATCAGCAGGCCGTTGGGCTCGCCGGTCAACTCGTCGCGCTCCAGGTAGCCGTTGCGCGGGTCGGCGGTGCTGGCGTCGATCCCAGCCAGTTCAAGCGCGCGGGAATTGACCATCATGGTACCCCACATGCGATCGAGCAGCGCCACGGGGCGGTCGGGCAGGATGCTGTCGAGCCACTCGCGCCCCGGCTTCAGCCCGGCTTCGCGGAAGGTATAGCGTACCCAGTACTGGCCGTAGACCCAGCCATCGCCGGGGTGGCTGTCGGCGTAGTCGCGAATGGCTTTCGCCAATTGATCCGGGGTCGGGTCCTCGATGCCAACGTCGAGATCGTCGGCATAGCGCGGGTTCAGCGCCAGGTCCGGGTGGGTGTGCATGTCGTGCAGGCCGGGCATGCAGAAGGCGCCTTCGAGGTCGCGCACCAGGGTATCGGGACCGATCAGATGCTCCATCTCCTCTCGCCGGCCTACCGCCAGCAGCCGGCCATCGCGGATGGCCATGGCCTCGGCCCAGGGCTGGGCGGGATCGAGCGTATAGAAACGGCCGTTGTGCAGCAGCAGTTCAGCGAAGCGGTCGTTTGGAGAATGGGAGGAGCGGAAGCGGTCCGGAGCGGTCATGGCAGGCCCTTATTGTTCTTGTCCGTGGAGGCAGTATAGGGCTCGGCTTCCAGCCACCGACTAGCATAAGATAACAACTCACTAGCACAAGAAGACAGCTTGAGGCTACGCCATGCCTACCGCGTCCTTCGACATCGATTACGCCTCCCGCCAGCTGTTCCGCCACTTCCTCGACGAGTGGCGCGCCCGCCCCGCTCTGCCGCCCCTGACACCCCTGCTCGGTGGCCTCGGTCTGCCCAGCAGCAGCGAAGCGGCGGCTGCCCAGATGAACTTCGCCCGCTATTACCGGCTGCTGCAGCAAGCCGCCGGGTTGCTCGGCCCGAGCGACTTCTTCCTGCGCCTGGGCCAGCGCTACAACCTCTATGACCTGGGGGTGATCGGCTATGCGCTGATCAGCGCGGCCAACCTGCGGCGCTCCTGGGACATCTCCCTCGGCCAGCCGTCGAGCCTGATGCCGCACCCCATCCACACCCACCGCGAAGAAGTTGGCGAGCACATCCGCCTGACGCTCCGACTGCCGCCCTTCAGCGACGTGGAGCGCATCGCCCTTTGCGAGGAATGGCTGAGCAGCACCTGGCGCTGGCTCTGCCAGCGCCTGCCGGACCTGGAGACCTGCCCCGGCATGCAGCTGTACCTGCCCTACCCGCCGCCAGCTCATGCGGCCTTGTATGGCGAACTTTTTCCCGGCCCCTGCCTGTTCAATGCCGGGCAAGCCGAGCTGTGGATACCGAAGGCCTTCCACGACCAGCCCTTCTCCACCGCCAACCCGTCGGTGAGCCGGCTGTGCCAGGCGCAGGGTGCAGCGACCCTGGCCAGCTTCGAGCGTGGGCCAGCGTTGCCGGACGATGTGCGCTATTACCTGCTGCAGAACGCGCGCATTCCACTCCCCGACCTGGAGCAGACCGCCGCCTGGCTGCGCCTGCCCCCGCATACGCTGCAGCGCCGGCTGCGCGAGCACGGCCTGACCTTCAAGGGAATAGTGCTGGAGGTACGCATGGCGCTGGCCCAGCGCTATCTGCTGGCCAGCCGGATGGCCTTGCAGGAAATCGCCTTCCTGCTCGGCTATGAACACGTCACCAGTTTTCACCGGGCATTCCAGCGGTTTACCGGGACGACGCCGGAGCGGTTCCGCGCCAGTCGTGGAAGCTCGGATGAACGCCCTCTCCCCCCGCCCTCTCCCTGAAGGGAGAGGGAGCCGTCCGCACCGGCTGACAGTGATGTTTCAACCTGTGCCGATCGGTCCCCTCTCCCTTCAGGGAGAGGGTTAGGGAGAGGGGCATTTTGATCGTGCAGGATCGGTGCGGCGATCAGGCTTCCTTCTCGCAATTGATCATCCACGGCACCCCGAAGCGGTCTTCCACGGCGCCGAACAGCTCGGCCCAGAAGGTCTGTTCCAGCGGCATGGTGACCTTGCCGCCCTTGCCCAGGACGTCGAACAGCCGCCGCGCCTCGGCCTTGCTGTCGACATTGAGGGTGATCGACACGCCCTTCACGCCTTCGTACTGGCCGCATTGCGGCGAGGCGTCCGAGCCCATCAGCACATGGCCGTCCACCTCCAGGCGTACGTGGATCACGCGATTCTTCAGCGCCTCGGGCATGTCCTCGCAACCCGGTGCGTCGGAGAAGCGCATCAGAGCCGGCAGTTCGGCGCGCAACACTTCGGCGTAATAACGGAAGGCTTCTTCGCAGTTGCCGTCAAAGACCAGGTAGGCATTCATCAACATGGCAGTGTCCTCCAGATTCAGGATTTGCCGGCGATTTCTGCGCGCAGGCGTTCTTCCTGCTCGCGCAGTTCAGGGGTGAATTCGGCGCCGAAGTCCTCGGCCTCGAAAATCTGCCGGATCTCGATCTCGGACTCGCCGTCGAACGGATTGGGCGAGCGCTTGACCCAGTCGATGCACTCCTGCAGCGACGCGGTCTGCATGATCCAGAAGCCGGCAATCAGCTCCTTGGTCTCGGCGAACGGGCCGTCGATCACCTGCCGCGAAGCACCGTCGAAGCGCACCCGCGCTCCCTTCGAGCTGGGATGCAGGCCTTCGCCAGCCAACATCACGCCAGCGTTCACCAGCTCCTCGTTGTAGGCCCCCATGGCGGCGAGCAGCTCTTGCTTGGGCATCACACCGGCTTCGGAGTCGGCGGTGGCTTTGACGATCACCATGAAACGCATCGTCTTTCTCCTCTTGTTGTCATTTTCAGCATGGCGGCCGGTTGCTTCCGGTTCCTGACAAGTAGTCGAAGGGCGTGACGAAAGATCGACAGGCCCCGCAAAATTTTTTCCAGCGGTCTTGCGAGGGCTTTGAGCATAGGTCGCTCGGCAGCACCCAGCCGGCGATATAGGAAAATTCGCTATGGACGCCCCTGGCTGGCGCCATTAGAACGTGCCGCTCAGCAATCGCCGGGGCCTCCCATGCAGGTTCAGCTCATCCCCATCATCGAATTGTTCTACCTGGTCGACTCCGTTCCGCTTCCCAGCAACGGTCCGTACTGGGAGCACGTCGCAAGCTGGCGGGAATACCACGAGCGCAACCTGCGGGCCAACGGCTTCAGCCCGCGGCTACGTGCCTACCTGCCGGGCAGTGCGTTCCATCGCATTGCCGACCTGAGCGACGCGGACATTTCGCGTTTGATCCAGCTGCACTGCGCCGAGGGTCTGGAAGGTTCACGGAACTGGGCCCGCGTGCCACCCCTGTCCGGGGGCTATGTGCTGCGGGTCGGCGCCCTCGACGTCCTCTTCCCGCAGTGCTGCAGCGACCTGGGCGACCTGCAAAGCTGGAAGCGCGTCGCCGCCGGCAAAAGCGCCTACCTGTACAGTGGCCACCCCTCGCCCGACATCAACCAGCACAACCAGTCCGCCAGCTTCGACTTCAATGGGCCGGGCGAGGCCTTCGTCCCACCGCCGCCCCTGCATTCGGTGACCGTGCCGCTGTCCGCCCTCACCCGCGCGGTGCAGGCAGCCGAGCGCGAGCTGAGGATATTCGCGGCCCGCCTGGAACTGCTGAACGCCAACCAGTCCATGGGCATCCCCGAGATCGAGAGGCTGCTCATCCACGGACACTGAAAGCACGCTCTGGACAGCTTCGCCCATGCTCCCTAGATTCAAACCTTTTCGCACGACACGGAGCATCGCCCCATGAGCCTGGAATCGGTTCGCGCCTTCTTTGCCGAAAAGGCCCCCGACATCGCCATCATCGAGCTGCAAACCAGCACTGCCACCGTCGCCCTGGCCGCCGAGGCCCACGGCGTGGAGCCGGGCCGCATCGCCAAGACCCTGTCCTTGCGGGTCGGCGAGCGCACCGTGCTGGTGGTCGCCCGCGGCGATGCAAGACTGGACAACCGCAAGCTCAAGGAAGCCTTTGGCGGCAAGGCCAAGATGCTCGGCGCCGAGGAAGTGGTGGAACTGACCGGGCACCCGGTGGGCGGCGTCTGTCCGTTCGGGTTGGCGACGCCGCTGCCGGTGTATTGCGATGTGTCGCTGCAGGCATTCGACGAGGTGCTGCCGGCAGCCGGCGCGGTGCACAGCGCAGTGCGGATCGAGCCGCAGCGCATGCTGGAGTTGGTCGAGGCCGATTGGATAGACGTGTGCCAGGAGCTGGCCTGAGCCCCCTGTTCCCCTGACCAGGTTCGCGAGCAAGCTCGCTCCTACAGACCAGCGTCGGCGCACACCTTGTAGGAGCGAGCTTGCTCGCGAACGCTTTCCCTTCCCGCCCCACGAACTGCCGGTGTGCTCCAGCACTGTTGCCACAGCAACACCCACCCAACACTTTGCTGTCCGCCCAGCGCCTCAACTGTTGGACTGAAAACTCAAACCATTGATTTAAAAGGAAATTAATTTCCGGCACAGCTTGTGCAATGACCCAATCAGACAGACCCGAACGCCGGGTCGATTCATCTGCCGAGGTCGCTGTACTGCCATGCCCCAACTCCCCGAATCCGCCCACTACGACATCCGCGAACCCAACGCGCACCGGATCGGCTCCGATGCCGAGGCCATCGAAATCGCCCACAAGGTCGCCGCCTTCCTGCTCGAAGGCGCCGCCGAACGCGACCGCAACCGCGAAGTCCCGCCCGAAGTCGTGGAGGTCTATTCCAACAGCGGCCTTTGGGGCATCACCGTGCCCCGCGAGTTCGGCGGCGCCGAGGTGTCCTACGCCACGCTGGCCGAAGTCATCGCCATCGTCTCCGCCGCCGACCCGTCACTGGGGCAGATTCCGCAGAACCACTACTGCCTGCTGGAAGACATCCGCCTGCAGGGCACGGAAGAACAGAAGCGCTTCTTCTTCGACCTCGCGCTCAAGGGCAACCGCTTCGCCAACGCCCTGTCGGAAACCGGTGGCAAGAACGTCCAGGACATCCAGACCCGTCTGCGCCATGACGGCGACAGCGTGCTGATCGACGGCCGCAAGGGCTATTGCACCGGCTCGCTCTACGCCCACTGGATCGGCGTGCTCGGCCTGGACGAGCAGAACAACGCGCAGCTCGCCTTCGTCCCGCGCGATACGCCGGGCCTCGTCATCGTCGACGACTGGGCCAGCATCGGCCAGCGCACCACTTCCAGCGGCACCGTGCTGGTGGAAGGCCTGCGCGTGCCGGCGTTCAACGTCTTCCCGACGCACCGCTCCTATGACGTGCCAACCCTGGCCGGCCCGTTCGCCCAGATCACCACTGCCGCCATCGACGCCGGCATCGCCCGCGCGGCGCTGCGCGACACCATCGCCTTCGTCCGCGAACAGGCGCGCCCATGGATCGACGCTGGCGTGGAGAAGGCCAGCGAAGACCCGCTGACCATCATCCAGGTCGGCGAACTGGGCATCCGCATCGAGGCCGCCGACGCCCTGCTGGAACGCGCCGGCAAGGTGATGGACGCCGCCCGCCCGGCGCCGGACGAGGACAGCGTGGCCCGCGCCTCGGTCGCCGTGGCGAAAGCCAAGGTGCTGACTACCGAAGTCGCTATCGACGCCACCAACAAGCTGTTCGAGCTGGGCGGCACCCGCTCCACCCTCGCCCGCCACGGCTTCGACCGCCACTGGCGCAACGCCCGCGTGCACACCCTGCACGACCCGGTGCGCTGGAAGTACCACCTGGTCGGCAACTGGCTGCTCAATGACAAGCGTCCGCCGCGCCACGACTGGAACTGAAAACGGTGAATACGCCTGCTGCGCGAACCGATAGCTGCGTGACTCGCGTTCGCTCGCCCTTCGGGCCCGCCTTCGGCGGTTCAGGTGAAATCACCTGTGCGACGGTGCTCGCGCTGTTCATTCGATATGTCTCGTCGCTGCGCTCCGTCCGCCTGGCTCTCGGATCGCTCGCGACGGCCTATTCACCGTTTTGGTACCCGCTATGAAAGAGATTCGCCTCAACGCCTTCGCCATGAACTGCGTCGGCCACCTGTCGCCCGGCCTCTGGCGCCACCCGCGCGACCAGCAGGCGGCGCGCTACACCGATATCCACTACTGGATCGAACTGGCGAAAACCCTCGAGCGCGGCAAGATCGACGGGCTGTTCCTGGCCGATGTGCTGGGCGTCTACGACGTCTACCACGGCAACGCCGACGCCGCGCTGTTCGCCGGCGCGCAGGTGCCGGCCAACGACCCGTTGCAGATCGTCCCGGCCATGGCCGCGGCCACCGAGCACCTGGGTTTCGGCATCACCGCCTCGGTGTCCTTCGAGCACCCGTTCCCCTTCGCCCGGCGCCTCTCCACGCTGGACCACCTGACCCGAGGCCGCGCCGGCTGGAACATCGTCACCTCCTACCTGAACAGCGGCGCGCGCAACCTGGGGCTGAAGCAGCAGCTCAACCACCAGCAGCGCTATGCCCTGGCCGAGGAGTACCTGGAGGTCTGCTACAAGCTCTGGGAAGCCAGCTGGGACGACGACGCGGTGGTCGCTGATCGCAAAACCGGCGTCTACGCCGACCCGCGCAAGGTGTACCCCATCGAGCACCAGGGCGAGCACTTCGACGTGCCCGGCTTCCACCTGAGCCAGCCCTCGCCGCAGCGCACCCCAGTGCTGTACCAGGCCGGTGCATCCAGCCGTGGCAAGGCGTTCGCCGCTGGCAATGCCGAGTGCGTATTCGTCGCAGCACCCACGAAGAACATCCTCCGCGACCAGGTGGCCGACCTCCGCCGACTTGCCGTGGAAGCCGGCCGCCAACCCAGCGACGTGCTGGTGCTGAACCAGCTCACCGTGATCGTCGCGCCGACCGACGAAGAGGCCCTGGCCAAGCTGGAAGACTATCGCCAGTACAGCGACCGCGAGGGCGCCCTGGCACTGGTATCCGGCTGGACCGGCATCGACTTCGGCCAGTACGCGCCGGACCAGGTGTTGCGCCACGTACAGAGCGACGCCATCCAGTCCGCGGTGGACGCCTTCAGCGCCGCCGACCCGGAGCGCCAGTGGACCGCCGCCGAAATCGCCGACTACTGCGCCCTAGGGGGCGACGGCCCGCTGCTGGTGGGCTCGCCGCAGACCGTGGCGGACCAGTTGCAGGCCTGGGTCGAGGAAACCGACGTCGACGGCTTCAACCTCTCCAGCCTGGTGGCGCCGGAAACCTTCGTCGACATCGTCGACCTGCTGGTGCCCGAACTGCAGGCGCGCGGGCTGTTCAAGCGCGAGTACGAGCAAGGCACCCTGCGCCACAAGCTGTTCGGCCAGGGCGACCGCCTGCGCGCGCCGCACCGCGCCGCGACGCTTCGCCGGGGTGAAAGGTAATGGACGGCTGGTTCCGCAACCTCGACTGGCACGACCTCGGTCAGGCCTGCCTGGACACACTCGCCATGCTCGGCGGCGCACTGGCCTTCACCGTGCTGCTGGGCCTGCCGCTGGGCGTGCTGCTGTACCTCACCGGCAAGCGCCAGTTGCATGAGAAACCCGGCCTGTACCGCGCGCTGTCGGTGGTGGTGAACATGCTGCGCTCGCTGCCGTTCATCATCCTGCTGATCGTGCTGATCCCGGTCACCACGCTGATCACCGGGACCTCGCTGGGCGTCGCCGGCGCCATTCCGCCGCTGGTAGTGGGCTGCACGCCGTTCTTCGCGCGGCTGGTGGAAACCGCCCTGCGTGAAGTCGACCGCGGCCTGGTGGAAGCCACCCAGGCGATGGGCGCCAGCACCTGGCAGATCATCTGGCACACCCTGCTGCCCGAAGCGCGCACCGGGCTGGTCGCCGCCGTGACCGTCACCGCCATCGTGCTGGTGGACTACACGGCGATGTCCGGCGTGATCGGCGGCGGCGGCCTGGGCGACCTGGCCATCCGCTTCGGCTACCAGCGCTTCCAGACCGACGTGATGATCATCACCGTCGCCCTGCTGATCCTGCTGGTGCAGGCCCTGCAGATGAGCGGCGACCGACTGGTAGCACGCTACACGCGGCGCTGAATTCCCCGCCCACTCCCCATCAGGGAGCGGCACCTTCGATCCAGCCGCCGGCAGCCGGCCCCGCTGCCATCCAGGCCCCACGTCCACACCACGACGGCCCACCCCAACTGTTCAAGGAGCAACACCCATGAAAAAGGCCATCGCCATCCTGGCAGCCGTCGTCGCCTTCTCCGCCCACGCGGGGGAAAAACTCGTGGTCGGCGCCACCCCGGTGCCCCACGCCGAGATCCTCGAATTCGTCAAACCGGAACTGGCCAAGGAAGGCGTCGACCTGGACATCAAGGTCTTCACCGACTTCATCCAGCCCAACCTGCAGCTCGCGCAGAAGAACCTCGACGCCAACTACTACCAGTACCGCCCCTTCCTCGATGACTTCAACAAGACCCGCCACACCGACCTGGTACCGGTGGTGGGCATCCACATCGAGCCCTTCGGCGCCTACTCCACCAAGTACAAGTCCCTCGCCGAACTGCCCGACGGCGCCAGCGTGGCCATCCCGAACGACCCGGTGAACACCGGCCGCGCCCTCGTGCTGCTGGCCGAGAGCGGCCTGATCAAGCTCAAGGACCCGACCAACCCGCAGTCCACCGAGCGCGATATCACCGACAACCCCAAGCACCTGAAGATCCGTGAGCTCGAAGGCGCCCTGCTGGCCCGCGCAGTGAAGCAGGTGGACCTGGCGTTCATCTTCGCCAACTACGCGCTGGAAGCGGGCATCGACACCAAGAGCGCGCTGATCGTGGAGAAAGGCAAGGACCTCTACGCCGAGTTCCTCGTCGCCCGCCCGGACAACATCCAGGACCCGGGCATCCAGAAGCTCGCCAAGGCGCTGAATTCGCCGGAAGTCCGGCAGTTCATCCTGACCCGCTACAAGGGCGAGATCGCCCCGGCGTTCTGATGCGAGATCGGGCGCGCGGGGGCGAAGCACCCTCTCCCCCGCCCTCTCCCTGAAGGGAGAGGGAGCCAAAAGCCCGCCGGCTGATGCAACTGTTTCAACGCACTCGGACAGTCCCCTCTCCCTTCAGGGAGAGGGTTAGGGAGAGGGAGTTCCCTGCTCCACAACCACAGGAAACCGCATGACCAACGAATCCGCACCCAAGGACCTTCGTGACCAGGCGCCCCGGCTACTCCCGGCGCGCCGCATCGAGAACGACGCCCAGGCCATCGACGCCGCCCACGAAGTGGCCCGCCTGGCGAAACCCGGCGCCGCCGCCCGCGACCGCGAGCGCGCCCTGCCCTGGCGCGAGCTGGAGCACTTCACCGCCCTCGGCCTGGGCGGCATCAGCATTCCCCGGGAGTACGGCGGTGCGCAGGTGTCCTACGCCACCGTGGCCGAGGTCTTCCGCGTGATCTGCGCCGCCGACCCGGCGCTGGGGCAGATTCCGCAGAACCAGTTTGGCCTGCTCAACGTGATCGACAACGCCGCCAGCGACGCGCAGAAGCGCGTGCTGTTCGGCGGCGTGCTGAATGGTCGGCGCATCGGCAATGCCGGCCCCGAACGCAACACCCGCAACACCCTCGAGCTCAAGGCGCGGCTGGTTCGCGACGGCGAACACTTCCGCGTCAGCGGCGAGAAGTTCTATTCCACCGGTGCGCTGTTCGCCCACTGGGTCGCGGTGAAGGCCATCGACGAGGAAGGCCGCGCCGTCATGGGTTTCGTCGAGCGCGGCGTGGAAGGCCTGCGCATCGTCGACGACTGGTCCGGCTTCGGCCAGCGCACCACCGCCAGCGGCACCGTGCTGCTGGACAACGCCCCGATCGCCGGCTCGCTGGTGATCCACAATGGCCGTCTGGCCGACGTGCCCAACATCCAGGGCGCCGTGTCGCAATTGATCCAGGCCGCCATCGACGCCGGCATCGCGGCGAACGCGCTGGAAGACGCCATCGACTTCATCCGCACGCGCACCCGCCCCTTCATCGACGCGAACGTCGAGCACGCCAGCGAAGAGCCCTTCACCGTCGCCGAGATCGGCCGCCTGCAGGTCGAACTGCACGCCGCCGAAGCGCTGCTGGAGCGCGCCGGCCATGTGCTCGACGAAGTCAGCGCGCGGCCCATCGACGACGAGTCCGCCGCCCGCGCGTCCATCGCGGTGGCCGAAGCCAAGGTGCTGACCACCGAGATCAGCCTGGCCGCCAGCGAGAAGCTCTTCGAGCTGGCCGGCAGCCGCGCCACCCTCGCCGAATTCAACCTCGACCGCCACTGGCGCAACGCCCGCGTGCACACCCTGCACGACCCGGTGCGCTGGAAGGTCCAGGCGGTTGGCGCCTATCACCTCAACGGCGCCCGCCCGGCGCGTCATTCCTGGATCTGAGGAGCGCCGATGAATAGCCTCGTACAATCTCCCCTGCAGCAGAGCAGCCCCATCCACATCATCCGCAGCGACGACGAAGCCCTGGACGTCGCCCGCGCCCTGGCCGCCGACTTCCGTGAAGGCGCCATCGCCCGCGACCGTGAACGTCGCCTGCCCTGGGACGAACTGGAGCGCTTCAGCCGCTCCGGCCTGTGGGGCATCACCGTGCCTCGCGAGTACGGCGGCGCCGGGGTTTCCCGCGTCACGGTGGCCCGCGTGATCGCCATCATCTCCGCCGCGGATGGCTCGCTGGGACAGATTCCGCAGAACCATTTCTACGCTGTCGAACTGCTGCGGGTGAACGGCAGCGAAACGCAGAAGGCCCGCCTGTTCGCCGAGGTCCTGGCCGGCGTGCGCTTCGGCAACGCCCTGGCGGAAATCGGCACGCGCACCGCCCACGACCGCACCACCCGCCTCACGCGCGAGGACGGCCAGTTGCGCATCCACGGGCGCAAGTTCTACTGCACCGGCGCGCTCTATGCGCAACGCATTCCGACCCTGGTGATCGACGACGAGGGCGTCCAGCAGTTCGCCTTCATCGAGCGCGACAGGCAGGGCGTGGAGGTGATCGACGACTGGTCCGGCTTCGGCCAGCGCACCACCGGCAGCGGCAGCGTGGTATTCGATGGCGCGCCCGTGAGCGAGGACGACATCGTGCCGTTCCAGAGCGCGTTCGAGCGCCCGACCACCGTCGGTCCCTTCGCGCAGATCCTGCACGCCGCCATCGATGCCGGCATTGCCCGAGGCGCCTATGAGGATGCGCTGGTGTTCCTGCGCGAGAAGGCACGGCCGTGGATCGATTCGGGCGTGGACAAGGCCAGCGACGACCCGCTGGCGATCAACGAAATCGGCCGCCTGGCGATCCGCCTGCACGCCGCCGAAGCGCTGCTGGATCGCTCGGGCCGCGTGCTCGACGCGGCCACCGCCGAGCCCAATGCCGAGAGCGTCGCTGCCGCCTCCATCGCCGTGGCCGAGGCGCGGGCGATCACCACCGAAGTCTCGCTGCTGGCGGGCAGCAAGCTGATCGAACTGGGCGGCAGCCGCGCCAGCCTCGCCGAGCTGGGCCTTGACCGCCACTGGCGCAATGCCCGCGTGCACACCCTGCACGACCCGGCGCGCTGGAAGTACTTCGCGGTGGGCAACTACTACCTCAACGGCAAGCTGCCGCCGCGTCGGGGGACCCTCTGATGCCCCGCACCGCCTCCGCTTTTCGTAGGAGCGGACTCCGTCCGCGATCAGCCCCTGCGCTGCGCCCTATCGCGGAAAAAGTTCGCTCCTACAAAGGCGCTCCGTCGTGCACCGCGCCCGCTTTTCGTAGGAGCGAGCTTGCTCGCGAACAGCCCGAGCGCTGGATGGTTCGCGAGCAAGCTCGCTCCTACAGGGCTCCTGGCTGCAACGTAGGGCGCATAACGCCCACGGCGTTATCCGCCATGGCGGATAACCCGTTACGGGTGATTCGCCCTACGGCTGCCGCAGAGCCCTTACCGAGCCGCCCTCGCAAGGACTTCCCATGACCCAGAAGCAGATCCTCCTCAACGCCTTCAGCATGAATTGCGTCGGCCACATCAACCACGGCCTGTGGACCCATCCGCGCGACCGCTCGACGGACTTCAACAAGCTCAGCCACTGGACCGACCTCGCGCGCCTGCTGGAAAAGGGCCTGTTCGACGGCCTGTTCCTGGCCGACATCCTCGGCGTCTACGACGTCTACCAGAACGGCATCGAGCTCACCGCGAAAGAAGCCATTCAATTGCCGGTGAACGACCCGCTGATGCTGGTCTCGGCCATGGCCGGCGCCACGCAGCACCTGGGCTTCGGCGTCACCGCCAACCTCACCTACGAGGCGCCCTACCCGTTCGCCCGCCGGCTCTCCACGCTGGATCACCTGAGCGATGGCCGGGTCGGCTGGAACATCGTCACCGGCTACCTGGAAAGCACCGCCCGCGCCATGGGCCAGGCGCGGCAGATCGACCACGACCGCCGCTACGACCGCGCCGACGAGTACCTGGAGGTGCTCTACAAGCTCTGGGAAGGCAGCTGGGAAGACGACGCCGTAATCGCCGACCGCCAGCGTCGCGTCTACGCGCAGCCGGGCAAGGTGCACAAGGTCCGTCACCACGGCGAGTTCTTCGACGTCGAGGGTTACCACCTCAGCCAGCCCTCGCCGCAGCGCACGCCACTGCTGTTTCAGGCCGGTGCGTCGAATCGCGGGCTGGCCTTCGCCGCGCGCCACGCCGAGTGCGTCTTCGTCTCGGCGCAGACCCGCGAAGCCACCCGCATCCTGGTGGACCGCATCCGCCAGGCGGCGGTCGATGCTGGCCGCCGGGCGGACGACATCAAGGTGTTCATGGGCATCAACGTCATCGTCGCGCCGACCGAGGCCGAGGCCCGCGACAAGCTCGCCGAGTACCGCCGCTTCGCCAGCGCCGAGGCGGGGCTTGCGCACTTCGCCAGCACCACCGGCATCGACTTCTCGCGCTATGCACTGGACGAGCCGATCCGCTACGAGAAGACCAACGCCATCGAGTCCGCCACCAAGGCCCTGACCGTCGCCCGCACCGACGCCACCGTGCGCCAGTTGCTGGAGCAGTTGGCTCTCGGCGGACGCTACACCACGTTGGTGGGCAACCCGGTGCAGGTGGCAGACGAGTTGCTGGGCTGGATCAACGAGGCGGGCCTGGATGGGTTCAACCTGACCCGCACCGTGGAGCCGGAAAGCTATGCCGACTTCATCGACCTCGTGGTGCCCGAACTGCAAAGCCGTGGCGCCTACAAGACCGCCTACGCAGACGGCACCCTGCGGGAAAAACTCTTCGGCGCCGGCCGCGCCCGACTGCCCGCAAGGCATGTCGGGGCAAGCTTCCGCCAGGCAACCGCCACTGGAGCGACTCCAGCCTTCCCTGCGTAAAAACTCTAAAAGGATTCGTTGCCATGCATGCACGCTTCAAGCTGACCCTCGGCCTCTCGCTGAGCCTCCTCGCCGCCGGCCTCACCCAGGCTGCCGACACCCTGCGCCTGGGCACCACTGCCGCCTTCGCCCCGCCGCTGGAAGTGGCGGTGAAAGAAGCCGCCCAGCAGGGACTGAAGGTCGAACTGGTGGAGTTCACCGACTGGAACGCACCGAACATCACCCTCGACCACGGCGATATCGACGCCAACTACTTCCAGCACACACCCTTCCTGGAGAACGCCAACCGCGAGGGCGGCCTGCACCTGAAGGCGTTCGCGCCGGGGATCATCAACAACGTCGGCCTGTACTCAACCAAGTACAAGGCCATCGCCGACCTGCCCGATGGCGCCAAGGTCGCCATCGCCAACGACCCGATCAATGGCGGTCGCGGCCTGCAACTGCTGCAGAAGGCAGGGCTGCTCAAGCTCAAGGATGGCGTGGGCTACAAGGCAACGCTGGACGACATCGTGGCCAACCCGAAGCACATCCAGATCATCGAACTGGAAGCCGTGCAGTTGGTGCGCGCACTGGACGATGTCGACCTCGCCCAGGGCTACCCGCATTACATCAGCCTGGCCGGGACCATCGACCCTAACAGCGCGCTGCTGTTCGACGGCATCGAGAACAAGGAGTACGTCATCCAGTTCGTCACCCGTGACGACTTCAAGGACCCGGACGGCCGGCTGAAGAAATTCGTCGACCTCTACCAGCACTCGCCGCAGGTCCGCGCCGCCCTGGACAAGGCCCACGGCTCGCTCTACCAGCCGGGCTGGAAGTAATGCGCCGGAAACGCCTACGCCAACGGCAGCCCTTTCCCTGAAGAGAGAGGGAGCTGTCCGCAGCACACCGAACATTGGTGCCACCTCGGTGCCTCCGGCCAAAAGCCGAAACTCCCGAATACACCGAACCAGTCCCCTCTCCCTTCAGGGAGAGGGCTAGGGAGAGGGAAACAGCCCCGCTCCAAACTCAAAGAACAGGCCCCCACCATGGTCAGCTTCAACCGCAACCTCGAACTCGCCACCCAGCACATCGCCCTGCGCGGCCTGGGCAAGACCTACGCCGGCCACCATGGTCCGGTGGAGGCGCTGAGCGACATCGAACTCTCCGTCCGCCGCGGCGAAGTGTTCGGCATCATCGGCCGCAGCGGCGCCGGCAAGAGCTCGCTGATCCGCACCCTCAACCGCCTGGAACAGCCCAGCGTCGGCCAGGTGCTGATCGACGGCGAGGACATCGGCGCCTTCGATGCCCAGCAACTGGTCGGCCTGCGCCGCCGCGTGGGCATGATCTTCCAGCACTTCAACCTGATGTCGGCCAAGACGGTCGCGCAGAACATCGCCCTGCCCCTGCGGGTGGCCGGCGTACCCAAGGCACGCATCGCCGACCGAGTGGATGAACTGCTGCAACTGGTCGGCCTGACCGACAAGCGCCACGCCTACCCGGCGCAACTCTCCGGCGGACAGAAGCAGCGCGTCGGCATCGCCCGCGCGCTGGTGCACCAGCCGGAAATCCTGCTCTGCGACGAGGCCACCTCGGCGCTGGACCCCGAGAGCACCCAGGCCATCCTCGCGCTGCTGCGCGACATCAACCGCCGCCTGGGCCTGACCATCGTACTGATCACCCACGAGATGGCAGTGATCCGCGAAATCTGCGACCGCGTGGTGGTGCTCGAACGCGGGCGCATCGTCGAACAGGGCGACGTCTGGGAAGTCTTCGGCAACCCCCGGCACGAGGTCAGCCGCACCCTGCTCGGCTCGCTGCAACAGCACCTGCCGCCAGACCTGCTGGCGCGCCTGGAGCATCCTTCGGCCGACGAAGTCATCCTCGACCTGCACTACACCGGCGTACGCGAGCAGGAGCCGGACCTGCTGGCCATCGCCCAGGCCCTGGGCAGCCGCGTCAGCCTGCTGCACGGCGGCATCGAGCGCATCCAGGGCCGCGCCCTGGGCCGCCTGCTGCTGAGCGTTGCCGCGCCCGCCGCCAGCGCCCCGCAACTGCTCGAACGCGCCCGCGATGTCGCCGACCGCCTGGAGGTGCTCACCCATGCCTGAACGCCTGTTGCAAGGTCTGCTCGACACCCTGCTGATGATCGGCGCGTCCTCGGCCATCGTCTTTCTGGTGGGCATCCCGCTGGCCCTGGTGCTGGTCACCACCGGCCCCGGCGGGATCTTCCAGGCGCGCCTGCTCAACCAGGGCCTGGGTAGCGTGGTCAATGTGCTGCGCTCGATTCCGTTCCTGATCCTGATGGTCGCGCTGATTCCCTTCACCCGGCTGATCGTCGGCACCAGCTACGGCGTGTGGGCCGCGGTGGTACCGCTGACCATCGCCGCCACGCCGTTCTTCGCGCGCATCGCCGAAGTCAGCCTGCGCGAGGTCGACCACGGCCTGATCGAGGCCGCGCAAGCGATGGGCTGCCAGCCCCGGCACATCATCTGGAACGTGCTGCTGCCCGAGGCGCGGCCGGGCATCGTCGCCGGCTTCACCATCACCCTGGTGACCATGATCAACTCCTCGGCCATGGCCGGCGCCATCGGTGCCGGCGGCCTGGGCGACCTGGCCTACCGCTACGGCTACCAGCGCTTCGATACCCAGGTGATGCTCACCGTGATCATCCTGCTGGTGGCGCTGGTGACCCTGATCCAGTTCGGCGGCGACCGCCTGGCGCGCTGGCTGAACAAGCGGCTGTGACGTTCGTCGGCTGACGTTGGCGCTGCCTAACTTCCACGCGGGTTGCGTCTAACCTGACAACACACCCGCCCCTCCGTGCCCAGGCACAGCTCGTGGATGCGTGGCGTCCCTGTGCCCACTGCGGAGGCGTTCGTCGTGGCCAACCCCCTGTCCACCCTGGGTATCGTGCATACCGCCGTCAGCCTGGTGCCGCTCGTTGCCGGCCTCTGGGCGTTCTACCGGGCTGGGCGCATCGATCCACGCAGCGCGGTCGGGCGCTGGTATGTGTGCGGAATGATCCTTGGCGTGCTCACCGCGTTCGGACTCTCCAGCACGGGGGGCTTCAATGCGGGCCACGCCATCGGCATCCTCTGCCTGGTCGCCATCGCGGTGGGCAGCTACGCGCAACGTATCAGTGCGCTCGGCGGACTGGGCGAATACCTGGAAACCGCAGCCATGAGCTTCAGCTTCTTCCTGATGATGATCCCCACGCTCAACGAATCCCTGTCGCGCCTGCCGCCGTCCAACCCCATAGGCCACGGCCCGGACTCGCCGCCGGTACAGACGGCCGTGATGATCGCCTTGCTGGTCTTCAGCATCGGCGTGCTCTACCAGTTCTACCGCATCCATCGCCGCCGCATGCCACCGGCACGCCCGGTGCACTAAGGGTCTATGCCGGCGGCGTCCCCTTTTCGGAGCGCCGCCATGACCGTCCGCCGCATCGTCGCCAACCTCGCCACCGGCAAGCCTGCCGACGTCGCGCGTTTCTACCGCGAGCTGTTCGACCTGGAAATCGTGATGGACCACGGTTGGCTGATCACCCTCGCCAGCGGTGACAGCGCCCTGGCACAGATGAGCCTTGCCAGCGAAGGGGGCTCCGGCGCGCCGGTGCCGGACCTTTCCATCGAAGTGGACAATCTCGACGAGGTACACGAGCGCGCCCTGGCCGCCGGCCATGAGATCACCTACACGCTTACCCTGGAGCCCTGGGGCGTGCGGCGCTTCTTCGTGCGCGATCCGTCGGGGACGCTGGTGAACGTGCTCCAGCACGTTCATTAAGAAGAGGGTTCGCGAGCAAGCTCGCTCCTACATTCGCCTTGGCATTCTTCCTGTAGGAGTGAGCTTGCTCGCGAAGTCTTTCAGCGATTAAGGAAGCTCAGCAAATCGTCGTTCACCTGATCGGCCATGGTGGTGCACATGCCGTGCGAACCGCCCTTGTAGACCTTCAGCTCGCCCTTCTGCACCAGCTCCACCGAGCGCTGGCCGGCAGCACCGATGGGCACGATCTGGTCGTCGTCGCCATGGAGGATCAGCGCCGGGACGTCGATCTTCTTCAGGTCCTCGGTGTAGTCCACCTCGGAGAACTCGCGGATGCACAGGTACAGGCCCAGGTGCCCGCCCATCATGCCCTGCAGCCAGAAGTTGTCGATCACCCCCTGGGACGCCTTCACACCCGGCCGGTTGTAGCCGTAGAACGGCAGCGCCAGGTCCTTGAAGAACTGCGAGCGGTCTTCCTTCACCCCCTTGCGGATGCCATCGAACACATCGATCGGCAGGCCGCCGGGGTTGGCCGCGGTCTTGAGCATCAGCGGCGGCACCGCACCGATCAGCACGGCGCCGGAAAGCCGCTTGGTGCCATGGCGGCCAATATAGTGCGCCACCTCGCCACCGCCGGTGGAGTGGCCCACCAGCGTGGCGCCCTTCAGATCCAGCGCGTCGATCACCGCCGCCAGGTCGTCGGCGTAGGTGTCCATGTCATTGCCCTTGGCCGGCTGGCCCGAACGCCCATGGCCGCGGCGGTCATGGGCGATGACCCGGTAGCCCTTCTGCACCAGGAAGAGCATCTGCGCATCCCAGGCGTCGGCATTGAGCGGCCAGCCGTGGGAGAACACCACCGGCTGCCCGCTGCCCCAATCCTTGTAGAAGATCTCAGTGCCATCTTTCGCTTTGACGAAGCTCATTTAGGTCGTTTCCTTCAGGGAGTGGTTGAAAAAGAAACGCCGTGACCTCAGCGATAGCGGACCGCTCTACGGCGGCCTTGAGCATAGCCAGCGCGGTGACGCCGGCAGCCGCTCCCGGCAGCTTTCCGACGAGCGACGGCTCAGCCGATGCCTGCCGCGAACAGTCCACCGAGCCAATCGGAGAACACCCGCAGGCGCCGCGACATCTGCCGGCGCACCGGGTGCAGCACGCTGACCGGCAGCGGCGGCGGCTGCCAGGCACGCAGCACCTCCACCAATTCGCCGCTGGCCAGGCCCTCGCGCAGGTGGTAGCGCGGTGCCTGGATCAGGCCGAAGCCGGCGCGACAGGCGGCGATGTAGGCGTCGGCGTGGTTCACCGACAGGCGGCTGGGCAGCCGCTGCGTCCGTAGCTGGCCGTCGAAGCGGAACTCCAGGTCGAAGATGCGCCCGCTGGAAGCCGACTGGTAATTGACCGCGAAATGTCCTTCCAGGTGATCCGGATGCTCGGGCAATCCGAACTCCCGCACATAGGCGCGGCTCACGCAGGTCAGTTGCTCCAGCTCGGCGATGCGCCGACCGACCAGGCTGGAATCCGGCAGTTCACCGGCACGCAGCACGCAGTCCACGCCCTCGCGCACCAGGTCCACCTGGCGGTCATTCAGGCTCAGTTCCAGCTCGATCTGCGGGTAGCGCCGGCAGAATTCCGGCAGCGCCGGGATTACCACCAGCCGCCCCAGCGAGCTGGGCAGGTCGATGCGCAGCTTGCCGCGCGGGTTGTCGGGCGAGTCGGAGAAGCAGTTCTCCGCCTCCTCCAGATCCTCCAGCAGGCGCACGCAGCGCTCGTAGTAGGCCTGGCCATCAGCCGTGACGCTGACCTGCCGCGTGGTGCGGCGCAGCAGTTGCACCCCCAGGTGCGTCTCCAGTTGCTGGATCAGCTGGGTCACGCTGGCGCGCGGCATCTGCAGGCTGTCCGCCGCCTTGCCGAAGGCCTTGAGTTCGACGATGCGGGTGTAGACCTGCATGGCCTGCAAGCGGTCCATGGCACGCTCCGATTATTCATCCAGGCCGAATAGTTAAACCGCAATCTGCCAGTTTATCCATGCCTGACAAACAACAAGAATGGTGCTGCCCCTTTCCTCACCCCGGAGAATCCCGCATGAAGACCCGTCGCCTGGGCTCGCAAGGCCCCCTCGTCTCCGCCATCGGCCTCGGCTGCATGGGCATGTCCGACTTCTACACCACCGGCAGCGATGAAGCCGAATCCATCGCCACCCTGCACCGCGCGCTGGAGCTGGGCGTCACCCTGCTCGACACCGCCGACATCTATGGCCCGCATACCAACGAGGAGCTGCTCGGCCGCGCCCTGAAGGGCAAGCGCGAGCAGGTCTTCCTCGCCACCAAGTTCGGCATCGTGCGCACTCCGGACCAGCCGCAGGTGCGCGGTGCCAACGGCAGCCCGGCGTACATCCGCCAGTCCGTCGAAGGCAGCCTGAAGCGCCTGGGCACCGATCACATCGACCTCTACTACCAGCACCGCGTCGACCCCAAGGTGCCCATCGAGGAAACCGTCGGCGCCCTGGCCGAACTGGTGAAGGCCGGCAAGGTGCGCTATCTCGGCCTGAGCGAGGCCTCGGCCGACACCCTGGAGCGCGCACACCAGGTCCACCCGATCACCGCACTCCAGAGCGAGTACTCGCTGTGGACCCGCGATCCGGAAGAGAATGGCGTGCTGGCCGCGTGCGAACGCCTGGGTGTCGGCTTCGTACCCTACAGTCCGCTGGGCCGTGGCTTCCTCACCGGCGCGCTGAAGAGCCCGGATGATTTTGCCCAAGACGATTACCGCCGCTCCAGCCCGCGCTTCACCGGGGAAAACTTTGCGAAGAACCTGCGTCTGGTGGACAAGGTCGCCGAGCTGGCCGCCGCCCGCGGAGTGAAGCCCTCGCAACTGGCACTGGCCTGGGTGCTGGCCCAGGGCGAGCACCTGGTGCCGATCCCTGGTACCAAGCAGCGCAAGTACCTGGAAGAGAACGTTGCCGCCGTGGACCTGGCGCTGACCCAGGCCGAGCTGCTGGAACTGGACGCAATCTTCCCGGCCGGGGCGGCTGCGGGCGGGCGCTACAGCGAACAGGTAATGGCGCTGATCCAGTAAAAGCTCTGCATCGGGGCTCCGGTGGACGCTCGCAGCGGTTATGCTGACAGGGTCTACCGGAGGCTCCATGCGATTCGTTCCCGCCGCCCTGCTCGTACTTTCCTTCCTTCCCCTCGCCGCCCACGCGGATGAGGAATGCCAGGTAACGGCCGTGTTCAGCGGCGACCAGCTGACCTGCCAGCGCGCAGACGGCGGCGATACGACGATCCACCTGCGCGGCATCACCGCACCGGCACTGGAACAGCCCTTCGGCCAGCGCTCCCGTGCGGCCCTGGTGCAGCTCGCGCTGGGCAAGAGCGCCACCCTCAAGCACGCCGAGCAGCTCCCTGACGGCAGCCTGCGCGCGGCGGTCTGGGTCACTCCGGCGGAATGCCCGAACTGTGGTCACACGCTGGATATCGGTCGGGCACAGCTGAGCATCGGTCTTGCGCGTTGGCGGCAGAGCGATGCGCAGACGCCTGAGGAAGTCGGCCAGTACCAGTTCGAGGAGCACGAGGCCAAGGCGCGCCGCACCAATCTCTGGCGCAAGCCCTGACGCGGCACTCCGTCAGATGCCGACGTACTGCTGCAGGATGCGCCGATCCTCGCCCGCATCCACCAGCGCCTTCAGCGTCTGCGCGTAGCGACGGACGAAGTCCTGGTCCTGGGTGCGCTTGCTGAAGGCGACTTCCGCCGACTCCGCTGACACCACCACGCCGGTAGGCTCGATGCGCCCGGCCAGGCCCAGTTGCTGCAGTTCGTACCGACCACTGTGCTCGTCGGCGATGATGCCGTCGATGCGGCCCTTGTCGACCATCTGCCAGAGGTTACCGCGGCTGGGGTTGAAGAACACCCGGGCGGCATAATCGGGGTCGGCCATCAGTTGGCGGTAGGGTTCGCCGTAGGACACGTCGATCTGCGCGCCGAGGCGGAAGTCACTGCCCGGCAGGTCGGAAAGCTGCTGCAGGCTGCCCAGTTGAGGCAGGCCGCGACGAACGAAGAGGATATTGCGCGAGGCGGGCAATAAAGCGCCGGAAAACCAGGCGTACGCCTCCCGCTCGGGCTTACGGAAGGCACCGGGCAGCACGTCGAGACGACCGAGTTCGAGTTCCTTCAGCGCCCGCGCCCAGGGCAGCTTGACCATGCGCACCTGGCAGCCCAGGCGCGCCAGTGCGGCACGGTTCAGGTCGACGTAGAGCCCCCCGATGCGGCCGTCGGGCAATTGCATGCTGAACGGCGGGTCATCGTCCCAACGCAGGGTCTTTTCACACGCGGCCAGCGGAACGCTGGCCAGCGCCAGGCCCAGCAGTGCCAGGCGCTTGAGACGTGCACGGGAAAACAACGGCAGGCGATGGGCTTGCGACGGCAAGATCACGACTCACGGCAGGAGAAGACGGATGCCTGGAGTGTAGTTAACCCGGCGCTCGCGTGACCAGCGGTGATCGGGTTCGCACGTTGGTTCCGTTTCGCTCATTGCCAGCCATAGCGCCGGGCAAACCAACCCTTCACCGTCTGGGTCAGCGCCATGTAACCCAGCAGGATCGCCACCAGCCACGGCCAGTAGCCCAGCGGCAGCGCCTGCATGCGGAAGGAATGCGCCAGCGGTCCCATGGGCAGGAAGATCGCCACCGCGACGATCGCCAGGGTCATGCCCAGCAAGGGCCAGGCGGCCCGGCTCTGCAGGAACGGAATGCGCCGCGTGCGGATCATGTGCACCACCAGCAGTTGCGAGATCAGCCCCTCGACGAACCAGCCGGACTGGAACAGCGTCTGCTGCGCCGGCGAATTCGCGCCGAACGCATGCCAGAGCACGAGGAAGGTGGCAATGTCGAAAATCGAGCTGATCGGCCCGAAGAACACCATGAAGCGCCCCAGCCCGCCCGGGTTCCACTGCTGCGGCTGGCGCAGCAGCTCGTCGTCGACGTGGTCGAAGGGAATGGCGATCTGCGACAGGTCGTAGAGCAGGTTCTGCACCAGCAGTTGCAACGGCAGCATCGGCAGGAAGGGAATGAAGGCGCTGGCCACCAGCACGCTGAACACGTTGCCGAAGTTGGAGCTGGCCGTCATGCGGATGTACTTGAGCATGTTGGCAAAAGTGCGGCGCCCTTCGATCACGCCCTCCTCCAGCACCATCAGGCTCTTTTCCAGGAGGATCAGGTCGGCGGCTTCCTTGGCGATGTCCACCGCCGAATCCACCGAGATGCCGATGTCCGCGGTGCGCAGCGCCGGGGCGTCGTTGATGCCGTCGCCAAGGAAGCCGACCACGTGGCCGCGCTGGCGCAGCACGCGCACCAGTCGCTCCTTGTGGCTGGGAGTGAGTTTGGCGAACAGTGTGGTGCGCTCGGCCAGTTCGCCCAGCACCACATCATCCAGTTCGTCCAGCTGCGGCCCGAGGAGCACGCCCTCGACCACCAGCCCGACATCGCGGCAGACCTTCAGGCTGACGCGGTCGTTGTCCCCGGTCAGTACCTTCACGGCCACGCCGTTCTCCGCCAGCGCCCTGAGCGCCGGAGCGGTGGTTTCCTTGGGCGGGTCGAGGAAGGCGATGTAGCCGGCCAGGCACAGACCACTCTCGTCCGCCACGCCATAGGTATCGCGGGTGGGCGGCAGCTCGCGGGTGGCCACGGCGACTACCCGCAGGCCTTCCTGGTTGAGCCCGTCGGCGACCGCGCGGATGTTCTCCAGGCGCGCCCCGCTGAGCGGCTCGACGCCTTCGGCGGTTTCCACCGTGCTGCAGACGGCCAGCACTTCTTCCAACGCGCCCTTGCAGATCAGCAGGTGGTTGTCCTCGCGCTCGCTGACCACCACCGACATGCGCCGGCGGGCGAAGTCGAAGGGAATCTCGTCGAGCTTGCAGAAGCGGCTGTCCACCTTCAGCGCATGGCGCAGTTCGACGTGTTCTAGCACGGCGACATCCAGCAGGTTCTTCAGCCCGGTCTGGTAGTGGCTGTTGAGGAAGGCGAGCTGCAGCACGCGGTCCTGCACCTGGCCGAAGGCATCGGTGTGGCGTTCGAGGACGATGCGGTCCTGGGTCAGGGTGCCGGTCTTGTCGGTGCAGAGGATGTCCATGGCGCCGAAGTTCTGGATGGCATCCAGGCGCTTGACGATCACCTTGCGCCGGCTGAGTACCACCGCCCCCTTGGCCAGGGTCGAGGTGACGATCATCGGGAGCATTTCCGGGGTCAGGCCCACGGCGATGGACAGCGCGAACAGCGCGGCTTCCAGCCAGTCGCCCTTGGTGAAACCGTTGAGCAGCAGGACCACCGGCGCCATCACCAGCATGAAGCGGATCAGCAGCCAGCTGACACGGTTGACGCCGGTCTGGAAGGCCGTTGGCGTCGGGTCGCTGGCAATGACCTTCTCGGCGAGGGAGCCGAAATAGGTACGCGTACCGGTGCCGATCACCACCGCCAGGGCGGAGCCGCTGACCACGGTGGTGCCCATGAAGCACAGGCTGTCGCGCTCCAGCGGGTTGCCCTGGCGAGCGTCGCGCAGCTGGGCGAACTTCTCCACCGGCAGGGACTCGCCGGTGAGCGCGGCCTGGCCGACGAACAGGTCCTTGGCGCTGAGCAGGCGTACGTCCGCCGGGACCATGTCACCCGCCGACAGCCACAGCACGTCGCCGGGCACCAGCTCGCGGATCGGCACTTCCACCCGCAACGCAGGGCCTTCGCCTTCGGTACTGCGGAACACCGTGGCGGTGTTGCTCACCATCGCCTTGAGCTTCTCGGCGGCGCGGTTGGAGCGTTTCTCCTGGATGAAGCGCAGCAGAGTGGAAATGCCCACCATGCTGCCGATCACGACCGCAGCCTCGACATCCTCGGTGAACCAGGAAATGCTCGCCAGCGCGGTAAGCAGCAGGTTGAAGGGGTTGCAGTAGCAATACCACAGGTGCATCCAGGCACCGATGGGGCGGTCCTGGTCCACTTCGTTGAAACCATCGCGCTGGCGGCGCTCGTCCGACTCGACCTCGTTGAGCCCTTCGCGCCGACTTTGCAGGCGGTCGAGCACCGTGGCCGGTTCCAGCGCGGACCACTCCAGCAGGGCTGCCGTCAACGCATGAGGCGGCTGTCTTCCGGCGGCGGAGCCACGCAACAGGTCGCGCGCCGCCAGCCGTCGCAGTTGGCGGGCTGGAAAACCCTTGTTGATGAATTCGAGCAGGTGGGTCCTGAAGAGGTCCAGGCGCATGATGACTCCCCTTGTGCGCACATCGTCCGGCGGCGGGGGGAGTCTGTGCCGGGTACCTTAAGGGGTCATGAAGGTTGGCAGAGCGTCCAAGCGGAGCGAGTCGGCAGCGAATCGCCGCTGCCGACCGCACTCAGAAGTCGCGCTTGTAGAAGATATCCAGCGAACTGGCCAGGCCGCTGGCCGCTTCCAGGTAGACCTTCTTGCTCAGCAGGTAGCGCAGCGCGATGGTGTTGGCGGGCTCGAACACACCCACCCCGTAGCGCAGGCTGAGACGGTCGGAGAGCTGCCCGCTGGCGACCACGCTGGTGCTGTTGCCGGTGCCTTCGGTGTCCAGCTGGAAATCCTGAATGCCCAGGCGCTGGGCAACTTCGCCGGTCAGCGGCGCGCTGCCGGCAAGGCCGAGCGCCAGCGCCGCCTCGCCGAGCATGTTGCTGTCCTCGCCCGTGGACATCGGCCGGCCCAGCACCAGGTACGACAGCGCCTGCTGCTGGCTCATGGCGGGCTCGGAGAACACCTCGCTGCGCGGCTGCTCGGCGTTGCCGGTCAGGCGCAGGCCGGCGACCACATCATCGACCTTGCGGATCGCCTCGACATCGAGGAACGGCTGGTCGATGGGCCCGGCGAACAGCAGGCGCGCACGGCGGATGCTGAGCTTCTGCCCGTAGGCGCGGTAGCGCCCGTTGTTCAGGCGCAGCTCGCCACGGGTGTCCATGTTGTCGCCGATATGCACCTGGCCCGCCAGCTCGGCGTTCAGGCCGAAGCCGCTGAAGGTCAGCTTGTCGCTGCCGACCCTGACGTCGATATCCATGTTCAGCGCCAGGGCGCTTTTGGGCTCCTGCTTCGCCCCGACTATCACGGTGTCATCGGAGACCTTGATCGTGGACGGCGGCAGTTGGCGGATGGTGATGGCACCGCGTGGCACCTGTACCGAGCCTGATACCGCGAGCCGTTCACCCGCCATTTGCACCTTGAGGTCGGGCTCCACTTCGAGGTTGGCGTAGGGCTCCACCGTTACCGGCAGGCGACTGCCGCGCAGCTTCACATCGACATCCAGGCCACTGAGCCAGGCGATGCGGCCGGACAGGCTGCCGTTGCCGTGTTCGCCCGCCTTCCAGTCGCCGCTCAAGTCGACCTGTTCGCCGGCAATTCGCGCGATGACCTGCAACTGCTCGAAGCGGGTCGGCAGGTCGCCACCGGAGATTTCTCCATCGTTCAGGCGCAGCTCGCCGTCCACCCGTGGCGCCAGCAGCCCGCCGGAAATCCGCCCGCTGCCATTGAGGTGGCCTTTCAGGGTTTCCACCATGGGCGCGAAGGGCCGCGCCACGGAGATGTCCAGGCCGTTGAGGCTGAAGGTGCCGTTCACCGGCTTGGCTTTCGGGCGCGGGTCGAGCTGGACCTGGGCCTGCAGGCTGCCGAGCTTGTCGCCGAGGAATTGCAGATGGGTGTCGATGCGCCGGGGCGTAAGGCGGCTCTCCAGCTGCAGACGCTGGTAGGGGAAGTCGACCCACTCCTCCTGTTCCTTGATGCGCAGCGTGCCGTTGTCGGCATTGATCAGGATGGCACCGTTGGGGCCGCTGGCAGGCAGGTCGAGCTGCACGTCGCCGTCGAGCTTGCCCTTCCAGGCGAAGTCGTCGGGTAGCCAGCGCGCCAGGCTGTCCAGCGGGAACTCGCGCAGGTGCAGGCGCAGGCGCGGATCGGGCATCAGCCTCTGGTCTTCCATGCACAGGCTGGCGGGGCCGGAAGCCCAGCAATGGGCGCCGAGGTTGATGCGCCCATCCGCCAGGCGCTCCAGGCGCGCCGGCTGCTGCAGGCGCCAGTCCTGTCCGCCGCTCTGTACATCGCCTTTTGCCAGACGCCCGCGCCAGTCCTTGCCGTTCCAGTCGCCGTCCAGGCCGAGGTCGAGCACGACCGGCTTGCCCTGCAGGTTCAGGGCAAGCTGCTGGCGCTTGAGGTCGCCGCTGCCCTCCAGCTTGAGAGCGCCGAAATCGGTGTCGCCGCTGTGCAGGCCCTGGGCAGTCAGGTTCACCCGGCCGCGCTGGGCGGCATCGAGTGAGACGCTCAGGTCCAGCGAGCGCAAGCCCTGGTCACCATAGGCGACGCGCTGGCCGTCGAGCTTCAGTTGCCCTTGCGGCGCCTGCAGCGTGCCGGCCAGATCGAGCTGGCCATTGAGACGACCGAACAGCTGCGGCCACAGCTGGCCGAGACGATTCAAGGCGATGTCGAGACGACCGGACAGTCGCTGGTCCAGCGCGGCCTGTCCGCTGATGCGGTTGTCGCCCAGTTGCAGCGCCAGGCCATCGACCTTCCACGCCTGCCCCGCCGCCGTGGCATTCGCCTTGAAAATGGCCGGCTGGCCACGCAGGCGGCCCTGCAAGTCGAGGTTGGCGTCGAGGCTCAGCGCCTCTCCCTTGAGTGAGCCCTTGCTGCGCAGTGGCCCGCCGAGGCGGCCGGGCATCTCTTCGAGCCAGTACGCCGGGTCGAGATCGGACAGGTCGAGGGCGGCATCCCAGGTCACCGCATCGGCGAATCCAACCTTCAGGTGCCCTTCGGCCTTGCCCTGCCCCGCCACCAGTTTCAGTGACGGCAGGAAGACTTCGGAGAGGTTGCCCGACACCGGGCTGGCCAGGGTGAAATCACCTGCCGGCCCCTTGAAGGCGCCGTCGAAGTTGCCCAGGTAGGCGCCATCGCTGTAGCTCACTTCAGCCTTGAAGGTGTGCACGCTCACCGGCGGTTCTTCGATCTCCGGGTACAGGCGACGCCAGGGGAAGTCGAGCCAATCGAGTTGGGCGTTGGCGGCGAAGGCATCCTTCCAGTCCAGGCGGCCGGTCAGCGCCACGCGCTGATCCTTGGCGGCGCTCAGGTCCAGGGCGGCGATGTCCGCGCCCTCGGCGTCGACGCGACCACGCAGGGTCAGCACCACCGGGCTTTCCTCGGCCGGAAGCACGGCAGCGCCAGCGAGCTGGTAACCATCCTTGAGGTTGCCGCTGGCGTTCAGGCGCAGCTGGTTCAGCATCAGGGTATCGGGCAGCGAGGCATCCGCCTTGAATCCGTCTGCGGTCACCAATGCGGTGGCCGGCAGGTTCTCGGCCAGCGGTTGCAGGTCGCCGTTCAGGTTGCCGTTGAGGTAGCCACTGCTCTGCGCCTGTAATTTGAGGTGCCCCATCAGCTCGCCCTTGGCCTGCAATTGCAAGGTCCAGGGCTTCTCGCCCGGCGCGGGCAGTCCAAGGGTGCCCTCCGCCTCCAACGGCCAGCCCTGGGTCGGCTTCAGCAGGCCCTTGAGCGATAGGCTCAAACCATCGCGCGAGAGTTTCACCGAGTCGATGTGCAGGCCTTCATGGTCCCAGTGCGCCGCCAATTCCGCGTCGCGCAGCTGTTCCTGGCCATCGAGCAGGAAGCGGCCGATACGGATATCCCCCAGCTCCAGCGACAGCGGCAGGCTCAGGTCGGGCAGCTCGATGGGGCCGGACGCCTCGCTCGGCTCGCTCGGCGGCAAGGTCAGCAACACCTCGTTGGCCACGACCTTGTGCAGGCAAAGGGTCATGCGCAGCAGGCAGGCGGGTGACCAGTCGATCTGCGGCTGGTCCAGCAGCAGATGGGTGGTGCCGTCGGTCCATTCCAGGCGCCTGGCCCTGAAGCCACCGGCGAGGCGACCGTCGAATGCATCGACGCTCAGCCCTGGTACCCAGCCCAGTACGGCGCGACTGCCCGATGCTGTGCCGAGCAAGGTCGCCACGACGATGACCAGCAGCAGGATCAGCGCGAACACACCGCCCAGGCTCCAGCGCAGCGCGCGCATCCAGCCCGCGCGGCTCATAGTTCAGGCCCCATGGAGAAGTGCAGGCGGATGCCACCGTCTTCGTCCAGGCCATCGGCGAGGTCCAGGCGCAGCGGGCCGACCGGTGAAATCCAACGGATGCCGATGCCGACGCCGGTCTTGATCGAGGGGAAGTCCAGCGAGTCGAACGAATTGCCCTGGTCAACGAAGGCCGCAACGCGCCAGCGCTCGGCGATGGGGTATTGGTATTCGACGCTGCCGGCGACCATGTAGCGGCCACCGATGCGGTCGCCGTCGGAGTTCTTCGGCGACAGCGTCTGATAGTCGTAGCCGCGCACGCTCTGGTCACCGCCGGCGAAGAAGCGCAGCGACGGCGGGATCGCACTGTAGTCGTTGGTGGCGATGCCACCCACCTGGATGCGACCGAGCAAACGTTGCCCTCCCCAGAAGCTGGTCACGCCCTTGGCCATGGCGTTGATATGGGCGACGTCGGCATCCGCCAGCAGCCCTTGCTTGGCGCCTTTCACCTCGAATTGCAGGCGATAGCCCTTGCCGGGATCGATCTTGTTGTCGGCCTCGAGGATCGAGTAGCCGATACCCGGCATCAGGAAGCTGCTGGTACCGTCGTCGTCGCCCAGTTTGTATTCCTCGCGCTGCCAGTTCAGCGAGACGACCCGCTGCCAGCCGCTATCGAGTTTGTGGTGCCACTCGCTGCCGAGGGTCAGCAGCTTGCTCTGGGTGTCCACCAGGTCTTCGTACTGGTAACCACTGGTGAAGCGCAGCTTGTCGGTGAGCGGCGGGTCCAGCGGAATCTCGTACCAGGCGCCGACGTTCTGCCGGGGAGCCGAGACTTCCGCTTCGAAGCCCAGACTGTGGCCCTGCGGGTTGACCCAGTGGCGGGTCCAGGTCGCCCGCGCACGCGGTCCGACGTCGGTCGAGAAGCCCAGGCCCAGCCCCATGGTGCGCGGTTTGCGCGCCTCCAGATGGACGTGCACCGGAACCACTTCGCCATCGGCATTGGTCGGCGCGGCATCGACCCGCACGCCATCGAAATAGCCACTGGACTGCAGCGCCTGGTTGAGGTCGGCGATCTGTTCGGAGTCGTAGTCGGTACCCGCCTTGAACGGCACCATGCGCTGCAGCAGGTCCTCGTCGAAGGGGAAATCGCCGGCGAAATCCACCTTGCCCAGCCGGTAGCGCGGGCCGCTGGCGTAAACCAGATCGATGTCCGCCACACCGGCCTCGGGGTCGATGCGCAACTGTTGCCGGGTGAACTGCCCACGGAAAAAGCCGAAGCGCGAGGCCTGATTCTGGATCAGCCGCTTGGCATCTTCGTAGGCGCCGTGGTTGAGTTGCGCGCCAGGCTTCAGCGAGTCGCCGCCGGGCACCCGGAAGCTCTTGAGACTGGCCGCCGGCCCCTCGACCCGCACGGTGACATTGCGCAGGTGAATGGGCTCGCCGGGCCGGACATGGATCCGCAGGGTCGGCACCTTGTCATCCATCACCCGACCGCGGATGCGCGCCTGGTAGTAGCCCAACGCCTGGGCGGCCTTTTGCGCCTGCTCCACGGCATTGCGCCGGAATCTTTGCAGGGCCGCCTGATCACGCTCGCCAAGGCTGCCCACATAGGCCTCGATATTGGCCTTGAGCGCAGCGTTGGCGGGGGTGATACGAACGTCGAGATGGGCTTCCGCCGCCAGGACCGTCTGCAAGCAGAAGGCCATTACCAGCAGCAGCCCAAGCAATCCTTGGACAACTCTCATGGCGCGAAATGCTAGCACGGGTTTTCCCCGTGCTGCCTTTCTTCAGGCTGTAGGAAGCGTCTGAGGATTCAAAGCGCAGCCTATCCCGCAGACACTTGTACCGCCTCACGTGCATGGACGGGGTGGAAGAGAACATGCTCGCGGATCGGCCCGAGCGCCACCTCCCCCAGTTCCTCGTATCCGTGGCGCCGGTAGAACTCCAGGTAGCGCGCGTTGCCGGTATCCAGCACCAGCCCCTGCGAGCCTCCATCCTCTGCACACCAGGCGTGCAGCGCATCGAGCAATTGCTCACCCAGGCGCTTGCCCTGGAATTCCGGGTGCACCCCGATCAACGGCAGAATGTGATAAGGCCCTGGCGGCAGGCAGCCGATCACAGCGGCGTGATAGTCCAGGTAGCGGCGGGTACAGCCCAGGCCAGTGGTGAGCAGCATGCGCATGCGCCAGAACCAGCTTTCGGTGACGTCCAGACGACGTTGCGGTGGCACCACCAGCGCCACGCCCACCAGGCGATCCTCGATCAGCAGGCCCAGGGCCGGCAGCTCTTCGAGGAAATGCTGGTTGACCAGCTCACGGACGGTCGCCCGCACGCGCTGGTCAAAACCCGCGCGGTCGGATTCGAACAAATAGGCGAAGGTGGGTTCATGACGATAAGCGTGATAAAGCAACGAACGGACTTCACGGCAGTAATTGCCGTCGAGCAGTCGGACTTCGGCGAGGGTATCAGGCATGCGGACGCCTCTTCTTGTTGTGTGTTCCCAGGGGTTAGCGACCCAGCCAGGAAACCCTAGCAGCGCCTCGCCGGGGTCGCCAGGATTGGCCAGCATGGGCTAGCATCGTGCTTTTGCCAGGGCGCCTTAGGATGAAAATCGTCTCCTTCAATATCAACGGATTGCGCGCACGACCGCACCAGCTCCAGGCGATCATCGAGCGCCACCAGCCGGACGTGATCGGCCTGCAGGAAACCAAGGTCGCCGATGAGCAGTTCCCTCGCGAAGACATCGAAGCCCTCGGTTACCACGTGCATTACCACGGGCAGAAGGGCCACTACGGCGTCGCCCTGCTCTCCCGCCAGGAGCCGCTGGAACTGCAGCGCGGCTTTCCCAACGATGGCGAGGATTCCCAGCGCCGCTTCATCTGGGGCACCTTCAAGGACGCCAATGGCGAGCTGATCACCGTGATGAACGGCTATTTCCCGCAGGGCGAAAGCCGTGACCATCCGGTGAAATTCCCCGCCAAGCAGCGCTTCTACTCCGACCTGCAGGACCTGCTGGAAACCCGCTTCCAACCCGACCAGCAGTTGGTGGTGATGGGCGACATCAACATCTCCCCCGAAGACAGCGATATCGGTATCGGCGAAGAGAACCGCAAGCGCTGGCTGAAATCCGGCAAATGCAGCTTCCTGCCGGAAGAGCGCGAATGGCTGGCGCGCCTGAAAGGCTGGGGCCTTTTGGACACTTTCCGCCTGCAGAACCCGAGCGTTGACGACCGCTTCAGCTGGTTCGATTACCGCAGCCGCGGCTTCGAGGACTCGCCCAAGCGCGGCCTGCGCATCGATGTCATCCTCGCCTCCGAGGCCCTGCGCGACCGCATCGCCGATACTGGCGTGGATTACGATATTCGCGGCATGGAAAAGCCCTCGGACCACGCACCGATCTGGCTGCAACTGAAGTAATCGCCCTGCACGAAAAAGCCCGGTCTATGCCGGGCTTCTTCTCTTCTCGGTAACAGCTCAGGCTTCTTCCGCACCGCTTCCGACCGTTTTGCTGATGGCGCTGTAGGTCGTGTTGAAACGCACGGTCTCGTTGAAGCCCTTTACGATGGCGCCGAAGCGCTCCTTCGCATCGAGCAGTTGCTTGAAGCGCTCGGCCAGTTCCGAGCTCTGGCGTTGCAGGCCGGCCTCGCGTTCGTCGAGTTCCTGGCCCCGCGCACGCAGCTGAGTCTGCTGGCGGTCGATGCTCTGCTGTTCCTGGCTCAGGATCTCGGCACGCTTGGTGGTTGCGCGGTCACGGCTGTCGACGGTTTCCGCCAGGGCCTGCAACGCACTGCTACGCTCCGCCAGCACGGCGGCATTATGCTCGGCGATGCGTTCGATACCCTGTTTTTCTTCCTGCAGGCGTTGCTCCTGCTGGCTCAGGCGCTCTTCCCGCTCGGCCAGTTGACGCTCACGCTCCAGCGTCGCCAGGCGGCGCTCCTCGAGCGCCTCGCGCATCTTCACAATCTCCAGTTTCTGCTGCGACAAGCCATGGGCCATACCGGCCAGCGAGTCGAGGGTGGACTGTACGTCGTGCAGGACACCCTCGGTCTCCATGGCCGAGGACGGCCGCACGGTGACAGCGGACTCGGCGGACGCCCGGGTGCTGGCGGCATCGGTGGTGGCAGGTTGTACTTGAGCGTTCATGGCAGAGCGTTCCTCGTGGGAAAAATGAATAGTCGGCTCGAGGTCCGGCGAAACCATTGCCGCCTCAGCCGTGGTGGACTCGCGTTCCTGCGCCTGCTCCTGCTCCGGCAGCCGCAGCGAATCGAGCAGGATGGCGGCCGTTTCCGCGTCGGGCCTCGCCAGCGACTCGCTGGACTCGGCGCATCCGGGCTCCTTGGCGCCCAGGCCGGAACAGGCCGAAGCAAGTTCGGCGAGATCGCGCTCGAGGTCTTCGAAAGCCTCGACGGCATGCGTATCCGCCGGCCGCCCGGCAGGCGAAACCACACCGCCCTGGATCGATAGGTAACCGGCCGACAGGGCGGGGCGGGCGATGCCCTTGGCGGACACGGACGGGTCCGCCGGGAGGCCGGACAGGTGTTCATCGGTGGCAGAGGAAAGCCGTGCGGTTGCCTGATCGGAGGTCTGGGCCGACGAGCCCTCCTCCCGGTGTTCTTCGAACCGATTCGTATCTGAAGTCATGAAACGTCCTACCCTGAGGGTGGTCAGCCCACCGTCCCCTGCGCGCAGCTCAAAGGCATCGAACGAGGCCGGAGTCGGTGGTGACGCCGCTTCGACTACAAGGGCAATCAGGCCGACGGGAATCCGATGGGATGCCCTGCTCTCCCTGGTAGAAAGTGCAGGACAGGTTGCAAGAAGAATTCTTACAACCTGGAACCATGGTGAATGTCAGTAAATTCCTGCATCGACGAAGGAAAACCACGCAATACCAACCGACTTCATCGGCCTCTTTCGGCAGCGCCGGCTGCCCGCAGGACGCAGCGAAGCCAGTTGAACAAGTCGGTGCTCAGAGCAGCCCGATTTCCTGGCTGATACTGAACAGCTCCTCCAGGCTGGTTGCCGACAGTTTTCGCATGAGCTGCCGCTTGTGCTGGCCGATGCTCGCCCCTGACAGCGCGAGGGCCTCCGCCAACGAAGCGACCGAACGTCCATGGTGCAGACCGTGCAGGACGGCGACCAGATGAGTCGGCAAGGACAGCGCCGACTCCAGCCGCCTGTCGTCGTTGAGGGGAAGTCGCGCATGCTCGGGAAATACCTTGCCCCCGGCGAGCACCGCATCGACCGCCCTGCCGAGCAGAGTTGGCCGGTCATCCGTCAACAGGAAGCCCGACACGCCGATGCGAATGGCTCGTTGAATATTCATGGGCGATCCCAGGCTCGAGCAGACCAGCACCGGCGTAGAGGGCTTGAGACGGCCATCGCGGCGGAGCATGGTGACCAGCTCCATACCGTGAATGTCCGGCAACTCGAGCGTCACCACCAGCAGGTCGCAGTTGCTGGCGTCCAGGCTGTTCAAAGCCTGGCGGGCATATTTGAAATGCACGTCGCACTGATGGCCGTGGTCCAGCAGAAACCGGCGAATCGTGACGAAGTCCCGCCGTGATGGTTCGATGAATACTATGCGGGCCATGTTCCTCCTTGCAGCTAAGGCCCCGCGGGCCGGGTGCGACATGGCATATTGAGTGCATCCACGACAGCCGTCGTTCCCGCAGAAAGTTCATTGTGTGGTTGCCCCAGCGGAATACGCCGCCGGCGCAACCGACGAAGCCGGAAGTCCATGTCTCGGCAGCGCCCGTTGCGCCAGCGCCCTTCTGCGGCAGGTGTTCTTCGACCCGCGCGTCGAGCGACGCGCCAGCCGTTCCGGTCATTCGTTGACCGTCTTGGAAATGGCGGACAGGGTGCTGTTGAACTGCACCGTCTCGTTGAAGCTCTTCACGATGGCGCTGAACTTGTCCTTGGCGCTCTGCAGTTGCTTGAGCCGGACCGACAGTTCCTCGCTCTTGCGCTTGAGCGCGCTTTCCCGCTCGTCCAGCTCGCTGGCGCGGTTGCGCAAATTGGCGGCCTGTTCGTCGATGCGCTGCTGCTCCAGTTGGATCGCCTCGGCACGCTTGATGGTGGTCTTGTCGCGCAGGTCGACGGTCTGGGCCAGTTCCTTGAGGGCTTCGCTGCGCTCGGCCAGCAGGCGATTGTTCTCGGCAGTCATGCGGTCCAGGTTGGTCTTGGCTTCCTTGAGATGGTTTTCCAACTGTTGCAGACGCTCCTCCTTGTCCGCCGCCAGTCGTTCGCGTTCCTGCAACTGGGCGTTCCACTCCTCCAGCTCTTCCTGCAGGCGGCCGGCCGCCTGCTTTTGCTGGGTAAGACCCTGGGCCATGCCTGCCAGGGAGTTCAGCGTGCTCTGTACGTCGGACAGGACATCGTCGGGATCAGCCTCGAGCTGCGGCACGCTCAGCGTGGCCGCCACTTCCTGCAACTCCACCGAAGTGATAGGCGCAGTGTTCTGGGCCTCGACTTCGATCGACTCATCGCGCATTTCGGTCATTTCAGTTTCCTTCTGGATAAAGATTCCCTGAAGCGCCGCCGCTTCGGGGATGCTGTGGCCGGTCCGGCGGACCTCGGCAAGGGGTTCGGAAGTGTTGTCCGCTGCCACGGCCGGCTCGCCCCGCGCGACGGGCGCCTCGTCATGGACAGCATTGACCGCGGCCAGCACGGCCAGGGCGTCTTCGAGATCCGCAATCATCGGCCCGAAGCCGAACTCCTCGGCGCCGGACGCGGTCCGGGCGGGGTCGAACACTGGCGTGTCGGCCGTGTCCTGCTCAGATTGCTGGTACGGCTGCACCGGCTCCCAGTGCATGACCGCTGCGTGGCTTTCCACCTCGGCACTCGGTCCGGCGTCAGGCGTTTCAGGCAGCGTCGGTTCGGCAACCGCCTCGATGTGGGGCTCGCTCACCGGGAGGGTATCCAGCGCGCCGGCTTCCGCTGCTTCGGGCTCCGCCGGCATTTCCGTGAGGGGTTGCTCGAGGGCCATTGCGGCCGGGGGACGGCTTTCCTCAACCGCCGCAGGCATGTCAACCGGCTCCGGTGCCACGGAATGGGGCGCTCGTGCCGCCGGCTTCCGGCCGATACGCACACTGCTGACGACGATGGGCGGGGCGACGAATTCCGGCGCCTGCATGACCGGCTCCGGCTCCGGCTCCGGCTCCGGCTCCGGCTCCGGCTCCGGCTGATGGTCGATCGCGCTCTCCGCGACAACCAGCGGAACATCCACTATCCGTTCCTCGAAGACCTCCTGCACCGTCTCTGGCAGCGGTTCGGCGGCCTCCTCGACCAGAGTTTGCGGCAAGGTGGCCTCCGCAATGTCCATTACTTGTTGCGCGGAAACCGACAACGCATCGGCGAGGGACGCCTGCTCAGGTTCAATTGCTGTCGTTACCACGGGCACTTCCATTTCCAGCCTATCGTCATGGTGCACTTCCAGTTGCGGCTCGTCCGCTTCTTCCTCGGGCTGCTCGGATGCAGTCGCCATTTCCACGGGCACTGGCAGCTCGACCGGCGCCACGGATTCGGGCGATGTCACTGCCGGCGATTCGGAATGTTCCTCTGCTTCTTGCACAACCTTCGGCGCGACGGCCTCTTGCGCTTCGGCCATGACCGGCGGCTCGTCGTTTTCGGCGGTCTCCGCTTTCGCCTCCTCGTCGGCGCTGTTGAGCCTCGACTGGCGGGCGAAACTGGCAAAATCGAGGATCATCTCGGTGGCCAGTTCGAAGCCCAGGTCCTCGATCCGCGCCGGTGTGTCCTCGTCATCCTCTTCCGGGCGTCTCAGGACGCTCGCCGCCTCCGGCGGGCATACGCCCAGCATCCCGGCGCGGGACAACAGGTGCAGCCAGGAGCGCAACGGCTGCAACGGCAGCTTGACGCCATGGAAGGTCAGTATCCGCAGGGATGGCAGGCTCAATGCACGGCGCCGCCAAGGACGTCCCCAGGAAGCGGCGGATGCGACGTGCAGGGCCAGGGCGGTCGGTTTGACACGATGCTCGGAACCAGACGTGGCTGGCGCGCTATGGAGTTGGGTCATGATCACTTTCCGACGGGGACGTTGAAACGGCGCAAGTTTCGCTTGGCCGGCATTCCGGCGTTATCAGGCTTTCCTGATGCGCCAGGAGGTTTTTCCCATCAATCATCAGTGCCCAGTTGCTTCCGCCTGCTACCGGGGTGGTTCAGTCGTGGCTCGAACGGGCCGGGTTCCTCCTGGCCGCGCGAGCCACGGAGAAACGCCGCACCACACCGGCGCAATCCAGCAGCGTCACCAGAACGAACAACGGGACCACCAGCATGAGCATCGAAGGCGCCGACGCAGCTGCCCGTTCCGGCGCCATGACGAGGGAGCCCGCCATCAGCGCAACCAGCAGGATGACCACAAGCTTCATGAGGACCGAGGCAAAATCGAGAATCTCGTCCATTTCCTTCTCCGGCGCAGGCAATTCGAGCGTCCGGTATAGCCCTGGCCCAAGGGCAGCGAAATCGGAATTCTCCTGCAATCCACCAGCCATGTCTGAAGCGGGGACACAGCGCACTGCGCTGCCGCGAGGCGTCACATCGATGCAATGATTCCGACTTAATCTGCCGCGCCAACGATGCCTCAAATGGAAGTTGACCCATGCAGTACACGTCGAGCCCCAGCGATGCCCAACCCTGGCCCGTCACCATCGCCTGGCTCACCATCGCCTTCATCTGCTATGCGTTCCCATGGTCGGCATTCGCCGCCCTGCCCTCATCACAGGGTGGTGAACCGGTATTGCGTATTCAGGGCTCCAACACCATCGGTGCGCACCTGCTGCCTGAACTGGTGAAGGGACTGCTGGTCAGCGAGGGCTACAGCGACGTCAGCGCCAGGCCGGGCAAGGCAGAGAACGAACAGCGCATCATCGGTCGCACTGCCGACGGCAAGGAGGCCATCGTCGACCTGGCAGCCCACGGCTCCAGCACCGGTTTCGTCGCCCTGAAGGACAACACTGCCGAGCTGGCCACCGCCTCGCGGCCAATCAAGGACGCCGAAGTCGCGGGCCTGTCGGCGTCAGGCAACCTGCGCAGCGCCAAGGCCGAACAGGTCATCGGCATCGACGGCCTGGCAATCATCGTCAATGCGGCCAACCCACTGGACGAACTGACCACCGATACGCTGGCGAAAATCTTCGCCGGGGAGGTGAAGACCTGGGAGGAAATCGGCGGGCGCGGCGGTGCCATCCGCCTGTATTCCCGCGACGACAACTCGGGCACCTTCGATACCTTCAAGGAGCTTGTCCTTGCGAGTCACGGCAAGGCACTGGCGAGCGGAGTCCAGCGTTTCGAATCCAGCGACCTGCTGTCGGCCGAAGTGAGCAAGGACCCGCAAGGCATCGGCTTCGTCGGCCTGTCGTCGATCCAGCAGGCCAAGGCGCTGCGCATCGCCGACGGCGACTCCCAGGCCATGCCACCATCGCCCACGCTGATCGCCACCGAGGACTATCCGCTGTCGCGCCGCCTGTTCCTCTACATGAAGCCCGAGGAGCCGAACCGCTGGGCCCGTGCTCTGCTGCAGTTTGCCCAGGGTGACAAGGGCCAGGCCCTGGTCAGCGCCAGTGGCTTCGTCGGCCAGCGCGTGCAGGCGGTGAAGATGGCCCCACGCGCCAGCATGCCGGAGAACTACCAGGCGTTGGCCCGTGACGCCGAGCGGCTGTCGGTGAACTTCCGCTTTCGCGAAGGCAGCGCCACCCTGGACAACAAGGCCCAGCGCGATATCGACCGCCTGCTGGCGTACCTGCAGCAGAACGGCAAGATGAACAAGCAGGCCGTGCTGGTGGGCTTCGGCGATCCGAAACAGGACCCCGCACGCGCCGAGCTGCTGTCCAAGCTACGCGCCATGGCCGTTCGCCGTGAGCTGGCGAAGGAAGGCGTCATGTTCCGGGAGATCAGCGGCATGGGCGACGCACTGCCGGTGGCGGCCAACAATGACAACGATGGCCGGGTGAAGAACCGTCGTGTCGAGGTCTGGGTTTACTGACCGATACTTTCCAGTCAGCGTCTAGACTGTCATCAGGCGCTGATTCCTCATTCCGAATTGATGTAGGAACTTGTTACGTTCCATTGCTTGCCTGAGACATCGGCTCTGTTATTTTCCCGCCAGTGACGCCGGGCCCCTCTGACGGTTGCCAACCGCCATGTCGGAGTCACTTTTCGACAACGACACTAAGGGAGGGGCCACATGACAGCTCTGCACGCCTTTTTGACCGAACCATTCCTCGGAACCGCCACCTGGTTCTGGCTGGCCTTCCTGGCCATCGTCATTCTTCTGCTCGTACTCGACCTGGGCGTCCTGCAACGCGATCACCATGAGATCGGCGTGCGCGAGAGCCTGCTGCTCTCCGCCGGCTACTTCGCCTGCGGCCTGGCCTTCGGTGGCTGGGTCTGGTACGAGTTCGGTGCCACCAGCGCGGTGGAGTACTACACCGGTTTCCTCGTCGAACAGTCGCTGTCCATGGACAACGTGTTCGTCATGGCGATGATCTTCGGCTTCTTCGGCATCCCCCGCCGCTACCAGCACCAGGTGCTGTTCTGGGGCATCCTCGGCGCCATCGTCATGCGTGCGCTGATGATCGGCCTGGGTGCGGCGCTGGTGAAGGAATTCGAATGGATCATGTACGTGTTCGGCGCCTTCCTGCTGTTCAGCGGCGTGAAGATGCTGCTGGCCAAGCATGAAGCCGAGCCGGACCTGGCCAACAACCCGGTGCTGAAGTTCCTGCGCAGGCACATCCGCATGACCGACACCCTTCACCAGCACCACTTCTTCGTGAAGATGCCGGATGCCTCGGGCAAGCTGGTGCGCTATGCAACCCCGCTGTTCCTGGCGTTGATCCTGATCGAACTGGCCGACCTGGTGTTCGCCGTGGACAGCGTGCCGGCGATCTTCGCCATCACCCAGGACCCGTTCATCGTCTACACCTCGAACATCTTCGCCATCCTCGGCCTGCGCGCCCTCTACTTCTCGCTGGCGGCGATGATCCACCGCTTCGTCTACCTGAAGTACGCCCTGGCGTTGGTGCTGGTGTTCATCGGCACGAAGATTTTCCTGCACGGATTCATCGGCAAGGTTCCCGCCGCCCTGTCGCTTGGCGTAACCTTCGGCCTTTTGGCAGGTGGCATACTGCTATCCTTGCTCAAGACCCGCCGATCCAGCGAGGAGCCGCTGGAAATCGTCAGCCAGGAGAGGACCCATGCAAGCGCTGGAGGTGAGGATCGAAGCCGTTGAGTTTCGCGGCCGGGCCTATTGGCAGGTCCGCCTCGGTCGCCGTGCGCTGCGTTTCCCCCACGAGGCCGCCGCGCGCGCCTTCGCTGCCCAGCTGCATACGCGGCGACAGTGGCTGATCGAGCAGCGGGCGAAGGCCGAGGGGCCGGAGCCCTCTCCTTCGCAATGAATGAACAAGGCCAGCGCATGCTGGCCTTGTTCGTTGGAGGTGCTGTTCGCGAGCAAGCTCGCTCCTGCGAAGAGCGCTCCGGGCGACGGCGAGCGCAGGAGCGGACTCTGCGCCCATGAAAAAGGCCCGCATCAGCGGGCCTTTTTCCGGGTTGCCTAGGCTCAGCGGCTGCTGCGCAGTGCATCACGCGGCACATACTTGCCGATCTCGTACTTGCCGATGGCCGCGCGGTGCACTTCGTCCGGGCCGTCGGCCAGGCGCAAGGTGCGCTGCATGGCATAGAAGTATGCCAGCGGCGTGTCGTTGGAAACACCGGCGCCGCCGTGCATCTGGATGGCGCGGTCGATCACCTGCAGGGCAACGTTGGGCGCCACGACCTTGATCTGGGCGATTTCGCTCTGGGCGAACTTGTTGCCGGCGGTGTCCATCATGTACGCGGCATTGAGGGTCAGCAGGCGGGCCTGGTTGATCTCGATGCGCGAGTTGGCGATGTGGTCGATGTTGCCGCCCAGGCGCGCCAGCGGCTTGCCGAAGGCAGTGCGGCTGACGGAGCGCTTGCACATCAGTTCCAGTGCGCGCTCGGCCATGCCGATGGAGCGCATGCAGTGGTGGATACGGCCCGGGCCGAGGCGCCCCTGGGCGATCTCGAAGCCGCGGCCTTCGCCGAGCAGCACGTTCTCGTAGGGCACACGGACGTTCTCGAAGAGCACTTCGGCATGGCCATGCGGGGCATCGTCGTAGCCGAACACCGGCAGCGGGCGGAGGATCTTCACGCCGGGGGTGTCGGTGGGAACCAGGATCATCGAATGCTGCTGGTGACGCGGCGCGTCCGGGTTGGTCAGGCCCATGAAGATCATGATCTTGCAGCGCGGGTCGCAGGCGCCGGAGGTCCACCACTTGCGACCGTTGATGACCCACTCGTCACCCTCGCGCACCGCATTGGCTTCCATGTTGGTGGCATCCGAGGAAGCCACGCCCGGCTCCGTCATGGCGAAGGCGGAGCGGATCTCGCCGCGCAGCAGCGGCTCCAGCCAGGTGCGCTTGTGCTCTTCGGTGCCATAACGCACCAGCACTTCCATGTTGCCGGTGTCCGGCGCGGAACAGTTGAAGGGCTCGGACCCCATCAGCGAGCGGCCCATGATTTCCGCCAGCGGCGCGTATTCCATGTTGGTCAGGCCGGCGCCCAGCTCGGACTCGGGCAGGAACAGGTTCCACAGGCCCTCGGCGCGGGCCTTGGCCTTGAGCTCTTCCATGATGGCCGTGGGCTGCCAGCGGTCACCCTGGGCCACTTGCTCCTCGAACACCTTCTCGGCGGGATAGACATAGGCATCCATGAACGCGGTAACGCGTTCACGCAGGTCCTGAACCTTGGCGGAATAAGCGAAATCCATGGGGGCTAACCTTCTGGCGGCGGTTGTTTGTGTAGGGATGATGCTAGATCAGCCAAGGGCATTTACCCAGCCTATTATCCGAATCAATGAACATTCATAACCCGTATGGACCTGAGCGCAGGTTCGGGTATGATCGGGCCAAAACAATGACAAGCGGGAGCCCTGGAATGAACCTCAGCAAGGTCGATCTGAACCTGTTCATCGTCTTCGACGCGATCTACACCGAAGCCAACCTGACCCGCGCCGGACAGATCGTTGGTATTACCCAGCCCGCCGTCTCCAATGCCCTCGCCCGCCTGCGTGAAACCTTCAACGACCCGCTGTTCGTGCGGACCGCCCAGGGCATGGTGCCCACGCCGATGGCGCAGAACATCATCGGCCCGGTGCGCAACGCCCTGCAGTTGCTGCGCGTCTCGGTGCAGGAAAGCCGCACCTTCACGCCGACCCAGGCGAGCAAGACCTACCGCATCAGCATGACCGACCTCACCGAGGCCATCGTCCTGCCGCCGCTGTTCCAGCGCTTGCGCCGCCTGGCGCCGAACGTGCACATCGAAAGCTTCCTCTCCAAGCGCCGCGAGACCACCAAGGAACTGGCCGCCGGCCGCCTGGACTTCGCCGTGGACGCGCCGCTGAATACCGACCCGCAGGTGCGCCACGTCAAGCTGATGGAGGACCGCTACGTCTGCGCCATGCGCCAGGGCCACCCGCTGGCCAAGGACAAGGTGACGCTGGAGGAATACCTGTCGGTGGCGCACATCCAGATTTCCAGCCGCCGCAGTGGCCTGGGCTACGTCGACCTGTCGCTGGGCAAGATGGGCCTGCAGCGCAAGATCGCCCTGCGCTCGCAGCACTACCTGATGGCTTCGACCGTGGTGCAGCAGACGGACATGGTGGTCACCGTGCCCGAGCGCTTCGCCCGCCACCACGGCCTGCATTTCGTCGACCTGCCGGTGAACGACGTGCCCAAGCTGGAAACCCACCTGTACTGGCACGAGAGCACCGACCAGGACCCCGCCAACCGTTGGATGCGCGAGCAGATCATCGAGCTGTGCCAGCAGGTGACGGCGCGGGAAGCGCGCGAGGCGGCGGAGCGCGCCTGAAGCAGCAGGCGGTGCCGGTCGATGGGTATCGCTTCGATCCACGCCATCCTGCGTTTGGCCCACTTGCCACAGCCAACCTTGTAGGAGCGAGCCTGCTCGCGAACCGCCCAGCCACAGAATCACCGGCGAGCACCGTTCGCGAGCAAGCTCGCTCCTACGAAAAGCAAATCAGCGCAGCCTGACAAGCCACCCGCAGACCCCGGACTGCCGAAGTGCCTGTCCAACGAACAGGCCGGGGTCTGCCGGCGAACCCTTTACAAGCTGCGCGCGATCACCAGCCGCTGCACGTCGCTGGTGCCTTCGTAGATCTGGCACACGCGCACGTCGCGGTAGATGCGTTCAACCGGGTAGTCCTGCAGATAGCCATAGCCACCGAGGGTCTGGATCGCCGCGGAGCACACGCGCTCGGCCATCTCCGAGGCGAACAGCTTGGCCATGGAGGCTTCGGTGAGGCACGGCAGGCCGGCTTCGCGCAGGCTGGCGGCATGGTGAACCATCTGCCGCGCCACCGCGATCTCGGTCGCCATGTCGCTCAAGCGGAAGGCCACCGCCTGGTGCTGGATGATCGGCTTGCCGAAGGTCTCGCGCTCGTGGGCGTAGTCGCGGGCATATTCGAAGGCCGCGCGGGCCATGCCGACCGCTTGCGAGGCAATGCCGATGCGCCCGCCTTCCAGATTCGCCAGGGCGATGGCGTAGCCCTGCCCCTCTTCGCCCAGCCGGTAGCTGGCGGGAATGCACACGTCGTCGAAGGCGATCTGGCAGGTATCGGAAGCGTGCTGACCGAGCTTGTCCTCGACGCGCACCACGCGGTAGCCGGGGGTGTCGGTGGGCACGATGAACGCGCTGATGCCCTTCTTGCCCGCCGCCGCATCGGTCACCGCAAAGACGATCACCAGGCCGGCATGTTTGCCGGAGGTGATGAACTGTTTGCTGCCGTTCAGCACGTAGTGGTCGCCGTCGCGGCGCGCGCGGGTCTTCAGGAAGCTGGCGTCGGAGCCGGCCTGCGGTTCGGTCAGGGCGAAGGCGCCGATCATCTCGCCACGGGCCAGGGGCACCAGGAACTGGCGCTTCTGCTCGTCGTTGCCGAACTTGGCGATGGGCATGCAGCCCACCGAGTTGTGCACGCTCATGATGGTCGAGCACGCGCCGTCGCCGGCGGCGATTTCCTCCAGCGCCATGGCATAGGCCAGGTGACCGGTCTGCGCGCCGCCCCACTCTTCCGCCACCAGCATGCCGAGGAAGCCGAGGTCGGCCATTTCCTTCAGTGCTTCAGCGGGAAAGCGGTGCTCGCGGTCCCAGTCGGCGGCGAAAGGCCTGAGCCGCTCCTGGGCGAACTGGCGGGCAACGTCTCGGATCTGGATATCTTCTTCGCTGGGAATCATCTCTCGCTCCTTAGGCCAGGCGCTCGACCGCGATGGCCGTGGCTTCGCCGCCGCCGATGCACACCGAGGCCACGCCGCGCTTGAGGTCGTACTGCTTGAGTGCCGACAGCAGGGTCACGATCACCCGCGCGCCGGAGGCGCCGATGGGGTGGCCGAGGGCGCAGGCGCCGCCGTGGACGTTGAGCTTCTCGTGGGGGATATTCAGGTCGCGCATGGCGGCCATGGCAACCACGGCGAAGGCTTCGTTGACCTCGAACAGGTCGACGTCGCCGACCGCCCAGCCGGTGCGTTGCATCAGGCGCTCCACCGCGCCCACCGGGGCGGTCGGGAACAGGTTCGGCGCATCGGCGTAGGACGAATGGCCACGGATCGCCGCCAGCGGCGTCAAGCCGCGTTTCTCGGCTTCGGACAGGCGCATCAGCACCAGCGCGGCGGCGCCGTCGGAGATGGAGCTGGCGTTGGCCGCCGTCACGGTGCCGCCTTCGCGGAAGGCCGGTTTCAGGGTCGGAATCTTGTCCAGCTTCGCCTTCGGCGGCTGCTCGTCTTCACTGATGGCACGCAGTTCCTTGCCGGACTTGACCGTCACCGCGACGATCTCATCCTTGAAGCGGCCTTCGCCCATGGCCTTCTGCGCGCGGGTCAGCGAGGTGATCGCATAGGCATCTTGCTGCTCGCGGGTGAAGCCGTATTTCTCGGCGCAATCCTCGGCGAAGGTGCCCATCAGGCGGCCCTTGTCGTAGGCGTCTTCGAGGCCGTCGAGGAACATGTGGTCGAGCACACGACCGTGTCCCATGCGGTAGCCGCTGCGGGCGCGCTCCAGCAGGTACGGCGCGTTGGACATGCTCTCCATGCCGCCAGCCAGGGCGACGCGGGCACTGCCGGCGAGGATGGCGTCGTGGGCCATCATCGCGGCCTTCATGCCCGAGCCGCACATCTTGTTCACCGTGGAGCATGGCGTACCGCGCGCCAGGCCCGCGCCCAGCACTGCCTGGCGTGCCGGCGCCTGGCCCTGGCCGGCAGCGAGCACGCAGCCGAGCACGGCTTCATCCACTTCTTCCGAGCCCAGACGGGCGCGCTCGACGGCCGCTCGGATCGCGGCTGCGCCGAGGGTGGCGGCGGTGACATCCTTGAAGTCGCCGAGGAAGCCGCCCATGGGAGTACGGGTGGCACTGACGATGACGATGGGATCGTTCATGGCAATTCTCCTGCTTACTTCGCGGCCATGCGGATGGCGCCGTCGAGGCGGATCACCTCGCCGTTGAGCATGCTGTTCTCGATGATGTGGCGGGCCAGCGCGGCGTATTCGTCCGGGCGGCCCAGGCGCGGCGGGAACGGCACGCTGGCGCCGAGCGAATCGCGCACTTCCTGGGGCATGGCGGCCATCATCGGCGTCTCGAAGATGCCGGGGGCGATGGTCATCACGCGGATGCCCGAGCGCGCCAGTTCGCGAGCGATGGGCAGGGTCATGCCGACCACCGCGCTCTTGGAGGCGGAGTACGCGGCCTGGCCGATCTGCCCGTCGAAGGCGGCGACCGAGGCGGTGTTGATGACGATGCCGCGCTCGCCACCGGCGTCAGGCTCGTTGCGGGCCATGGCTTCGGCGGCCAGGCGCAGCATGTTGAAGGTGCCGATCAGGTTGATGTTGATGGTGCGGGTGAAGCTCTCCAGCCCGTGCACGCCGTTGCGGCCGATGACCTTTTCCGCCGGGGCCACGCCCGCGCAGTTGGCCAGGCCGTGGAGCGCGCCGAAGCTGTCCACCGCGAGTTGTACGGCGGCCTTGCCGTCCGCTTCGCTGCACACATCGGTACGGATGAAGCGCGCATTCGCCTCGCCCAGCTCGGCAGCCTGGGCCGCGCCGGCTTCGGCGTTGATGTCCGCCAGCACCACCTTGGCGCCAGCGCTCACCAGCAGCTTCGCGGTGGCGGCGCCGAGGCCGGAACCGCCGCCGGTGATGAGGAATACCTTGTTCTGGATCTGCATGGAGTCTCTCCGCTGTACTTAGTGAGCCGCCACTTTCTCGGCCGCTTCGCGTTGCTTGGCGATCTCCTGGTTGCGCAGGAGGAAGCGCTGGATCTTGCCGCTGGGGGTCTTGGGCAGTTCCTCGACGAACTCCACTTCCCGCGGGTAGCTGTGCGCCGACAGTCGCTTACGCACGTACTGTTGTAGTTCCTCGGCCAGCTCCGCGCCCGGCCGGTAGGACGAACAGATCACCACGAAGGCCTTGACCAGCTCGGTGCGTTCCGGATCGGGCTTGCCGATCACCGCCGCCTCGATCACCGCCGGGTGTTCGATCAGTGCGCTCTCCACGTCGAATGGGCCAACGCGGTAGCCGGAGGTGGTGATCAGGTCGTCGGCGCGGCCGACGAAGCTGATGCTGCCATCGGCGTTCAGCTCTACGGTATCGCCGCTCAGGTAGTAATCACCGACGAAGGCCTTGGTCTCCATGCCCTGGTAGCCGGCGAACCACATCATCGGCGAATGCTTGCGATCCATGGCGAGGATGCCCGGCTGGCCAGCGGGCAACTCGTTGCCCTGTTCATCCAATACCACCACGCGGTGGCCGGGGATGGAGAAGCCAGCGGCGCCCAGGTGCACCGGATGTTCCAGCTCGTGGTGGTTGGCCAGCACCATGCCCAGCTCGGTCTGGCCGTAGTGGTCGTGGATGGTCACACCCAGCTCGCTGGCGAACCAGCGGATCACTTCCGGCGTCAGCGGCTCGCCGGCGCTGCTCACCGCGCGCAAACGGCCCCTGAGCGGTTTGGACACCGCCTCGCCGGCAGCGATCAGCAGGCGGTAGGCGGTGGGCGAGCCGGCCAGGTTGGTGATGCCGTACTTGCGCACGATGCGGCAGGTGCTCTCCACAGTGAAGGCACCTTCGTAGAAGGTGATCGGGTGCCCCATGGCCAACGGACCGGTGACGCCGTAGTAGAGACCGTAGGCCCAGCCCGGATCGGCGAGGTTCCAGAACGAATCCTCCTCGCGCAGGCCCACCGCATCGCGCATGTAGCCGACGAAGGCGACGATGGCCTTGAGCGGCACGGCCAGCGGCTTGGCCAACCCGGTGGTGCCGGAGGTGAACATCAGCAGGAAGGGGTCTTCGCCGCTGCGCAACACAGGTTCGAAGTCCGGCGAATGATGCTCCAGTTCGGCCCAGAAGCTGTAGTCGCCGTGGCGGATGCCCTGCCCCTTCGGCCCACCGACCGTCACCCGCGCGAAGGCGTCGGGCACCTCGTCGAGCTTGCCGCGGTTGGCGCCGTCAGTGACGACCACCTTGCTGCCGGCCAGCTTGACCCGGTGTTCGATGGCCTTGGGCCCGAAGGCAGTGAACAGCGGCTGGTAGACCGCGCCCAGGCGCCAGGTGCCGAGCACGGCGATGAGCAGTTCGGGGGTACGCGGCAGCATGCCGGAGACCACATCGCCGGGGCGCACGCCCAGACCGTGGAGGAAGCTGGCGAAGCGGCCGGAGAGCTCCTTGAGCCGGGTGAAGGTATAGGAGGCGCTGTCGCCATCCTTGCCCTCCCAGAACAGCGCGACGCGGCCGGGAATGGCGTGGCGGTCGCAGCATTCGACGCAGGCATTGAGGGCATCGAGGTTGCCGGCCAGGACGGCGTCGGCGGTGGCGCGGTAGTCGAACTCGGCCGTGGCGGTGGTATGGGAACGCATCGCGGAACTCCTGGGTTTGTTCTTGTCTGGAGTCCCCTGATGTTCCCGCTGCGCTGGCCCGCGGGCAATGTCGAAAGCCGCCAATCTGGATGAGCGGATTGGACAGCGGTTGTGCTACTGGGGCGTTCCGTACGCGGGCTGCCCTCTCCCTAACCCTCTCCCTGAAGGGAGAGGGCTGGGGAGAGGGAAAAGCCCGAGCACCAACCGCAAGCATCAAACCCTGAACTGATCCATCAACCCCTGCTGGTGGTTCGCCAGCTTGTTCAGCGACTGGCTGACCTGCGCCGATTCCTGCGCCTGGCTGGACAGCGATTCGGTGACGTCACGAATCCCCGCCACGTTGCGATTGATCTCCTCGGCCACCGCGCTCTGT
>NZ_AMZB01000098.1 GCF_000313755.1 Pseudomonas nitroreducens TX1 | reverse complement strand
CTGCATCATCGGTGTGTGGGCGGAGAGGTCGCTCTGACTCATGGCTTCTGGCTGTCCGGCTTCAACATGCAAAAGCGCCTAGTGTACGGTATCCGCCTGGCCTTCTTTAACCCCGGAGCGCACCGTGCCTGTCACCGATTCCTTTATTACGGACCTCTCATCCCGATTGGGCGCGCGGCTCGCCGCCAACAGGCTGCGTGTCACCACAGCCGAGTCCTGTACCGGGGGAGGGATCGCTGAGGCGATCACGCGTATCTCCGGAAGCTCCGCCTGGTTCGAGGCGGGGTACGTGACCTATTCCAATAGCCAGAAGACCCGTCAGCTGGACGTGCCGGTCGACCTGTTCGCCCAGGTCGGTGCGGTGAGCCGGGAAGTGGTCGAGGCCATGGTCGCCGGTGCCTTGCCGCGCAGCGGGGCGGACATTGCCGTGGCGGTGAGCGGAATTGCCGGGCCGGACGGCGGTTCTGCCGAGAAGCCGGTGGGCACGGTCTGGCTGGCCTGGAGGAAAGGCGGCCAGGTGTTCAGCGAACGGCGCCTGTATGCCGGTGATCGGGAGGCAGTGCGCCGGCAAACCGTGGCGACCGCTCTGGAAGGGCTGTTGCGACTGGCGGACGGGGAAAATCCGATTCAGGGGTAGGCGAGCGGCTTGCCCTGTGGAATAATACTGGCTACTTATACAGTTGTTCGTGGCCGCCCGGCCGCCTGACTTCGCGAGGACTTCAATGGACGACAACAAGAAGCGCGCCCTGGCTGCGGCCCTGGGACAGATCGAACGCCAATTCGGCAAAGGCGCGGTCATGCGCATGGGCGACCATGAGCGCCAGGCGATTCCCGCCATCTCCACTGGCTCACTGGGCCTGGACATCGCGCTGGGCATCGGCGGTCTGCCGAAGGGCCGTATCGTCGAAATCTACGGTCCGGAATCCTCGGGTAAGACCACCCTGACCCTGTCGGTCATCGCCCAGGCCCAGAAGGCTGGCGCCACCTGCGCCTTCGTCGACGCCGAACATGCCCTGGACCCGGACTACGCCGGCAAGCTGGGCGTCAACGTCGATGACCTGCTGGTTTCCCAGCCGGACACCGGCGAACAGGCCCTGGAAATCACCGACATGCTGGTGCGCTCCAACGCCGTTGACGTGATCATCGTCGACTCCGTGGCCGCCCTGGTACCGAAAGCCGAAATCGAAGGCGAGATGGGCGATCAGCACGTCGGCCTGCAGGCCCGCCTGATGTCCCAGGCGCTGCGCAAGATCACCGGCAACATCAAGAACGCCAACTGCCTGGTCATCTTCATCAACCAGATCCGCATGAAGATCGGCGTGATGTTCGGCAACCCGGAAACCACCACCGGCGGTAACGCGCTGAAGTTCTACTCCTCCGTCCGTCTCGACATCCGCCGCACCGGCGCGGTGAAGGAAGGCGACGAAGTGGTCGGCAGCGAAACCCGCGTCAAGGTCGTGAAGAACAAGGTCGCGCCGCCGTTCCGTCAGGCCGAGTTCCAGATCATGTACGGCCGCGGCATCTACCGCACCGGCGAGATCATCGACCTGGGCGTACAACTGGGCCTGATCGAGAAGTCCGGCGCCTGGTACAGCTACCAGGGCAGCAAGATCGGCCAGGGCAAGGCCAACGCCGCCAAGTTCCTGGAAGACAACACTGAGATCTGCAACACCCTCGACAAGGCCATCCGCGAGCAACTGCTGACCAATCAGCCGGCGCCGACCAAGGCCGAACTCGCTGCGGCGGAAGCCGAAGCGGAAGCTGAAGCCGACTACTGATCGCGATGGCCGTCGAGCTCGATAACCCCGTCGCGGTGCGACGGGTCGCCATGGACCTGCTGGCACGACGCGAGCATGGCCGGGCGGAGCTCTCCCGCAAGCTGCGGCAACGCGGTGCGACGCAGGACCTGATCGACCCCGCCCTCGACCGCCTGGCTGAGGAGGGGTTGCTCAATGAAAGCCGTTACCTGGAAAGCTATATCGCCAGCCGCGCACGAGCCGGTTACGGTCCGGTACGGATTCGCGAGGAGCTGTCGCAGCGTGGTTTGCCCCGTGGTGAGATCGACGGAGCACTGAGCGAGTCGGACGTCGACTGGAACGAAAACCTGCGTGAAGTCTGGCGCCGCAAGTTTGCCCGGCTGCCGCAGGACGCTCGCGAGCGAGCCCAGCAGGGCAGGTTCCTGAGCTATAGAGGCTACTCGATGGAAGCCATCAGCCGGCTCCTCAGTGGTCGACGATCAGATGATTGAACGAAGAAGGCACCCCAATAGGGTGCCTTCTTCGGTTCTGCGTTCGGAAAATCAGCGCTCCCAGTTTTCCGGCTGGTTGATGAAGTTCAGCAGCTCCCGCAAGCGCCCCTGGTCGCGGCCATTGAACGCAAAGGCCAAGCGGGTGAGATGGGAGAATTCCGGCTCATCCAGTTCGGATTCGCTGTAGGGCTGTTGGTGGAAGCCATCGGTGACGCACAGGCTGCCGAATTCGCGCTCCAGCAACTGCAGTGCCCGTACGCTCAGCGGGTGATTGAGGCGGATCACGAAGCGATCCTTGAGCCAGCGGCTGGAGTGGAAGTTGCTATAGAACTGGGCGATTTCCTCGGCGGCTTCCTCGGCAGTGTGCACCAGGGTCATCAGGTTCATGTCGCTGGGCAGGATGTAGCCATTGTCCTCCAACTGCTCCTTGATGAACTCCAGGGCGTGATCCCAGTAATGCCCGCCCGGCTGGTCGAGCAGGACCACCGGTACCAGCGGGCTCTTGCCGGTCTGGATCAGGGTGAGCACTTCCAGCGCCTCATCCAGCGTGCCGAAGCCGCCGGGGCAGAGCACGAGGGCATCGGCCTCCTTCACGAAAAACAGCTTGCGCAGGAAGAAGAAGTGGAACGACAGCAGGTTGCTGGTCCCGTCCACGATGCGGTTGGCGTGCTGTTCGAAGGGCAGGGTGATGTTGAAGCCGAGGCTGTTTTCCAACCCGGCCCCTTCGTGGGCGGCAGCCATGATGCCGCCGCCAGCGCCAGTGATGACCATCAGGTCATAGCGCGCGAGGGTTTCGCCCAGTTCGCGGGCCAGGGCATAAACCGGGTGGTCGGCCGGCGTGCGCGCCGAGCCGAAAACCGTGACTTTGCGGCGACGCTTGAACTGCTCCAGGGTGCTGAAGGCGTGCTCCATCTCGCGCAGGGTCTGCAGCATGATCTTGGCGTCCCAGCGGTTGCGGTCGGCCTGGGCCATGCGGGCCACGGTGGTGAGCATCTCGCGGTAGAGCGGCAGGTTCTGGCTGTTGCCGGGGGCAGCCAGTTCGGCCAGTTCCTCGATTTTTTGCGCAAGGTCGGTGCCGCTGGTCTGGAAGTGTCTGGAGAGGTAGTCGTCGGGTTCATAGGGCATGTTGATACTCCTTGTTCATCTACCCCTGATCGCCTGTCCATGGGCGGCACCGGCCACGCAGGGTGGCTCTGGCGTTGGTGCATTGGCGCTTCGCCGCACGCGCAGGGTTCAGCAGGAGGCCCGCCCAGTCTGGCACGCGGGGTGTGACAGTCGGTGAGGCCTCGATTTCAGATGGCGATCCGGTCTCCTGGCTCCGGAATGTTGGCCGTCCAGTTCAGGCGATCCTGGAGTGCACCCTTGAGTGCATCCATCTTTTCCCGCTCGCCGTGTATCAGGTATAGCTCGGGTTTGTTCTCGAAGTGGCCAACCCACTGAATTAATTGCGATTGTCCCGCGTGAGCGGAGAATCCGCCGAGGGTATGGGTCTGCGCTTTCACGCTGATGCGCTGGCGCAGGATGCGCACGGTCTGCGCACCGTCGACGATGGCGCGGCCCAGCGTGCCCTTGGCCTGGAAGCCGGGAAAGATGATGTGGCACTCCTCGCGCCAGAGGTTGTGCTTGAGGTGGTGGACGATGCGGCCGCCGGTGCACATGCCGCTGCCGGCGATGATGATGGCGCCGCTCTTGATGCGATTCAGCGCCATGGATTCGTCGGCGCTCTGGGTGGTGCGCAGGATTGGCAGCCACTCGCCGACCTGGGCCGTGCCGGTGCCGCGCATGTATTCGCGATCGACGTCGGCGATCTCGCCGATGTGCTGTAGATAGATACTGTTGGCTCGGGCTGCCATGGGGCTGTCGAGGTAGGCCACCTGCTGCGGCAGGCGGCCCTCCTGGTAGAAGCGCCCGAGGTAGTAGATCAGGTCCTGGGTGCGGCCCACGGCGAACGACGGGATCAGCACGTTGCCGCCCTCGTTCTGCGCGCGCTGCAGGATGCCGGCCAGCTCCAGGAGGGTGTCGTTGGCATCGCGGTGGTCGCGGTCGCCGTAGGTGGATTCCAGCAGTACCACGTCGGCGCGGCTAAGCGGCGTCGGCGTGCGCATCAGCGGGGAGCAGGTGCTGCCCAGGTCACCGGAGAACACCAGGCGGCGGGTCGAGCCGAACTCATGGATTTCCAGCTCGACGATGGCTGAGCCGAGGATGTGCCCGGCGTTGTGGAAGGTCACTCGAATGCCGCGCGCCACGTCCACTGTGCTGCCGTAGCTGACGCGGCGGCGCTGGTTCAGGGCGCGGGAAGCGTCTTCCACCGTATACAGCGGCTGGACGGGCGGTTTGCCCAGGCGCGCGCGCCACTTGTTCTCCCACTCGGCGTCCTTTTCCTGGAGGTGCGCAGAGTCCATCAGCATCAGCTCCAGCAGGTCACAGCAGGATTCGGTGGCGTAGATCGGCCCCTTGTAGCCTTCCTTCGCCAGGCGCGGCAACAGGCCGCTGTGGTCGAGGTGGGCGTGGGACAGGACGACGGCGTCCAGTTCCTTCGGATCGAAGGGGAATGGCGTGCGGTTGGTCGCCTCGTTTTCGCGGGTGCCCTGGTTGCCGCTGCGCCCCTGGCGCATCCCGCATTCGAGCAGTACGCGGATGCCATCGCGGGTTTCCAGCAGGTAGCAGGAACCGGTGACTTCCTGGATCGCGCCGATGAAGGTCAGAAGCGCCATGTCGTCTCCTTGTGGGAAATTTCTTTCAGCCTTGCCCGATTGGTCGGGACGGTCGTTGATACATGTCAGCGCCCATCCGATCTGTGGCGACCTAGACTTTCCGCCATAGCCAAGGGAGAGCCGACATGTCACAGATCCTGCCAAGCCCCGAGGAGCTTGCCGCCCATGCGGCAGTCGAGCCGGAATATGCCCGCTGGCTGCGAGGCCGTGGTCCGCTTCAGCATAGCGTGCAGACCCAGGCGGCGGTCTTTCGTGTCGCTCATCAATTGGTCCAGTACGGCCTGCAGCCTGATCTGGCCAGTGTCTATCGGCTATTCAGCGCGTTGGACTGCCTGACCTGCGCCGGCCTCTGGCTGGTGGCGCACATGACCTACGCCAGGCGCGTCCGTCTCGATGGCGCACCCTTGCAGGCCGAGGATTTCAAGGCGCAGCCCGAGGGGCATACCGGCGGTGCGCTGAACATGGTGCCGGCCTATGCCGGTTACCTCGCCCTGAATGCCTTGAGTGGCAAGACCCGCGGCTGGCTGATGGGCCAGGGGCACTGTGTGGCGGCAATCGATGCCGTCAATGTGCTCACCGGTAATCTGCATCCGGAACAGGCCGCTGCCTACGGCGATGGTGAGGTTGGGCTGGACCGGCTGGTGCAGGACTTCTACAGCTACGCCCAGACACCCGAAGGCAAGGTCGCCGCGCCGTTGGGCAGCCATGTCAATCCGCACACGGCAGGCGGCATTGCCGAAGGCGGCTACCTCGGGTTCGCCGAGCTGATGTATGCGCACATGCCGTTGCCGGGCGAGACCCTGGTCGCCTTCCTCTCCGATGGCGCCGCCGAAGAGCAGCGCGGCAGCGACTGGATTCCCCGTTGGTGGCGCGCCGAGGACTGCGGCGCGGCGCTGCCGGTGATGATCGCCAATGGCCGGCGCATCGAGCAGCGCACCGACCTAGGCACTCACGAAGGGCTGGAAGGTTTCAAGCTGCACCTGCGGCGCTGTGGCTTCGATCCGATCAGTTTCGACGGCCGTGACCCGGCGGCTTTCGTCTGCGCCCTGTGGGAAATGGAAGAGCGCCTACAACACCGCGTCGACGAGAAGGCGCGCGGCATCCTGCGCTATCCGCTGCCGATTCCCTATGGCATTGCCGAGACGACCAAGGGTTACGGCTTCTACGGTGCCGGCAGCAATGCCGCGCACAACCTGCCGTTGCCAGGTAACCCCAGCGTGGATGACGAAGCGCGCGACCTGTTCAACCAGTATGCGGCGCCGCTCTGGGTCGAGCCGGAAGAGCTCGCCGAGGCCTGTGGCCTGTTCGCTACATCGCGCAAAGGCAGGGTGCTGGAGCGGGACAACCCATTGGCTGTGCGTCGGCCCATCGAACCCTCGATTCCGCCGCTGCATTACCGCAACGACGAATGCTCGCCTATGGCCGCACTGGATCGTTTCTATGTCGATCTGTGCAGTGCCAACCCGGACCTGCGCGCTCGTGTCGGCAACCCGGATGAGCTGGCGAGCAATCGTCTGGGCGGTGTGCTCAGGGCGTTGCGGCACCGGGTGAGCGAGCCGGAAAACGATCTGGAGGCGGTGGATGGCCGTATTATCACTGCGCTCAACGAGGAAGCGGTGGTTTCCGCCTGTCTGGCCAACCAGGGCGGACTGAACCTGGTGGCCAGCTATGAAGCTTTCTGCGTGAAGATGCTCGGCGCGGTGCGCCAGGCGTTGATCTTCGCGCGCCAGCAGAAGGAAGCTGGACGAGCGGCGGGCTGGCTCGGCTGGCCGCTGGTGGCGACATCGCACACCTGGGAGAACGGCAAGAACCAGCAGTCGCACCAGGACACCACCTTCTGCGAAGCGCTGCTGGGCGAGATGAGCGACATGGTGCGGGTGGTCTTCCCGGCTGACCACAACAGCCACCTGGCTTTGTTGCCGGACATCTACCGCAGTCGCGGGCAACTGGCCTGCGTCGTCGTGCCCAAGCGGGAGCGGCCATCGGTATTCACCCAGGCCCAGGCCGAGCAATTGGCCCGCGATGGCGCGATCCTGATGGACGAGCACCCCGGTGCCGAGCCGTTGCTGCTGATCGCCAACGGCAGTTACCAACTGACCGAGATGCGTCGCGCCGCGTTGCGGCTGGAGGAGGCGGGTTATCCTTACCGGCTGGTCTATCTGCAGGAGCCGGGGCGCTTCCGCGCGCCGCGTGATAATTGGGAGCTGCAAGCGCTGACGGATGAGTCCATCGCCATGCGGCTGTTCCCCGATCACTACGAACGTCGTGTGCTGCTCACCCACATGCGCCCGGAAGTGGCGCGCGGGCACCTCTGGCCGATCCTGCCGGATGCACTGAAGACGGCGGTGCTGGGCTACCGCAACCAGGGCGGTACGCTGGACGAGGCCGGCATGCTGTTCGCCAACCGCTGCAGCTGGGCCCACGTGCTGGCAGCCTGCGCGCGGTTGCTGGACGTGCCGCGCAGCGCCTTGCTGGCGCCGGACGAAGCGGCAGCCGTGGCCGGCAAGGAAAACCCGGCCGTCCTGCGCTGACGTGCGCTGGCGCAACCGTCGGTGGGCGGTTGCGCGGGCCTCAGCGCTTGAGCGGCTTGATCAGGCCGTCGAGGCCGTCGATCTTCAGTTCCAGGGTCAGCTGCATCAGCCGGCCCAGTTCCCCAGGCGGGAACTGGCCCTTCTTGTAGAACCACAGCAGGTACTCGTCGGGCAGGTCCACCAGCATGCGGCCCTGGTACTTGCCGAAGGGCATCGGCGTGCGCGCGATCTTCAGCAACTGTTCCTTGTCGAGCATGGGTGCGAATTATTTCTTCAGCTTGATCTTGCAACTGCCGGCGTCGAAGCGCTCGGTAGCGACCGGCGCGTTGGTCTTGTACTCGGTGAAGCTGTAGGTGAGGATCGCACCCTCGGCCAGCAGCTGGCGGTAGGCGGTGTTGCTGCAGACGCTGTCGCCAAGCTGGCTGCGCACGCTGTCGGGGTTCTCGCGCATGCGCTCGGCATGGCTGGCGCGCACGCTCAGGTGGTTGATCAACTGCGGGCCGTCTACGGTGTAGCCCTGGTCGAGGATGTCCTCGTTGATCGCGCGCGGAGTGCCTTCGCTGCTTTCCTTGGCGACCTTTTCCAGGGTCTGGGTCAGTTCGAAGTCCTTCTTCGACGCGGCATGCGCGACGGGAATGACGAGGCAGAGGGCGAGGGCGGTGAGGCGCAGCATGGGCATCTCCTGACAATGGTGCCGATTCGACCGTGGCGAACCTTCCGGGTTCGCGGGCCATTACAGCCGCCTATTGTCCCTGAAAACGACCTGCCTGCCGAGATTCGATTGCCGCAGTCCGTTATCCGGCCTGCAGGGTCGCCAAATTGGTCCAGGAAGGAGGCAAATTCGCCGCGTCGATCGACAGTCGGTCGTGCGAGGGGCGGGCCAGGGCTCTGGTACAATCGGCGGTCCGCAACCATCGTCCCGTTTGAGCCTTCGATGTCCCGTCCGCTTTACCAAATCCCGGCGGCTGCAGCATGAGCCACGCCGTCGCCCGCCTTCGCGATGAGCGCCTGGCCCGCTGCATCAAACCGTTCTTCGCCCGTGGCTCGCGCTCGCCGCGCTGCCCCGGCTGCCGCCTGCGGCCGAATTACTGCATGTGCAGCCTACGTCCGCAGGTCCAGTCCAACTCGGCGATGTGCCTGGTGATGTTCGACACCGAACCGCTCAAGCCGAGCAATACGGGCTGGCTGATCGCCGAAACCGTGCCTGAGACCTGGGCCTTCGGCTGGTCGCGTATCGAAGTCGACCCAGCGCTGCTGGCGTTGCTCGACGACCCGCAATGGCTGCCGTACGTGGTGTTCCCCGGTGAATTCGTCCCGCCTGAGCGCGTGGTCACCACGGTGGCGCCGCAGGACGGCAGGCGCCCGCTGTTCATCCTGCTCGACGCCACCTGGAACGAGGCGCGCAAGATGTTTCGCAAGAGCCCTTACCTGGACCGCTTCCCGGTGCTGAGCATCACTCCCGACGCGCTGTCGCGCTATCGCCTGCGCCGCTCCAAGTTCGACGAGCACCTGTGCACTGCCGAGGTTGCCGCGCTATGCCTGGGCCTGGCCGGCGACCGGCGCGCCGGGGACGCACTGGATGCCTACCTGGACGTGTTCAGCGAGCGCTACCTGGGCTCCAAGCGCCAGCAGCCGCTGGACGAGCAGAGCCCGGCGCATCAGGCGCTGCGGCCTTTTACCCAGCGCTGACCTGACAGACCGACACCCAGGTTAGGAGCGGGCTATGTCCGCGGTCGCGCACATGGCGCGCTCCTGCAACTCCGCTTCGACGCAGGGGCGAGCGTAGTAGGCGGACTTCATCCGCGGTCGGGCGCGCCGATGCCATCTGGTCCGTCGGAGCGAAGTCGAATCCATCGCGGAAAGAGTCCGCTCCTGCGAAAGTCGGCAAGCACCAGGTTCGGGGGCAGAGGCTCAGGCTGCCGTGGCTTCGGCCTTCTTCGGCCAGAGCTGAGCGACCAGCATTCCGGCGAGCATCAGCGCGCAGCCGAAATAGCCGCGCAGGTGCAGAGTTTCGTCGAGGAACAGCGCGCCGGCGATGGCGGCGAACACGGCTTCCAGCGAGAGGATGATCGCTGCGTGCGACGCAATGGCGTGCTTCTGCGCAATGACCTGCAGGGTGAAACCGGTGGCAACGCCGAACAGGCCGCCGTAGAGCAGGGCGGGGCCGGCCTGGATGATGGCGTCCAGATGGATTTCCTCGAATACCAACGCCAGGATCATGCTCACCACCGCACAGGTGGCGAACTGCAGGAAGGCCAGGCGGATCGGGTCGTAGCGGCTGGCGAACAGGCCCACCAGCAGCACGTGGCCGCCCCAGACGAAGGCGCCGGTCAGCTGCAGCCAGTCGCCGGAAGCGACGTGGAAGCCCGGCCCGATGCTCAGCATCGCCATGCCGGTCACGGCCAGTGCGCAGCCCAGCCAGGTACCCATGCCGGCGCGATGGCCGATCAGCAGGCCGAGCAGCGGCACGATGATCACATACAGGCCGGTGATGAAGCCGGAGTTGGTCACGCTGGTGAACATCAGGCCGACCTGTTGCAGGTTGATCCCGACAGTCAGCGCGGTGCCGATGGCCAGGCCAGCCAGGATCATGCCACGGTTGAACGGCTGGGCCCCGCGCTTGCTCGACCAGGCCAGCAGCGGCAGCAGCGCCACGGCGCCAAGGGTGAAGCGCAGGCCGGTATAGAGGAAGGGACCGATGGCATCCATCCCGAGGCGTTGCGCGACGAAGGAGACCCCCCAGATCATCGCGGTGAACAGCATCAGGAAATCGGCGCGCAGCGCATGGCTTTTCATCTTGTTCTCGTAACGGGCAGGAAAAAAAGCGGAACTCTGCCGTAACGACGGGCCTTTGGAAAGGGGAGACCTGTGTCGGCGGGCACAGTGGCAGGGGCTTTCAGGCCAGGGTGTAAGTACTGCCTGGCATGTATTCGCGGCGGACACCGAGGTTGGTCTTTGCGTACAATGTGACAAGTAGTGCTCTATCCGTGCTCCGACCTTTCCTGCGCAAGCCTGGCCGTTATCCACGGCGGACTTAGGCGCGGCCTTCAAGGAAAATTCATGGCTTCCTACGAGATCCTGATCGCTGACGATCACCCGCTGTTCCGCAGTGCCCTGCACCAGGCCCTGACCATCGGTCTTGGCCCCGAGGCGCGACTGTCCGAGGCGGCAAGTATCGCAGAGCTGGAGGCTCGCCTGAACGAGAAGGCCGACTGGGACCTGGTACTGCTGGACCTGAACATGCCCGGCGCCTACGGCTTCTCCGGCCTGGTGCTGTTGCGCGGACAGTATCCGCAGATTCCGGTGGTGATGGTCTCGGCCCAGGAAGATGCCGCCGTGGTGCAGCGCTCCCGCGAGTTTGGCGCCAGCGGCTTCATCCCCAAGTCCAGTGAACTGAGCGTGCTGCAGCAGGCTGTGCGCTCGGTGCTCGACGGCGATGTCTGGTGGCCGCCGCAGGTGGATGCCGTGACCGAGATGAGCGAGGACGTGCGCGCTGCCAGCGCCGGTCTCGCCAGCCTTACCCCACAGCAGTTCCGCGTGCTGACCATGGTCTGCGAGGGCCTGCTGAACAAACAGATCGCCTTCGAGCTGAGTGTCTCCGAGGCCACCGTGAAGGCACACGTCACTGCGATCTTCCGCAAGCTGAACGTGCGCACCCGCACCCAGGCGGCGCTGCTGCTGGCGCAGATGGAATCCGTGCCGGGGGCCTGAGGCCCGTCACATCCCGGCTTCGGGATGTCACATTCTGTAATGGCCTTGACCCCTTTTTGACGATCGCTGGTATAGAGTGCCGCGATCTTTGCCTGTGAGAACCGCACGTGTCCGCTTCCCCCTTCAAGGGCCAGACCGGCCTGAAACGCATCTTCAATGCCGCCGGCTATTCCCTGGCCGGCTTCGCCGCCGCCTTCAAGGGTGAAGCGGCCTTCCGCCAGCTGGTGCTGATCAACGTCATCCTGATCCCGCTGTCGTTCTTCTTCGACGTCACCCGTGGCGAGCGCGCGCTGCTGATCGCGGTGTGCCTGCTGGCACTGATCGTGGAACTGCTCAACTCCGCCATCGAGGCGGTGGTGGACCGGGTTTCCCTGGAGCGCCACCCGCTGTCGAAGAACGCCAAGGACATGGGCAGCGCCGCCCAGTTCGTGGCGCTGACCATCATCACCGTGACCTGGGCGGGCATTCTGCTGGGTTAGTCCTCGTAGGAGCGAGCTTGCTCGCGAACCTGCAAGGCTCGGTGCTTTTTCCGTTCGCGAGCAAGCTCGCTCCTACAGGTGGCATGAAACTCCTGTAGGAGCGGACTTCGTCCGCGATGATCCTCTTCGCGGGGCGGATTGCGGACGAAGTCCGCTCCTACGAAAAGCGCAGAGCGCAGGGCGAGCGCCCATCAGGGAATCATCGGCAGGACGATATCGTCACTGCGCGTCACCCCGGCGGTTTCGCTGCGGCACAGTTCGAGGAACTCGCGCATGGTCGCAGTCTGGTACTTCTGCCGGTGCCAGATGAAGTAGAACTGCCGGCGCAGGTCCAGGTCCGGGGTTTCCACCGGCACCAGGCTGCCACGGCGGAAGGCGTCGCGCAGGGCCAGGCGCGAGATGCAGCCGATCCCCAGCCCCGACTCCACCGCGCGTTTGATCGCCTCGGTGTGTTCCAGCTCCAGCCGCACGTTCAGCGGCTCCACGTGGTGACGCATGGCCTGGTCGAAGGTCAGCCGCGTACCCGAGCCCTGTTCGCGCAGAATCCACGCTTCCTCCGTCAGCCGCTCCAGGCTCGCGCGGCCTTCACGGGCGAGCGGGTGCTGCGGCGCGCAGAACACTACCAGTTCGTCTTCCATCCACGGCTGCACTTCGATGTCCGGGTGCTGGCAGTCGCCCTCGATCAGGCCCAAATCCAATTCGTAGTGCGCCACGCGCTGCACCACGTGGGCGGTGTTGTGCACATGCAGGCGCACCCGGCAGTCGGGCTGGCGCTGCATGAAGGTGCCGATCAGCAGGGTCGCCAGGTAGTTACCGATGGTCAGGGTGGCGCCCAGGTCCAGGGAGCCGAAGGCGCTCTTGCCGTTGAGCATGTTCTCGATCTCGCTGCCGCGGTCGAGCAGGGCTACCGCCTGGGGCAGCAGCTGGCGGCCGAGGGCGTTGAGGGTGAGGCGTTTACCCGAGCGGTCGAACAGCTTGCAGTCGAACTGCCGCTCCAGCTCGCCCAGCGCGGTGCTGGTGGCCGACTGCGACATGGACAGCGCCTCGGCAGCGCGGGAGACGCTTTCCTGCTGGGCGACGGCGACGAAGACTTCGAGCTGGCGCAGGGTGAACTTCATTCTGTGGGGCTCCGGAGAAGGCTGCGCGACATTTCGTCACCCCGGTGTAGGAAGTACCTGACGGTATCCTTTTGCGGCGACTGGGCGGCCTTATCTGCGTTTTGGATTAGCAATATCCAGATAATTTATTTTGCGGATATTGTCGCCGCCTATAAAATGTCGCGCAATTGCGCTACGTCCGGGATCTGCTGGGGTGCGCCACGTTTCTCTAGGAGTCCTTGATGAGCAACCTGTACACCGAGCGCGTTCTCAGCGTGCACCACTGGAACGACACCCTCTTCAGCTTCAAGACCACCCGTAATCCGGGTCTGCGCTTCAAGACCGGTCAGTTCGTGATGATCGGCCTGGAAGTCAACGGTCGTCCGCTGATGCGCGCGTACAGCATCGCCAGCCCGAACTACGAAGAGCACCTGGAATTCTTCAGCATCAAGGTCCCGGACGGTCCGCTGACTTCGCGTCTGCAGCACCTGAAGGAAGGCGACGAGCTGATGGTCAGCCGCAAGCCCACCGGCACCCTGGTGCTGGACGACCTCAAGCCTGGCAAGCACCTGTACCTGCTGAGCACCGGCACCGGCATGGCGCCGTTCCTGTCGGTCATCCAGGACCCGGAAGTCTACGAGCGCTTCGAGAAGGTCATCCTGGTCCACGGCGTCCGCTGGGTCAGCGAACTGGCCTACGCGGACTTCATCACCAAGGTCCTGCCGGAGCACGAGTACTTCGGCGACATGGTGAAAGAGAAGCTGATCTATTGCCCGCTGGTGACCCGCGAAGAGTTCCACAGCATGGGCCGCCAGACCGACCTGATGCGCAGCGGCAAGTTGTTCGCCGACATCGGCCTGCCGCCGATGAACCCGCAGGACGACCGCGCCATGATCTGCGGCAGCCCGAGCATGCTCGACGAGACCAGCGAAGTGCTGAACAGCTTCGGCCTGCAGATCTCCCCGCGCATGGGCGAGCCGGGCGATTACCTGATCGAGCGTGCTTTCGTCGAGAAGTAAGCCGAGCAGTCAGCAGCGTCTGACGATTGGTAAAAGGGCGCCGCGATTCCTTTGGGATCGCGGCGTTTTTTATGCCTGGATTTCTGCCCCGACCTGCGGTCCTTTGTAGGAGCGAGGGCCCCTCACCCTAACCCTCTCCCGCGAGCGGGAGAGGGGACTGCTTGGAGCAGGGTGAAACCTGAGCGTCAGCCGGCACAGACGGCTCCCTCTCCCTTCAGGGAGAGGGAAAACCAAGGCGCGGAGTCAGGGGGGAGACCGTTTTTCCTTCAAGGGCGTCAGACCAATCGCTGCCCCGACACCGCCGGGTGATACAGCGGCTGCACCTTGTTCCCCGCCGGGTCCAGCAGATGGAAACTGCGCGCGCCGTCGCCATGGTCGAAGGGGCGATCCAGCAAGGTCACGCCACGGGCCTTGAAGTACTGGTACCAGGCTTCCAGCTCCTCCACGCTGTCGACGATGAAACCGTAGTGATCCATGGTCTGCAGGCCATTGGCCGCGCCAACGCCACGCCCGAGGGAGAGGTTGTCGTTGCCGCAGGTGAGGTAGACCAGGTCTTCGTTGGCGCGGTTGAGGACTTCCATGCCGAGCACATCGACGTAGAAGCGTTCGCACTCTTCCAGGTTCGGCACCAGCAGGGCGAGATGACGCAGGCCGTTGAGGCGGCCGGGGCGGGCAGGGAGATCGGACATGAACGGGATTCCTTTTTTGTATACAATTTTATTTTAAATTTAAAACAAAAGGATCGCCCTGTGTACAGTCTCTTCATCAAGACCCGCGTAAAGCCTGGAACCGCCGAAGAATTTCTTGCCGCCATCAAGGTCAATGCCGCCGCGTCGGTGGCCGGCGAGCCGGGTTGCCTGGTGTTCGATGTGTCCCAGGACCGCGTCGATCCGGACGTGATCTATCTCTATGAGATCTACCGCGACGACGCGGCCTACGACGCGCACACCCAGACCGCGCACTTCCGCGACAGCCGACCGCTGGTGGAGCCGCTGATCCTCGAGCAGGAATGCTTCGAGAGCGACGTGATCGCCCTCAATCCGGTGAGCTGAGACGCTTCAGCCTTCGCTGCGAGCGAGGTCGAGCACGCGGATTTCGTCGTCTGCAGGGTAGTGCCAGTGCACGTCCAGGTCCCACAGGCGCACGCCGTAGCGGCGCTCGGGCGGCGGCTTCTGGTAGGCCGGGCGTGGGTCCTGGGCGAGGCATTGCTCGATGAGTTCGCGAACTGGCTGGCCCAGACGCAAGCCATGTTCATGGGCCTGGCGCAGGGCTTCATCGCTCCAGTGCACGGCGATGGGGGCGGGAGGGGCGTCGGCGATGGCATTGCGTGCGTCCGGCACGATGTCGGCGTAGGGCACGTAGGGCTTGATGTCGATGACCGGGGTGCCGTCCAGCAGGTCGATGCCGGACAGCCAGAGGCGACCGGCCTCGACCCTCTCCAGCTTCACCACGGATTGGCCGAGGCCGTTCGGCCGGTGGGTGGCGCGCGTGGCGAACACGCCCATCGACTGGTTGCCGCCCAGGCGCGGCGGACGCACCTTCAGTCGCGGCTTGTCTTCCAGCGCCTGGTGGAAGAGGAAGATCAGCCAGACGTGGCTGACCTGCTCCAGGCCCGCCACTGCATCGCCCGTGTCGAACGGCGGCAGCAACTCCAGCACGCCGGTCGCGGCCGGGGCCAGCTGCGGCTGGCGCGGAATGGCGAACTTCTCCTTGAAGCAGGAGCGAACGTAACCGATCGGCGAGATAAGGTGGGACATGGCGGCACGGGCTGTTGCAAGGGCCGCCATGGTACCCGATTCCCCTGATAGCGGGGCTCAGCCGAGGTGGAAGCCGCCGTCGATGGGGATGATGTTGCCGGTCATGTAGGCGCCGGCGGTGCTCGCCAGGCTGATCGCCAGGGCGGACATCTCTTCCTCGCGCCCCCAGCGGCCCATGGGGATGACGGCGGTGTCCTCGGCCATGGCCTGTTCGTCGTTGGCGATGTGGCGGGTCATCTTGCTGGGGAAGCGGCCGGGGGCGATGACGTTGACGTTGATGTGGTCCTTGACCAGTTCGCGGGCGAGCATGCGTGACAGCTGGTGCAGCGCGGCTTTGCTCGGGCCATAGGCGTAGGCGTTCTCGCCGTGGGAGGTGACGCCGGCCACCGAGCCGATGTTGATCACCCGCGCCGGGCTGTGCGCGCTGCCGGCCTTCTTCAGCAGCGGCAACAATTGCTGGATGCAGCTGAACACGGCCGTGACGTTGAGCTGCATGACTTTCTCCCAGCCCGAGGCCGGGTAGCTTTCCAGCGGTGCACCCCAGGTGGTGCCGGCGTTGTTCACCAGAATGTCGAGGTGGTCCAGGCGTTCGGCGAGGTCGGCGGCCAGCACGCGGGCGCCTTCCTCGGTGGCGAGGTTGGCCGGCAGGCCGATGCATTCGCCGTACTGCGACAGTTCGGCGGCGGTGTCGGCACAGGCAGCGCCATCGCGGGCACAGATGATGACTTTCGCGCCGGCTTCGAGCAGGCCCTGGGCGATCATCCGGCCGATGCCACGGGTGCCGCCGGTGACCAGCGCGGTCTTGCCTGCGAGGGAAAAGTACGGATGCATGAGCCTCTCCTGGCTGGGTTTTCGCCTCACCCTAGCGACATCGCCGTGGCGCTCCGAGCACTATCGAGTTGGCAAATGAAGGCGTATTACGAAATTCCGGCAGTTCCTTAACCTTCGCATAACCGGAGTTCCCCTAGTGTCCCGCGCACATTGGGTCAGCCGAGGGCAGGTGATGCAGGACTGGAGTCGTGATCGGAAGGCGTTGGCGCTGCTGCTCGGCGCCACGGCGTTGCTTTTGCTGTGCGGGCTGTGGGCGCGCGAGGTCTGGGGGCCGGAGGTGCGCTGGGCAGATATTTCGTTGCAGATGCTGCAGTCGGGCGACTACTTCGATCCCTATCTGCGTGGCGAGCCGTACTACGACAAGCCACTGCTGTCCTACTGGCTGATCACCGCGCCGGCCAGTCTGTTCGGCCTGAATCACTGGACGCTGCGCCTGAGCACCGTGCTGGCCGGGCTGGGCAGCGTCTGGCTGACCTGGTGGCTGGGCGAGCGCCTGCTGCGCAAGGGCACCGGAGTGCTGGCCGGCTGGTTGCTGGCGACCACCTTCTACTTCCTGTTCTGGGCGCGGGTGGCGACGGCGGACATGCTCACGGTGTTCGGCGTACTGTCGGCGCTGGCCTGGTACTGGCGTGACCCGGATGACACGCGATTTTCCGGCTACCTGGGGTTCTTTGTGATCCTGTCGCTGACCTCGCTGTGCAAGGGGTTGATCGGTTTCGTCCTGCCGGGGCTGGTGCTTCTGCCGCACCTGCTCGGCGAGGGGCGCTGGCGCCGGCACTTGAACCTGCGATGGGTGGCGGCGCTGGTGGTGGCCGGCGGCGTGTACGCGATTCCCTTCGTGCTGTCGCACTTCTACGGCCAGCCCAGCTATGGCGAGAGCGGCCTGGCGCTGGTGTTCCGCGAAAACGTGGTGCGCTTCTTCCAGCCCTTCGACCATGAGGGGCCGATCTATACCTATTTGCTGTACCTGCCGGCCTACACGTTGCCCTGGGCACCGCTGTGGGTGCTTGGCCTGTGGTTCGCGGTGCGCCGCTGGAAGCAATTGGAGCCCAATGCGCGCTGGCTGGTCTGGGCGCTGGTGCTGCTGTTCGCGTTCTTCACCGCCAGCGGTGGCCGGCGCAGCTATTACGTGTTGCCACTGGTGCCGTTTGCCCAGTTGCTGGCGGCCTGGTGGGTGGTCGAATCCCGACATGAGCGTGGGCTCGCAGGGCTGGGACGCGCCTGGCCGCGGGCGGTGGGAGCGGGGGCGGTGTTGATGCTGCTGGTGGTGGGCATCGCTTATCCGTGGAGCAATGGTGGCGGCGGGATTCCCGTCTTCGCCAAAGAGGTGCGCGCCGCAGCGGAGCAGACCGCGCCCTGGTCGCAGTGGCGGGTATTGATCCTCGGGGATGATGATGCGCGTCTGCCGATGTACCTGGAGCAGCACGGCGAACGGCAGGCGCATCCGTTCCTCTATGTCCACTCCGGTTACCCACAGGGCGACAGCGCCGCGCTGTTTGCCTGGCTGCGCCAGAGTACCGGTGAGGAATGGGACCCGGCGCGTACCCTGATCCTTTCCCAGGTCACGCACCAAGCAGAGCAGCCGCTGAACTGGCTGACGGCGGATCACCGGCTGATCGAGTCGAAGCCCAACAATGGCCAGCGCCTGGGGCACTCGAAGAATCAGGAGGCGAGCCTGGCCTACTTGCCCGTAGGCAAGCCGCTCAGCGCGAACGCAACGCCCGGTGCAGCAGAAGCAGGTACGGCGGCAGATTGACCGCTACCACCACGAGGCCGAGGACGACCTGGGTCGCCTCGGTCAGGCCGGCTGGGTAGATCAGCGGGATCAGGTAGTGCTCGATGAAGCCGCCGTCATAGCCGTGGTCGCCGGCCAGGGCGCGGAAGTGGTTTTCCAGCGGGGTGAGCGGGCAGTAGAGGTGGAGGAACTCCACCGCCATGCCCCAGGCCGCTGCTGGCACGTGCAGCCAGGCCAGGCGCGGCCAGCGCAGCAGCAGAACGCCGCCAAGCAGCACGAAGAGGATGAACCCCAGGTGCAGCAGGACGACGGCGTCGGCGGCCAGGCGGTAAAGCACGACGGTCTCAGCGCTGCTGGCGCTGGGTCAGACCCTTGAGGAAATTGCGCAGCAGCTGGTCGCCGCAGGGCCGGTAGTTGTTGTGGCCGGGCTTGCGGAACAGCGCGCCCAGTTCGGTCTTGGTGACGATGAAGCCGACGCTGTCGAGGATGGCGAGGATGTCGTCGTCGCGCAGTTCGAAGGCGACGCGCAGCTTCTTCAGGGTGATGTTGTTGGTCAGCGGCAGTTCCACCGGCGGCAGCGGGCGCGATTCGTCGCGGCCCCGGCGATGCACGATCAGGCCGTCGAGGAAGTGCGCCAGCACGCGGTCGCTGCACGGCTTGAAGTCCGGCTCGTCGTCGCGGGCGAGGTAGGCGCCGATTTCCTCGGCGCTGACATTGAAGCCGGCCAGCGCGGTGATCTCGGCCACCTGGGCGTCGCGGATGTCCAGCAGGTAGCGCAGGCTGCGCAGTACGTCGTTGTTGGTCATGTGCTTTCCATCCAAATGAAGAGCCCCGCATCGGCGGGGCTCTTGCGGATCAGACCAGTTCGGCCCAGAGGTCGTACTCGTCGGCGTCGGTGATGCGCACGCGCACCTGGCCGCCCGGCTTCACGTCGAAGCTGTCGACGTACACGGCGCCGTCGATTTCCGGGGCGTCGGCGTAGGAGCGGCCGACCGCGCCTTCGTCATCCACTTCGTCGATCAGCACGTCGATTTCCTTGCCGATCTTCAGCTGCAGGCGTGCGGCGGAGATCGCCTGCTGGTGCGCCATGAAGCGTTCCCAGCGGTCCTGCTTCACATCGTCCGGCACCACGTCCAGGCCCAGGTCGTTGGCCGGCGCGCCTTCCACCGGGGAGTACTGGAAGCAGCCGACGCGGTCGAGCTGGGCTTCGGTGAGCCAGTCGAGCAGGTACTGGAAGTCTTCCTCGGTCTCGCCGGGGAAGCCGACGATGAAGGTGGAGCGGATGGTCAGCTCGGGGCAGATCTCGCGCCACTTCTTGATGCGCGCCAGGGTCTTGTCCTCGAAGGCAGGGCGCTTCATGGACTTCAGCACTTTCGGGCTGGCGTGCTGGAAGGGGATGTCCAGGTAAGGCAGCAGCTTGCCCTCGGCCATCAGCGGGATCACGTCGTCGACGTTGGGGTACGGGTAGACGTAGTGCAGGCGCACCCACACGCCCATGGAGGAGAGCGCCTCGCACAGTTCCAGCATGCGGGTCTTCACCGGCTGGCCGTCCCAGAAGTCCAGCTTGTATTTCAGGTCCACGCCGTAGGCGCTGGTGTCCTGGGAGATGACCAGCAGTTCCTTCACGCCGGCCTTCACCAGGCGCTGGGCCTCGCTGAGCACATCGCCCACCGGGCGGCTGACCAGCTTGCCGCGCATGGACGGGATGATGCAGAAGCTGCAGCTGTGGTTGCAGCCTTCGGAAATCTTCAGGTAGGCGTAGTGGCGCGGGGTCAGCTTGATGCCTTGCGGCGGTACCAGGTCGATCAGCGGGTTGTGCTCGGCCTTGGGCGGGATCACTTCGTGGACAGCATTGACCACCTGCTCGTACTGCTGCGGGCCGGTGACGGCCAGCACGCTGGGGTGCACGTCACGGATGCTGTCTTCGGCGACGCCCATGCAGCCGGTGACGATCACCTTGCCGTTCTCGGCGATGGCTTCGCCGATGGCGTCCAGGGATTCGGCCTTGGCGCTGTCGATGAAGCCGCAGGTGTTCACCACCACCACGTCTGCGTCCTGGTAGGTGGGAACGATTTCGTACCCTTCCATGCGCAGCTGGGTGAGGATGCGTTCGGAGTCGACGGTCGCTTTCGGGCATCCGAGCGAGACGAATCCGACTTTGGGTGTGGCGGTGGACATGTGCGGCTAACCTCGAAGGGCGCGCTGGCGGCGCCTCTGATCAAAAAGTGCGCAATTCTAGCGGCGTCCCGCGCACTTGACCAGCCTCTCTGGGACAAGCTGTCGCAGGTCGCCGGACAGCCCCGTCCGCCCGGTAATTCCGGGCAACAGGCTCTATAGTCATTCAGAACCTACATACCCGGCTCTTGCATCGACGAAAGGGTCGGAGCAGGATGCGCCGAATTTTTTTGAGGAATTTTGTTACATGTCCGATGCAAGCGCCGGCACCGTAGAGCATGAGCAGCCCCATTCGAGCTCCGCGATCGGCCTGATGGTCGGCGCCGTGGGCGTCTGCTACGGCGATATCGGCACCAGCCCGCTGTACACCCTCAAGGAAGTCTTCATCGGCGGGTATGGCGTACAGGCCAACCACGACGGCGTGCTCGGGGTGCTTTCGCTGATCTTCTGGTCGCTGATCTGGGTGGTGTCGATCAAGTACGTGATCTTCGTCCTGCGCGCCGACAACCAGGGCGAGGGCGGCGTGATGGCGTTGTCGGCGCTGGCCCGTCGCGCCGCCGCCGGGAAGCACCGGTTGCAGGCGATGGTGGTGATCGCCGGCCTGATCGGTGCAGCGCTCTTCTATGGCGACAGCATGATCACTCCGGCGATCTCGGTGCTTTCGGCCATCGAGGGCCTGGAAATCGCCTTCGACGGTCTGGAGCGCTGGGTGGTGCCGCTGTCGCTGATCGTGCTGGTCGGCCTGTTCCTGATCCAGAAGCACGGCACCGCGCGCATCGGCATTCTCTTCGGCCCTGTGATGGTGGCCTGGTTCGTGGCGCTGGCGGCGCTGGGCGCCTATGGCGTGTCGCAGCAGCCGGAAGTGTTGAGGGCGATGAACCCGGGCTGGGCGTTCAACTTCTTCGTGTCCCATCCCGGTATCGGTGTGGCCATTCTCGGCGCCACTGTGCTGGCGCTGACCGGTGCCGAAGCGCTGTACGCGGACATGGGGCACTTCGGCCGCAAGCCCATCGCCCGCGCCTGGTTCGCCCTGGTGCTGCCGGCGCTGGTGCTGAACTACTTCGGCCAGGGCGCAACCATCCTGGTCAACCCGGAAGCTGCGCGTAACCCCTTCTACCTCACCGCGCCGGGCTGGGCGCTGGTGCCGATGGTGGCGCTGTCCACCGCGGCCACGGTGATTGCCTCGCAGGCGGTAATATCCGGTGCGTTCTCGCTGACCCGCCAGGCCATCCAGCTCGGCTTCGTGCCGCGCATGGTGATCCAGCACACCTCCAGCCACGAACAGGGGCAGATCTACATCGGCATGGTGAACTGGGCGCTGATGGTCGGCGTGGTCCTGCTGGTGCTGGGCTTCGAATCCTCCGCCGCCCTGGCCTCGGCCTACGGCGTTGCGGTGACCGGGACCATGCTGATGACGACCCTGCTGATGGGGGTGGTGGTCTGGCTGCTGTGGAAGTGGCCGCTGTGGCTGGCCATTCCGTTCTTCCTGATGATGCTGCTGGTGGACAGCCTGTTCTTCGCTGCGAACCTGCCCAAGGTCGTCCAGGGTGGTGCCTTCCCGGTGATCGCCGGCATCGGCCTGTTCATCCTGATGACCACCTGGAAGCGTGGCCGCCAACTGCTGGTGGATCGCCTGGACGAGGGCTCGCTCCCGTTGCCGCTGTTCATCTCCAGCATTCGCTCGCAGCCGCCGCACCGCGTGCAGGGCACTGCCGTGTTCCTCACCGCCCGCACCGACGCCGTGCCCCATGCGCTGTTACATAACCTGCTGCACAACCAGGTGCTGCATGAGCAGGTGGTGCTGCTTACCGTGGTCAACGAAGACAGTCCGCGTGTGGCGCCGGACCGCCGCTTCGAGGTGGATGCCTACGGCGAGGGCTTCTTCCGCGTGGTGCTTCACTTCGGCTTCATGGAGGACCCGGACATCCCGCAGGCGCTCAAGCTGTGCCACCTCAATGAGCTGGATTTCAGCCCGATGCGCACCACCTATTTCCTCAGCCGCGAGACGGTGATCCCGTCCAAGCTGATCGGCATGGCGCGCTGGCGCGAGGCGCTGTTCGCTTTCCTGCTGAAGAATGCCAACGGCAACCTGCGCTACTTCAACCTGCCGTTGAACCGGGTGATCGAACTGGGAACACAGGTGGAGATCTGAGTTTCCGTTGCATGAAAAGGCGCGCCAATGGGCGCGCCTTTTCTTTCTAGGATCGCCCTCCAACCGCCACCACTGGCTCGCGGGGTTGGCCAAGACGGCTGGAGGACGATGTGCTTCGCGGTTCAGCCCTGGCTGGTGCTGCCGCCCCATTCGAGGAAGCGGACCTTGTGGGTCTCGCCGTTGTGATCCTGGTAGACCATGTAAGCCGGCACGATGCCGACCTTGCCGGAGTTGTCGGTGCGGTGCAGGACCTTGTCGACGTCCAGGGCCATGCCGTAGTGGTATTCGGTGGCCGGCAGGTCGGCGCCGGGGTTCTTGATTGCGTCCTGGGCAAAAGCCATCGGGGCGAGGCTGGAGATGACAGCCGACACGACAGAGGCAAGCTTCATTCTGTATTTCCTCGGTGAAGGGCCTTTGGCCCTTGAATGGGTTTGAAAGCCCCACCGGGGAGCACTGGCATCGATGATGTCTGTCCTGGGGTCCAGACAGGACAGGGGACGATGCTTCAGGCGTCCATCAGGTGGCGGGGCACGGGAGTGATATTCCTCCTCGGGCTGCCCGCCGGGAAATTGATGTGCTTGCTAATGAAAATTGATGGAGGTGATGCGGCGCTCTGACGCAGGCCTCTGCGTGAAATGGCGCGCTAGGGCTGCCAGTCGCGCCAGTGCTCGCAGTCGCCCTGGCAGGGACCTGGGCAGACGCAGCCGGTGCGGCTGCGCCCGGTGGCCTGCTCCATGCGCCGGGCGACTTCCTCGTCATCGGCGAAGGGCAGCATGCTGGCTTCCTCGATGCCGCGCCCGCGATGCGCCTGCAGGCACCAGCCGACGCCGAAGTACAGCGCCAGCAGGCCGACCAGCCCCAGCCAGAGTGTCATCTCAGGCCATCCGCTCGGCGACGCGCATCGCCTCGGGACGCGCCTGGCGCACCGTTATCCAGGTATTCCAGGCCATCAACAGCATGCCGCTGAGGAACATCAGCCCGCCCGTCATGCGCACCACGAAGCCGGGATGGCTGGCCTGCAGCGCTTCGACGAAGGAATAGGTGAGCGTGCCGTCGGCGTTCACCGCCCGCCACATCAGGCCCTGTGTGATGCCGTTGACCCACATCGAGGCGATGTAGAGGACCGTGCCGATGGTGGCCAGCCAGAAGTGTGCGTTGATCAGGCCGATGCTGTGCATCTGTTCGCGACCGAAGACCTTGGGGATCAGGTGATAGAGCGAGCCGATGGAAATCATCGCCACCCAGCCCAGCGCGCCGGCATGGACGTGGCCGATGGTCCAGTCAGTGTAGTGAGACAGGGCGTTGACGGTCTTGATCGCCATCATCGGGCCTTCGAAGGTCGACATGCCGTAGAACGCCAGGGAGACCACGAGGAAGCGCAGGATCGGGTCGGTACGCAACTTATGCCAGGCGCCCGACAGGGTCATCATGCCGTTGATCATGCCGCCCCAGCTCGGCGCCAGGAGGATCAGCGACATCACCATGCCCAGCGACTGCGCCCAGTCGGGCAGGGCGGTGTAATGCAGGTGGTGCGGGCCGGCCCAGATGTACAGGGTGATCAGTGCCCAGAAGTGGACGATGGACAGCCGGTAGGAATACACCGGGCGCCCGGCCTGCTTGGGCACGAAGTAGTACATCATCCCGAGGAAGCCGGTGGTGAGGAAGAAGCCCACCGCGTTGTGCCCGTACCACCATTGCACCATGGCGTCGGTGGCGCCGGAGTACACCGGGTAGGACTTGAACCAGTCCACCGGAATCGACAGGTGGTTGACGATGTGCAGCATCGCGGTGACCAGGATGAACGCGGCGAAGAACCAGTTGCCCACGTAGATGTGCGAGGTCCTGCGCTTCATCAGCGTACCGAAGAACACCACCGCGTAGGCGACCCAGACGATGGCCATCCACACCGCGCCGGTGAATTCGATCTCGGCGTATTCCTTGGTCGTCGTGTAGCCCAGTGGCAGCGTGACCATCATGGTCAGGATCAGCGCCTGCCAGCCCCAGAAGGTGAAGGCTGCGAGGCTATCCGAGAACAGCCGCGTCTGGCAGGTGCGCTGCACCGTGTAGTAGCTGGTGGCGAACAGCGCACAGCCGCCGAAGGCGAAGATCACCAGGCTGGTGTGCAGCGGGCGCAGGCGCCCGAAACTGGTCCATGGCAGGTCCAGGTTCAGTTGCGGCCAGACCAGTTGGGAGGCGATCAGCACCCCCATGGCCATGCCGACCACGCCCCAGACCACCGTCATGATGGCGAACTGGCGGACCACCTTGTAGTTGTACGCCTGCTCCGTGCTTTTCGTGTTCATGCTCGATTCCCGCTTGTGACAGAACGTCCGGGCGCGCCATGGACGGCAAAGCCGGCGCGCTCCGGTGAGCGGGCAATCTAGGAAAAAGCGCGGGCAGGAAACAGATTCAGATAGACCACGCAAATACGGATCAGCGGCCGACGATGCGGAATCAGGTGATGTCCAGCCGCCCTGCGAGGAAATGCCGCAGGCGTTCCTGCAGGTAATCCACCGCCTGCTCGTGGGCGAGGTATTCGCTGACGCGCATCAGGCGCCAGTACTGGCCTTCGTCGCCGAAACGGATGGCATCGAACTCGGCCTGCTCCAGGCGCGCCACCAGGAACCACGCCCAGGGCGCAGGGCCGTGGGTCGCGGGATAGCGGCGCTGCCACTCGATACGCTGCTCGTCCAGGCGCAGGGCGAATTCTTCCTCCAGCTCGCGCAAGGCGCACTGTGCCGGTGTCTCGCCGCGCTCGCGGCCGCCGCCGGGAAAGTCCCAGCAGCCGGGGTAGGGAATTCCCGGCTTGTCGTCGCGCTTGTAGACCACCAGTTGCCCGGCGTGGAACAGCGCAAGCTTGGCGCCAGTGAAGTCGTCTTCGTGCCGCATGGACGCGTTCCCCTGTAACTCGACTAGTCTTTCCCGACTGCGGACGGTGCTTTACCGCACGCGAGCGCGTATGATGCGCGACCTTTTTATTCGTTGCATGCCACACCGGGAGGTGCCCAGATGACCGACACGCACGAAAACCTCGAAGAACTTACCCCAGCCCCGGCCGGCGAGAAACTGCAGAAAGTCCTTGCCCGCATGGGCGTCGGCTCGCGCCGCGACGTCGAGGCCTGGATCGAAGAAGGCCGCGTCAAGGTCAATGGCGCCGTGGCGACCCTCGGCCAGCGCGTGGGCGACCGCGACGCCATCGCCGTCGATGACCGCCTGCTCAAGCGCGAGAAGATCGAAGAGCACGTCCGTCGCGTGCTGATCTACAACAAGCCTGAAGGCGAAGTCTGCACCCGCGACGATCCGGAAGGCCGTCCGACCGTGTTCGACCGCCTGCCGCGCCTGCGCAGCGGCCGCTGGATCAACGTCGGTCGCCTGGACATCAACACCACCGGCCTGCTGATGTTCACCACCGACGGTGAGCTGGCCAATCGCCTGATGCACCCCTCCTACGAGATGGACCGTGAGTACGCCGTGCGCGTGCGCGGTGAAGTCGACGAGGAAATGATCGAGCGCCTGAAAGCCGGCGTGATGCTCGAAGACGGCCCGGCCAAGTTCAGCGACATCCAGGAAGCGCCGGGTGGCGAAGGCTTCAACCACTGGTACCACGTGGTGGTGATGGAAGGCCGTAACCGTGAAGTCCGCCGCCTGTGGGAGTCCCAGGGCGTGGTGGTCAGCCGCCTGAAGCGCGTGCGCTTCGGACCGGTGTTCCTGACCTCCGAGCTGACCATGGGCCGCTACCGCGAGATGGGGCAGCGCGAGTTGGACATCCTCAGCGAGGAAGTCGGCCTGACTCCGGTCGCCCTGCCGGCGGTTTCCACCAAGACCAAGGAAAAGGTCGAGCGCCAGGAGCGCAAGCTCGGCAAGAAGCTGGCGCCCAGCGAGCGTCCGGGCCGTGGCTCGCGTACCCGCACCGAACGCGCCGAAGGCGAACGTCCGCAGCGTGCTCCGCGTCCGGCGGCTGGCGAGCGTCCCGCTCGTGGTCCGCGTGACAGCGACGAGCGCCCGGCCCGTGGCCCGCGCAGCGATTCCGCTGACAGCCGTGCCCCGCGCAAGCCGCGTGACGCCGGTGGTGAGCGTCCGGCCCGTGGCCCGCGCAGCGATTCGGCCGACAGCCGCGCCCCGCGCAAGCCGCGCGACACCGGTAGTGATCGTCCGGCTCGCGCTCCGCGTGACGGTGCCGATCGTCCGGCCCGTGGTCCACGCAGCGATGCCGGCGAAGGCCGTGCTCCGCGCAAGGCGCCGAGCGACCGTCCTGCGCGCGAGAAAGGCGCCCCGCTGGCCGAGCGCCCCGGCAAGCCGGTCGCCCGCAAGCCGATCGCCAAGCGTCGTCCGCAGGCTGCCGGTGACGGCATGCGTCCGGGCTTCAAGCGCTAAGCGACAGCGGTCAAAAGGGCTCCTCGGAGCCCTTTTTTATTGCCTGGGATTTGCTGGCCGGAGGCCTTGTAGGAGCGAGCTTGCTCGCGAACGAGTATCCCGGCGGCTCCGACATCAGGCGGGTTCGCGAGCAAGCTCGCTCCTACAGGTGTTCAAGCGCGTGTAGGAGCGGGCCATGCCCGCGATCGCGCCCATGGCGCGCGCTCCGCCGTGGTCCGTTGGTGAGCTCAGGGAGCGGAAAGCCTTCGAATCAGCTGGCGCAGGCCAGCCGGTTGCGCCCGTCGCGCTTGGCTTCGTACAGGGCACTGTCGGCGCGGCGCAGCAGGTCATCCACCGACTCGCCGCCATTGAGCGTCGCGCAGCCCAGGCTGATGGACAGCGGCAAGTGCTTGCCGTTGGCGGCCAGGTCCAGCTCCTCCACGGCAGTGCGAAGCCGTTCGCCCACCTGCACGGCGGCGACGCCGGGAGTATTGGAGAGCAGCACGAGGAACTCCTCGCCGCCGAAGCGGAACACCATGTCGACATTGCGCAGGCTGTTCTTCAGGGCCGTGGCCACGGCGCGCAGCGCATCGTCGCCCACGCTGTGGCCGTGCTCATCGTTGATTCGCTTGAAGTGGTCCAGGTCGAGCATGAGGATCGACAGCGGCAGCAGATGGCGGCGCGCCACCTCGACCTCGCGGCTCAGGGTCTGGTCCATGGCGATGCGGTTGCCGGTGCCGGTCAACGCGTCACGCAATGCCGACTGCACGGCGGCGCGATAGAGCAGGGCGTTGCGCAGCGGGTAGAGCAGGCAGGCCATCAGCGATTCCAGCTGCGCCAGTTCGGCCTCGGAGAAGCGCTGGGCGCGACGGAAGCTGATTTCGCCGAGGTACTCGGCGGCGTGGATCAGGCGGTAGTCGGCGCAGTGCTTGCCGGCTTCGCCGAACTCCAGGCGCAGGTCGGCCCCGGCGTGGTAATAGGCCAGGTATTCCACCGGCAGCAGCTGCTGGATCTCGCGGAAGAACACCGCCAGGATGCGGTCGGCCTCCAGGCTCACCTGCAATTGCAGATTCAGCTGCTGGCGCAACTCCAGCAGGTCCAGCGGACGCCGCGAAGAAGTGCGGGAGTCCTGGCTGGCGGCGCGCTGGAGCTTGGCAGCATCGAAATCGATGGTGTTGGACTGCTTGGGAGGAACCATGGCGGTGACCATTTTTTTACGGCGTTTGCAGGGACTCAGCGATTTCCGTGCCAGGGCACGGAAAGGCCTGAAAAGACGCCGTATTGACCGACCGATGGTGGTCAGGGTTCCCGAGGGCGGAAAGGTTTCGCCAGAAGTCTGGCGAAGTAGTGGCACTTTGCCGGATAGGTAAGTGGGACGGAGCCAGAAAAATGGCGGGAAGCGGCGTCGTTGCTGGGCTGCACGTCGACGCCGCTGGTACGTCAGTACCGGTTCGCGCGGTGGAAATCAGTCCTGGGCGTTGAAGGCCTGGCCGTTGACGCCCTTGCTGTCCGGGCCCATCAGGTACAGGTAGACCGGCATGATCTCTTCGGGCGCCGGGTTGTTGTAGGCGTTCTCGCCCGGGTAGGCGTGGGCGCGCATGGCAGTGCGGGTGGCGCCGGGGTTGACGCTGTTGGCGCGCACGCGGGTGATGTCCTCGCACTCGTCCGCCAGCACCTGCATCAGGCCTTCGGTGGCGAACTTCGACACCGCGTAGGCGCCCCAGTAGGCGCGGCCCTTACGGCCGACGCTGCTGGAGGTGAACACTACCGAGGCATCCTCGGAGAGCTTGAGCAGCGGCAGCAGAGTATGGGTGAGGCTGAACATGGCGTTGACGTTCACCTGCATGACGCGGGTGAAGTTGTCGGTAGAAATCTGCTCGATGGGCGAACGCAGACCGAGGATCGAGGCGTTGTGCAGCAGGCCGTCGAGCTTGCCGAACGCCTTCTCGATCATGGCTGCCAGCTCGTCGTACTGGTGCGGCAGGGTGGTTTCCAGGTTCAGCGGAATCACCACCGGCTCGGGATGGCCGGCGGCGACGATCAGGTCATAGACCTCGTTGAGGTAGTCCTCCGTCTTGCCCAGCAGCAGCACGGTGGCGCCGTGGGCTGCGTAGGCAAGCGCGGCGGCCCGGCCGATGCCGCGGCCGGCGCCGGTTACCAGGATCACGCGGCCCTTGAGCAGGTCGGGGCGGGCGGAATAGTCGAACATGGTTTCTCCTTGGCGGAGCCCGCCAGCGAGACGGGCTCCCGGAAATGGGGCTCAGCAGGAGCAGAGGGCGCGGTCGAGGACGGCGAGCAGGTCGCGGGGAGCGTCGACTATCACGTCGGCGCCCCAGTGCGCGGGGTTGTCGTCCGGGTGGATGTAGCCGTAGCGCACGGCTGCGGTCTTGGTCCCGGCGGCGCGGCCCGACTCGATGTCGCGCAGGTCGTCACCGATGAACAGCACTTCGGACGGGTCGACCTTCAGCTGGCTGCAGGCCAGCAGGAGCATTTCCGGGTCCGGCTTGCTGTTCTTCACGTGATCCGGGCAGACCAGCACGGCCGAGCGCTCGGCCAGGCCCAACTGCTGCATGATCGGCGCGGCGAAGCGCACCGGCTTGTTGGTCACCACGCCCCAGATCAGGCGCGACTGCTCGATGTTCTCCAGCAGTTCGATCATGCCGTCGTAGGGGCGGGTGAAGACGGCGCAATGCTCCTGGTAGCGGTCGAGGAACTCCTGGCGCAGGGTCTCGAAGCCAGGGGCTTCCGGGGCCATGTCGAAGGCCGCGGCGACCATGGCGCGGGCGCCACCGGAGACCACGTCCTGGATGCGCTGGTCGTCGATCGGCGCGCGGCCGTGGGCCTTGAGCATCGCCTGGCAGACGGCGATGAAGTCCGGCGCGGTGTCGAGCAGCGTGCCGTCCATGTCGAAGAGAACCGCTCTGAGCATGCGATTCACTCCTCGCGCAAGGTCTGGATCATGTAGTTGACGTCGACGTCGTTGGCCAGCTTGTAGTGCTTGGTCAGCGGGTTGTAGGTCAGGCCGATGATGTCCTTGACTGCAAGGCCGGCGTCACGCGACCAGGCGCCCAGCTCGGAGGGGCGGATGAACTTCTTGAAGTCGTGGGTGCCGCGCGGCAGCAGGCGCATCACGTATTCCGCGCCGACGATGGCGAACAGATAGGCCTTCGGATTGCGGTTGATGGTGGAAAAGAACACCTGGCCGCCGGGCTTGACCATCCTGTAGCAGGCGCGGATGACCGAGGCCGGGTCCGGCACGTGTTCGAGCATCTCCAGGCAGGTCACCACGTCGAACTGCTCGGGCATCTCCTCGGCCAGCTCTTCGGCGGTGATGCGACGGTATTCCACCGGCACACCGGACTCCAGCTGGTGCAACTGAGCGACGGCCAGGGGGGCTTCGCCCATGTCGATACCGGTGACGGTGGCGCCACGCTGGGCCATGGCTTCGCTGAGGATGCCGCCGCCGCAGCCAACGTCGAGCACCTTCTTGCCGGCGAGGCTGACGCGCTCGTCGATCCAGTTGACCCGCAACGGGTTGATGTCGTGCAGGGGCTTGAACTCGCTTTCGCGGTCCCACCAGCGGTGGGCGAGGGCCTCGAATTTGGCGATCTCGGCGTGGTCGACGTTGCTCATGGTGTCCCTATTGATCGAAAAGCTGGAAACGAAGGCTGACTATGATGCCAGCTTCGGGGAATGGATGGGGCGCTGCATGACGGATTGTCGCAGCTTCCGTTTCCTGGCGGTGTCCGCGCCCACGGCCTCCCTCTCCCTAACCCTGGCTGCGCGCCCCGCTCCGAAGGGAGAGGGGACTGGATCTGCGCGAGCTTTGATACTGGCGCATCGCTTGATGCCGTGGTGCCTGGAAACGCAGACACCTTCGCTCCGCTCGGAATGCCCCCTCTCCCTTCAGGGAGAGGGCTGGGGAGAGGGAACTTGCAAACGCGGGATCAGGCCCCGGCGATCTTCCTGCCCCATTCGCCCGCCACAGCAATCAAGCGATCTTCGTCCAGCCGAGTGAGCCTGCCGTCGTCCAGCAGTTGCTTGCCGCCAACCCACACGTGGCGCACGCAGTCGCGGCCGCTGGCGTAGATCAGCTGGGAAACCGGCTCGTACACCGGCTGTTGTGCCAGCCCGGAGAGGTCGAACGCGGTCAGGTCGGCCGACTTGCCCAGTTCCAGGCTGCCGGTTTCCTGTTCAATGCCCAGCGCACGGGCGCCGTTCAGGGTGGCCATGCGCAGGGCGCGGTGGGCGTCCAGCGCGGTGGCCTGGCCGGCCACGGCCTTGGCCAGGAGGGCGGCGGTGCGGGTTTCGCCGAGCAGGTCCAGGTCGTTGTTGCTGGCCGCGCCATCGGTGCCGATGGCGACATTGACGCCGGCCTGCCACAACCGCTCCACCGGGCAGAAACCGCTGGCCAGCTTGAGGTTGGATTCGGGGCAATGCACCACCGAGCTGTTGGTTTCCACCAGCATGGCCAAGTCTTCGTCGTTCACCTGGGTCATGTGCACGGCCTGGAAGCGCGGCCCGAGCAGGCCCAGGCGATGCAGGCGGGCCAGCGGGCGTTCGCCGTGCTTCTCCAGCGCCTGCTGGACCTCGAAGGCAGTCTCATGGACGTGCATATGAATGCCGGCGTCCAACTCCTCGGCGAGCATCAGGATGTTCTCCAGCTTGTCGTCGCTGACGGTGTACGGCGCGTGCGGGCCGAAGGCTACCTTGATGCGTGGGTGGTGCTTGAGGTCGTCGCGCAGCGCCAGGCCCTGGCGGATGGCGTCGTCGGCGTCGCGGGCGCCGGGTACCGGGAAGTCCAGCACCGGTACACTGATCTGCGCGCGCACACCGGCCTTGTGCACGGCCTCGCAGGCGACCTGCGGGAAGAAGTACATGTCCGAGAAACAGGTGATGCCGCCCTTGAGCTGCTCGGCGATGGCCAGTTCCGTGCCATCACGGACGAAGTCCTCGCTGACCCACTTGGCTTCTGCCGGCCAGATGTGCTCCTGCAGCCAGGTCATCAGCGCCAGGTCGTCCGCCAGGCCGCGGAACAGGCTCATCGCCGCGTGCCCATGGGCGTTGATCAGGCCGGGGGAGAGCAGCATGCCCGGCAGCTCGCGGGTTTCCGCGGCCGGGTGGCGCAGGGCCTCGGCGCGCGGCGCGAGCAGGGCGATGCGGCCGTCGCGGATGCCCAGGCCGTGATCGCGCAGGACGATGCCGGCGGGTTCCACGGGGACGATCCAGGTGGGGAAGAGCAGCAGGTCGAGCGGGACTTTTTCGGTCGGCATGAAGCGCATCCTGGGCGCGTGGATAAAGGCGCCGAGTATAGCCGAGCGCCGGGGCCTAAGGCTCGGTATACTCCGCCGTTTCCCGGTGTTTCCGGGGCGATTTCCGTGGCGCCGGAGCGGCCCGCGATTCCATTGAAATGAAGAGGTGTTCCATGCGTGAGCGACTGTTGGCGGCCGAACGGGTCACGGCCATTGATTGGCGCAAGGGCACACTCCGACTGCTGGACCAGCGCCTGTTGCCGCTGGAGGAAACCTGGCTGTCCTACGAGACGGCCGAGGGCGTCGCCGACGCCATCCGTCAGATGGTGGTGCGGGGCGCGCCGGCCATCGGCATCGCTGCCGCCTATGGCCTGGTGCTGGGCCTGCGCGCCCGTGTGGCCGCCGGCGGCGACTGGCGCGCGGCGCTGGAGGAGGACTTCACCGTCCTCGCCGAATCGCGTCCCACGGCGGTCAACCTGTTCTGGGCGCTGAACCGCATGCGCGACCGCCTGGAGCGCCTGAAGCCGGGCGAGGACCCACTGCCGCTGCTGGAAGCCGAGGCCGTGGCGATCCATGAAAGCGACCGCGAGGCGAACCTGACCATGGCCCAGTTGGGCGTGGACCTGATCCGCAAGCACCACGGCGGTCCGCAGAAGATCCTCACCCACTGCAACACCGGCGCCCTGGCCACCGGCGGCTTCGGCACCGCGCTGGGCGTGCTGCGCGCGGCGCACCTGGAGGGGCTGATCGAGCGTGTCTACGCCGACGAGACCCGCCCCTGGCTGCAGGGCGCCCGCCTGACTGCGTGGGAGCTTGCCAACGAAGGCGTGCCGGTCACCCTGAACGTGGATGCGGCGGCCGCGCATCTGATGAAGACCGAAAGCATCACCTGGGTCATAGTCGGCGCCGACCGCATCACCGCCAATGGCGACGTGGCCAACAAGATCGGCACCTACCAGCTGGCGGTCACCGCCATGCACCACGGTGTGCGTTTCATGGTGGTGGCGCCCAGTTCGACCATCGACATGGGCCTGGAAAGTGGCGAGGACATTCCGATCGAAGAGCGCGATGGTCGCGAACTTCTGGACATCGGCGGCAAACGTATCGCCGCTGACGTCGAAGCCTTCAATCCGGTATTCGACGTGACTCCGGCGGACCTGATCGATGCCATCGTGACCGAGCGGGGTGTCGTCGAGCGTCCGGACATCGAGCGGATGGCGCAGCTGATGAGCCGCAAGCGCCTGCACTGACGAGGGCTGCGGCAATTCATCGTGGGGCTTGGCCGAGGGTAGGGTTTGACCCTGGCTTGTGGTAAGCTCCGACGGTTCTTGATGGGGCTTTTTTTCGCCCCCCACAGCATCGCGGATCAGCGGCCAAGTCGTTGATTTGTAGAGAGTCGGTGGCGCTTTGATGGCGCACCGCGCTCCGCCGGGCTCAGGACGGGCTTGGCGGAGTCCCATTTGAAAAAGGAACCAGGCTTCTCATGGGCGAACTGGCCAAAGAAATCCTCCCGGTCAACATCGAAGACGAACTCCGACAGTCCTACCTCGATTACGCCATGAGCGTGATCGTCGGTCGTGCCCTGCCCGATGCGCGCGACGGCTTGAAGCCCGTGCATCGCCGCGTCCTGTACGCCATGAGCGAACTGGGCAACGACTGGAACAAGCCCTACAAGAAGTCCGCCCGTGTGGTCGGCGACGTGATCGGTAAGTACCACCCGCACGGCGACACCGCGGTGTACGACACCATCGTCCGCATGGCCCAGCCCTTCTCGCTGCGCTACATGCTGGTCGACGGCCAGGGCAACTTCGGTTCGGTGGACGGCGACAACGCCGCAGCCATGCGATACACCGAAGTACGCATGGCCAAGCTTGCCCATGAGCTGCTGGCGGACCTGGACAAGGAAACCGTCGACTGGGTGCCCAACTATGACGGCACCGAGCAGATCCCGGCGGTCATGCCGACCAAGATCCCGAACCTGCTGGTCAACGGCTCCAGCGGTATCGCCGTGGGCATGGCGACCAACATTCCGCCGCACAACCTCACCGAGGTGATCGACGGCTGCCTGGCACTGATGGACAACCCCGAGCTGTCCATCGATGACCTGATGCAGTACATCCCCGGCCCGGACTTCCCGACCGCGGGCATCATCAACGGCCGTGCGGGCATCATCGAGGCTTATCGCACCGGCCGTGGCCGCGTCTATATCCGTGCCCGCGCCACCATCGAGGACATGGAGAAGGGCGGCAACCGCCAGCAGATCATCATCACCGAGCTGCCCTACCAGTTGAACAAGGCCCGCCTGATCGAGAAGATCGCCGAGCTGGTGAAAGAGAAGAAGATCGAAGGCATCACCGAGCTGCGCGACGAGTCCGACAAGGACGGCATGCGTGTAGTCATCGAGCTGCGCCGCGGGGAAGTGGGCGAGGTCGTGCTGAACAACCTCTACGCCCAGACCCAGCTGCAGAGCGTCTTCGGCATCAACGTGGTGGCCCTGGTCGATGGCCAGCCGCGCACGATGAACCTCAAGGACATGCTCGAGGTGTTCATCCGCCACCGCCGTGAAGTGGTGACCCGCCGGACCGTCTACGAGCTGCGCAAGGCCCGCGAGCGCGGCCACATCCTCGAAGGCCAGGCCGTCGCCCTGTCGAACATCGACCCGGTGATCGAGCTGATCAAGACTTCGCCGACCCCGGCCGAAGCCAAGGAACGCCTGATCGCCACCGCCTGGGAATCCAGCGCCGTGGAGGCGATGGTGGAGCGCGCCGGCGCCGACTCCTGCCGTCCGGAAGACCTGGACCCGCAGTACGGCCTGCGCGAGGGCAAGTATTACCTGTCGCCGGAACAGGCCCAGGCCATCCTGGAGCTGCGCCTGCACCGCCTGACCGGCCTGGAGCACGAGAAGCTCCTGTCCGAGTACCAGGAAATCCTTTCCCTGATCGGCGAGCTGATCCGCATCCTGACCAACCCCGAGCGCCTGATGGAAGTCATCCGCGAGGAGCTGGAGAAGGTCAAGGCCGAGTTCGGCGATGCCCGCCGCACCGAGATCGTCGCGTCGCAGATGGACCTGACCATCGCCGACCTGATCACCGAAGAAGAGCGCGTGGTGACCATCTCCCACGGCGGCTATGCCAAGTCCCAGCCGCTGGCCGCCTACGAGGCCCAGCGTCGCGGCGGCAAGGGCAAGTCCGCCAGTGGCGTGAAGGACGAGGACTACATCGAACACCTGCTGGTCGCCAACAGCCACGCCACGCTGCTGCTGTTCTCCAGCAAGGGCAAGGTCTACTGGCTGCGCACCTTCGAGATCCCGGAGGCCTCCCGCACCGCCCGCGGCCGTCCGTTGGTGAACCTGCTGCCGCTGGACGAAGGCGAGCGCATCACCGCGATGCTGCAGATCGACCTGGAAGCCGTGCGCGCCCAGTTTGCCGGTGACGAAGCCGATGACGATGACGTGGTCGCCGAGCAGGTCGCCGAAGTGGTGGAAGCCGAAGAAGCCGAAGAGGGCGACGACGCCGACTTCAGCCAGGACGAGCCGACCGGCGCATACATCTTCATGGCCACCATGAAAGGCACCGTGAAGAAAACCCCGCTGATCCAGTTCACCAAGCCGCGCTCCAACGGCCTGATCGCCCTGAAGCTGGAAGAGGGCGACTCGCTGATCGCCGCCGCCATCACCGACGGTTCGAAGGACGTGATGATGTTCTCCAACGCCGGCAAGGTGATCCGCTTCAAGGAAAGCAAGGTACGCATCATGGGCCGTAACGCCCGTGGCGTGCGCGGCATGCGCCTGGGCGAAGACCAGCGCATCATCTCCATGCTGATCCCGGAGTGCCGCGAGGCACAGATCCTCACCGCCTCCGAGCGTGGCTACGGCAAGCGCACCCCGCTGGCCGACTACCCGCGTCGCGGTCGTGGCGGCCAGGGCGTGATCGCCATGGTAATCAACGAGCGTAACGGCAACCTGGTCGGCGCCGTGCAGGTGCTGGACGGCGAGGAAATCATGCTGATTTCCGACCAGGGCACCCTGGTTCGTACCCGTGTCGACGAAGTCCGTGGCGCCGGCCGTAACACCCAGGGCGTGATCCTCATCAAGCTGGCCGCCGACGAGACCGTCGTGGGCCTGGAGCGGGTGCAGGAGCCGACCGTGGTGGAAGGCGAAGACGACGTCATCGACGGCGAGATCATCGAAGGCGAAGTGTCGGACGAGAACCCAGAAGCAGGCGAAGCTGCGGCTGAAGAAGCCCCGCAGGCCAGCGAAGACTGATAGCGAGAGTGGATGTGAGCAAGCGAGCCTTTAACTTCTGCGCCGGTCCCGCGGCGCTTCCCACCGAGGTGCTGGAGCGCGCCCGCGCCGAGCTGCTGGATTGGCAGGGCAAGGGCCTGTCGGTCATGGAGATGAGCCACCGTAGCGACGACTACGTGGCCATCGCCGAGAAGGCCGAGCAGGACCTGCGCGACCTGATGGGCGTGCCATCGAACTACAAGGTGCTGTTCCTGCAGGGCGGCGCCAGCCAGCAGTTCGCCGAGATCCCGCTGAACCTGCTGCCCGAAGACGGCGTGGCGGACTACGTGGAAACCGGCATCTGGTCGAAGAAGGCCATCGAAGAGGCTCGCCGCTACGGCAACGTCAATGTCGTCGCCAGCGCATCCAAGTACGACTACTTCGCCATCCCCGGGCAGAACGAGTGGAACCTGTCCAAGGACGCCGCCTACCTGCACTACGCGTCCAACGAGACCATCGGCGGCCTGGAGTTCGACTGGATTCCGGAAGTCGGCGACGTTCCGCTGGTGGTGGACATGTCCTCGGACATCCTCTCCCGCCCGACCGACGTGTCCAAGTTCGGCCTGATCTACGCCGGCGCGCAGAAGAACATCGGCCCGTCCGGGCTGGTGGTCGTCATCGTTCGCGAAGACCTGCTGGGCCGCGCCCGCAGCATCTGCCCGACCATGCTCAACTACAAGGTCGCCGCCGACAACGGCTCCATGTACAACACCCCGGCGACCTACTCCTGGTACCTCTCCGGCCTGGTCTTCCAGTGGCTGAAGGAGCAGGGCGGCGTCGACGCCATGGAGAAGCGCAACCGCGCGAAGAAGGACATGTTGTACTCCTTCATCGACAGCAGCGACTTCTACACCAACCCGATCCAGCCCAGCGCCCGCTCCTGGATGAACGTGCCGTTCCGCCTGGCCGACGAGAAGCTCGACAAGGCCTTCCTCGAAGGTGCCGACGCGCGCGGCCTGCTCAACCTGAAAGGCCACCGTTCGGTGGGCGGCATGCGTGCCTCCATCTATAACGCCCTGGGCCTGGATGCCATCGAAGCCCTGGTCGGCTACATGGCCGAGTTCGAGAAGGAGCACGGCTGATGAGCGACGCTGACCAGCTCAAGGCTTTGCGCGTACGCATCGACAGCCTCGACGAGAAGATCCTCGAGCTGATCAGCGAACGCGCCCGCTGCGCCACCGACGTGGCGCGCGTGAAGATGGCCTCCCTGGCCGAAGGCGAGAAGCCGGTGTTCTACCGGCCCGAGCGCGAGGCCTGGGTGCTCAAGCACATCATGGAGCTGAACAAGGGCCCGCTGGACAACGAGGAAGTCGCTCGTCTGTTCCGCGAGATCATGTCCTCCTGCCTCGCCCTGGAGCAGCCGCTGAAAGTGGCCTACCTCGGCCCGGAAGGCACCTTCACCCAGGCCGCGGCGCTCAAGCACTTCGGCCACGCGGTGATCAGCACCCCGATGGCCGCCATCGACGAAGTGTTCCGCGAAGTCGCCGCCGGCGCGGTGAACTTCGGCGTTGTGCCGGTGGAAAACTCCACCGAAGGCGCGGTCAACCATACCCTCGACAGCTTCCTCGAGCATGACCTGGTGATCTGCGGCGAGGTGGAACTGCGCATCCACCATCACCTGCTGGTGGGGGAGAACACCAAGACCAACAACATCACCCGCATCTACTCCCACGCCCAGTCCCTGGCCCAGTGCCGCAAGTGGCTGGACGCGCACTACCCGAACGTCGAGCGCGTGGCGGTCTCCAGCAACGCCGATGCCGCCAAGCGGGTGAAGAGCGAGTGGAACAGTGCAGCAATTGCAGGCGACATGGCAGCCAGCCTTTATGGCCTGGACAAGCTGCACGAGAAGATCGAGGACCGCCCGGACAACTCCACGCGCTTCCTCATGATCGGCAACCAGGAAGTGCCGCCCACCGGCGACGACAAGACCTCCATCATCGTCTCCATGCGCAACAAGCCGGGCGCGCTGCACGAGCTGCTGGTGCCGTTCCACAACAACGGCATCGACCTGACCCGCATCGAGACCCGTCCGTCGCGCAGCGGCAAGTGGACCTACGTGTTCTTCATCGACTTCATAGGCCACCACAAGGATCCGCTGATCAAGGACGTGCTGGAGAAGATCAACAGCGAAGCCGTTGCCCTGAAGGTGCTGGGTTCCTATCCCAAGGCCGTGCTCTGATGCCCAGCAGTCGCAATATTCGCTGGCAGTCGTCGGTGATCGATCGCAAGAGCCGCTCATGGATCAAGGGGCAGCGCCCGTGTCTGATCTGGCTGACGGGGCTGAGTGGCTCCGGCAAGTCGACGATCGCCGACGCTCTCGAACATCGACTGCATGCGTGTGGTCGGCACACCTACCTGCTCGATGGCGACAACCTCCGCCACGGCCTCAATCGTGACCTGGGCTTCAGTGCCGAAGACCGCTGCGAGAATATCCGCCGGGTAGGCGAGGTGGGCGCGCTGATGGTGGATGCGGGGCTGATCGCCATTGCGGCGTTCATCTCGCCGTTCCGGGCCGACCGCGACCTTGTCCGTGCCTTGCTGCCCGAGTGCTTTGTCGAGGTTCACGTTTCCACCCCGCTGAGCGTCTGCGAGGAGCGCGACCCCAAAGGGCTCTATCGCAAGGCGCGAGCCGGCGAGTTGAAGCAGTTCACCGGTATCGACTCCCCGTTCGAGGTCCCGGAGGCGGCGGAACTCACCATCGATACATCCACGTTGTCGGTCGAGGAAGCGGTCGACCGCATCTGCAATTACATGGTGGCCGCCGGTTACATCGACTCATTCTGAGCGGCCCCACTCGAGAGAGATGCCCCATGAGCTGTGATTTCCTTGCCCTGGCCCAGCCGGGCGTGCAGAAGCTATCCCCTTATGTGCCGGGCAAACCGGTCGACGAACTGGCCCGCGAGTTGAAGCTCGACCCCGCCGGCATCGTCAAGCTGGCCAGCAACGAGAATCCGCTGGGCCCGAGCCCGAAGGTCCTCGAGGCCATCCGCGCCGAACTGGCCGAACTGACCCGCTACCCCGATGGCAATGGCTTCGAGCTGAAGTCCCGCCTGGCCGAGCGCTGCGGTGTCGACACCGCTCAGGTCACCCTGGGCAACGGCTCCAACGACATCCTTGACCTGGTGGCTCGCGCCTACCTGGCGCCCGGCCTGAATGCGGTGTTCAGCCAGTTCGCCTTCGCCGTCTACCCGATCTCCACCCAGGCCGTCGGCGCCCAGGGCAAGGTCGTGCCGGCCAAGGACTGGGGCCATGACCTGGAAGCCATGCTGGCGGCCATCGACGCCAACACCCGCGTGGTCTTCATCGCCAACCCGAACAACCCCACCGGCACCTGGTTCGGCCCTGACGCGCTGGAGCGCTTCCTGTCGCAGGTTCCGCAAAGTGTCCTGGTGGTGCTCGACGAGGCGTACATCGAATACGCCGAAGGCGAAGAGCTGCCGGATGGCCTGAAGTACCTGGCCCGCTATCCGAACCTGCTGGTCTCGCGCACCTTCTCCAAGGCCTATGGCCTGGCGTCGCTGCGCGTTGGCTACGCGATCTCCTCGGCGCAGGTTGCCGATGTGCTCAACCGCGTGCGCCAGCCGTTCAACGTCAACAGCCTGGCCCTGGCCGCAGCCTGCGCCGCGCTGGACGACGCGCAGTACCTGGCCGAAGGCAAACGCATCAACGACGAAGGCATGGCCCAGTTGGAAAACGGGTTGCGCGCGCTGGACCTGCAGTGGATTCCCTCCAAGGGCAACTTCATTGCCGTGGATCTCAAGCGCGATGCCGGGCCGGTCTACCAGGGTCTGCTCGCCGAAGGCGTGATCGTCCGCCCGGTAGGCGGCTACGGGATGCCACATCACCTGCGCATCTCCATCGGCCTGCCGGCCGAGAACGCCCGCTTCCTCGATGCGCTGGCCAAGGTGCTCGCCCGTGCCTGATGTCCAGCCGCACAAGCTTCGCCGCCTCGTCGTGGTGGGGCTCGGCCTTATCGGCGGCTCCTTCGCCAAGGGTGTCCGCCAGAAGGGCCTGTTCGAGGAAGTGGTCGGCGTCGACCGTGACCCGCAAACCCGGCGCCTGGCGGTGGAGCTCGGCGTAGTCGACCGCTGCGAGGAAAGCCTCGCTGTCGGTTGCCGTGACGCTGACGTGATCCAGCTTGCCGTGCCGATCCTGGCCATGGAGAAGGTCCTCGGCGAGCTCGCTACCTTCGACATCGGCAACGCTATCCTCACCGACGTGGGCAGCGCCAAGGGAAACGTGGTGCGTGCCGCGAAAGCGGTATTTGGCGGCATGCCGGCGCGCTTCGTGCCCGGCCATCCTATCGCCGGCTCCGAGCAGAGCGGGGTGGAAGCGGCCAACGCAGAACTGTTCCGCCGTCATAAAGTCATCCTCACTCCGCTGGATAATGCCGACGCGGACGCGATCCAGCGCGTCGAAAGCCTCTGGCGCGAGCTGGGTGCGGATGTCGAGCAGATGGCCGTCGAACACCACGACGAAGTCCTCGCCGCCACCAGCCACCTGCCGCACCTGCTGGCCTTCACGCTGGTCGACTCATTGGCCAAACGCAGCGAGAATCTGGAAATCTTCCGCTATGCCGCTGGCGGCTTCCGCGACTTCACGCGGATCGCTGGCAGCGACCCGGTGATGTGGCACGACATCTTCCTCGCCAACCGCGAGGCGGTGCTGCGCATCCTCGACGTATTCCGTGACGACCTCGATGATCTGCGCGAGGCCGTCGATAAAGGGGACGGGCAACAACTGATGGGCGTCTTCACCCGCGCCCGCGTTGCCCGCGAGCATTTCAGCAAAATCCTGGCCCGCCGGGCCTATGTGGACGCCATGCACAACAATGACCTGATTTTCCTGGCCCAGCCGGGTGGCCGCCTCTCCGGACGTGTTCGCGTACCGGGCGACAAGTCCATTTCGCACCGCTCGATCATGCTCGGTTCCCTCGCCGAGGGCACGACGGAGGTGCAAGGCTTCCTCGAGGGCGAAGACGCCCTTGCCACCATCCAGGCCTTCCGCGACATGGGCGTGGTCATCGAAGGCCCGCACCACGGCCGCGTGACCGTACATGGCGTCGGCCTCCATGGCTTGAAGGCGCCGCCCGGCCCGATCTACCTGGGCAACTCCGGCACCTCCATGCGCCTGCTCAGTGGTCTGCTCGCCGCCCAGCCGTTCGACACCACCCTGACCGGCGACGCCTCGCTGTCCAAACGCCCGATGAACCGTGTCGCCAAGCCGCTGCGCGAGATGGGTGCGGTGATCGAGACCGGCCCCGAAGGCCGCCCGCCGCTGACCATTCGTGGCGGTCAGAAACTCACCGGCATGCACTACGACATGCCCATGGCCAGTGCCCAGGTGAAATCCTGCCTGCTGCTCGCCGGCCTCTACGCTGCCGGAGAAACCTCCACCACCGAGCCGGCCCCGACCCGCGACCATACCGAGCGTATGCTGCGTGGCTTCGGCTACCCGGTCGACGTCGAGGGTGCCACCGCCCGTGTCGAGTCCGGCCACAAGCTCAGCGCCACCTCCATCGAAGTTCCGGCGGACATTTCCTCCGCCGCTTTCTTCCTGGTCGCCGCGAGCATCGCCGAAGGTTCGGACCTGACTCTGGAGCACGTCGGCATCAACCCGACCCGCACCGGCGTCATCGACATCCTCAAGCTCATGGGCGCCGACATCACCCTGGAAAACCAGCGTGAAGTAGGCGGCGAGCCGGTCGCCGACATCCGCGTGCGTTCCGCCCAACTGAAAGGCATCGATATCCCCGAAGACCTGGTGCCGCTGGCCATCGACGAGTTCCCGGTCCTCTTCGTCGCCGCCGCCAATGCGCAAGGCCGCACCGTCCTGCGCGGCGCGGAAGAGCTGCGGGTGAAGGAATCCGACCGCATCCAGGTCATGGCCGACGGCCTGCTGGCCCTGGGCGTGAAGTGCGAGCCGACCCCGGACGGCATCATCATCGACGGCGGCACCTACGGCGGCGGCGAGGTCTGGAGCCACGGCGACCACCGTATTGCCATGTCCTTCAGCGTGGCCTCCCTGCGTGCCGGTGCCCCGATCCGCATCCACGACTGCGCCAACGTCGCGACTTCCTTCCCGAACTTCCTCGGGCTGGCGTCCGGCGCGGGCATCCGCGTCGCTGAGGAGAAGAACTGATGAATGGCGAATGGCCAGTCCTCGCCATCGACGGCCCCAGCGGCTCGGGCAAGGGCACCGTCGCCGGCCTGCTGGCCAAGCGCCTGGGCTGGAATCTGCTGGATTCCGGTGCGCTGTATCGCTTGCTGGCGTTTGCCGCCGGTAATCACGGCATCGACCTGACCAACGAAGAAGCCCTCAAGGTCCTGGCCGCTCACCTGGATGTGCAGTTCACCCACGCCAAGGGCGGGCAGGGCCAGCACATCATCCTCGAAGGCGAAGACGTCACCGACACCATCCGCACCGAACAAGTCGGTGCCGGCGCCTCGCAAGTCGCCGCCCTGCCGGCGGTGCGCGATGCGCTGCTGCAACGCCAGCGCGCCTTCCTCGAGGCGCCGGGCCTGGTGGCCGACGGGCGCGACATGGGTACCGTGGTCTTCCCCAGCGCCCCCCTGAAGATATTCCTCACCGCTTCGGCCGAGGAGCGCGCCCGCCGCCGCTACCTTCAGCTCAAGGGCAAGGGCATCGACAGCGACCAGGCACAGCTGGCAGAGGAAATCCGTGCGCGCGACGAGCGTGACAGCCAGCGAGCCGTGGCGCCGCTGAAGCCGGCCAAGGGGGCGATACTGGTGGACTCCACCTCGATGGGCATCGATGAGGTGGTGGACAGCATCCTGGCTGAGGTTTCGCGGTTGGGGTTGGCCGATTAGTGGTCACTACGAACTGACCGGGCTCCACTCCGGTGGCTTTAAGGTTCGAAATATAAATCCCCGGCCAGTCCGAGGATTTATATTTTCGGACCTGAAGCTTGTACGTGTTCCAGGCGAAGATCGACGCATTCGTTCTTCGGCGAGTATGGGCTCAAGGCCAGATCGGTGAGGAGGCAGGGTCTGCAGCACCTGCCTCCATATCATTACGTCGCTGTTCAGAGCGCGCGTCGATAGCAGCGCCGCTCCTTTTCAGCGGGTGTTACGGCAAGATGGTTACGTCGGCGGACTTGGTCACCGAGCCGCCGGGCCCCGTGCAGGTGATCTGGTAGGTGTTGGAGCTATAGACCGGCTCGGTCACCCAAACGCCGCTGGTGGCGAGAGGGATGCCGGTTTTGCTTTGACAGCCGGTAGTGTTTTCCGAGGTCCAATAGCGGGTCACCTTTTCACCTGCCTTGATCTGCGGCGGATTCACCGAGAATGTCATGGTGGGTGGTTTCGGCTTTACTGTGACGTCTACATACTTGCTGACGCTGCTGGTTCCGCCATAGCAGATGACGGTGAATCGTTTGCTCTGGGCCAGAGGCTTGCTAAGCCAGTTGCCATTGGGCGGTTGCGTTCCGGACTCTGCACCGTTGATCTGGCAGAACTCGGTATTTGTCGAGCCCCAGTTGATGCTGGCGGATTCACCTTCGTTGATGACCGAGGGGTTGGCGGTCACGATCAGCTCCTGTATCGGCGCAGCGGAGGCGTTGGCGGCTACTAGCAGTGCGCCCAGACCGCCGATGATTTTGGCGTGGTGGTGCTTGATTGGATGTTTCATAGCGTTTCTCTATGTGGAAAGTGGCGAGTGCTTTCGCCTGTTTGCAAGGCCCTTGTAGGGCCTCTTCGGTAGCGGACCCAGTGGTGCCTAGGTCCGAATACGGATGCATGGCCCTATTTCACGGCCATGAAAAAGCCCGGCACGGGGCCGGGCTTTTGGGGGTGTATCGTCAGAGACTTGCTGTGGACGCACCTTTACAAGAATGACTGTGTTGTACCCCTCGATTCCCATCGCGACAACGCTTTGCGGTCAATGCACGTTAATAGGTGGGCATCGCACTGCTTTGGCCGCGCCAGGCGCCTCAATGTCCGTATGGAAATCGACGCGTCGCGAGGGGCGTGTGGTGTCTGAAGTTGCGGACTCCATTGCATGAGGCTGGGACCATGATGTTCAGGCGCTTTTGAGCTTGTCCCGATCTACAGGTAGGCGTAGCAGCGGTAAGCGGGCATGCGTACCGTTCATATAGCGGCCGCTTTCAAGATCGACGCATGGAGTGCCTGACAGGCGGTGCCTCCCTAGCTGCCACACTGGGCAAAAATACTCAATCAGGGCTGGATTTCGTAGCGCCGTGAGGCGCCTTGGTAGTCAGACCATGGATTGACGCAGGTTGTATCCATTGCTACCATTCCAGACCTTGTATCGGGAGGGTTTCGCCCATATTGAGCGAAGCGTTCCCTTAAAATCTGAATGTGGAGTGTCCGTTTCGGCGGGCGCAACAGGGGGCCGGCGGGATACCAGTCTTGATCCCGCTGGCTTCTTTTTCATCACTTGACCGTGTTCGCTGGTGGCGCGGAATCGGGCTTACAAGCCTTTGACTACAGGTATAGACATGAGCGAAAGCTTCGCAGAACTCTTTGAAGAAAGTCTGAAATCCCTCGACATGCAGCCGGGTGCGATCATCACCGGCATCGTGGTCGACATCGATGGTGACTGGGTCACCGTCCATGCCGGTCTGAAATCCGAGGGCGTCATCCCGGTCGAGCAGTTCTACAACGAACAGGGCGAGCTGACCATCAATGTGGGTGACGAAGTCCACGTTGCGCTGGACGCGGTAGAAGATGGCTTTGGTGAAACCAAGCTGTCCCGCGAAAAAGCCAAGCGTGCCGAGAGCTGGATTGTTCTGGAAGCTGCTTTCTCTGCCGACGAAGTGGTCAAGGGCGTCATCAACGGCAAGGTCAAGGGTGGCTTCACCGTTGACGTCAACGGCATCCGCGCGTTCCTGCCGGGTTCGCTGGTCGACGTGCGTCCGGTGCGTGATACCACTCACCTGGAAGGCAAAGAGCTCGAGTTCAAGGTCATCAAGCTGGACCAGAAGCGCAACAACGTTGTCGTTTCCCGTCGCAGCGTCCTGGAAGCCGAAAACAGCGCCGAGCGCGAAGCTCTGCTGGAATCGCTGCAGGAAGGCCAGCAGGTCAAAGGTATCGTCAAGAACCTCACCGACTACGGTGCGTTCGTTGACCTGGGCGGCGTCGATGGTCTGCTGCACATCACCGACATGGCCTGGAAGCGTATCAAGCATCCGTCGGAGATCGTCAACGTTGGCGACGAGATCGATGTCAAGGTTCTGAAGTTCGACCGCGAGCGCAACCGCGTATCCCTGGGCCTGAAGCAACTGGGCGAAGACCCATGGGTTGCCATCAAGGCTCGTTACCCGGAAGGCACCCGTGTTACCGCGCGCGTCACCAACCTCACCGACTACGGCTGCTTCGCCGAGCTGGAAGAGGGCGTGGAAGGCTTGGTACACGTCTCCGAAATGGACTGGACTAACAAGAACATCCACCCGTCGAAAGTCGTTCAGGTTGGCGACGAAGTGGAAGTTCAGGTTCTGGACATCGACGAAGAGCGTCGTCGTATCTCCCTGGGCATCAAGCAGTGCAAGTCCAACCCGTGGGAAGACTTCTCTGGCCGCTTCAACAAGGGCGACAAGATCTCCGGCACCATCAAGTCGATCACCGATTTCGGTATCTTCATCGGCCTGGAAGGCGGCATCGACGGTCTGGTTCACCTGTCCGACATCTCCTGGAACGAAGTTGGCGAAGAAGCCGTTCGCCGCTTCAAGAAGGGCGACGAGCTGGAAACCGTCATCCTCTCCGTTGATCCGGAGCGTGAGCGCATCTCCCTGGGCATCAAGCAGCTGGAAGACGATCCGTTCTCCAACTACGCCTCGCTCAACGAGAAAGGCACCATCGTTCGCGGTACCGTGAAGGAAGTGGACGCCAAAGGTGCTGTCATCAGCCTGGGCGGCGAAATCGAAGGCGTCCTGAAAGCCTCCGAAATCAGCCGTGACCGCGTTGAAGACGCTCGCAACGTTCTGAAAGAAGGCGAAGAAGTCGAAGCCAAGATCATCAGCATCGACCGTAAGAGCCGCGTCATCTCCCTCTCCATCAAGTCGAAAGATGTTGATGACGAGAAGGATGCGATGAAAGAACTGCGCACCAAGCAAGACGTAGAAAACACTGGTCCGACCACTATCGGTGATCTGATCCGTGCTCAGATGGAGAACCAGGGCTGATCCCTGATTCACCATCCAAGGAAAAGGGCGACTTCGGTCGCCCTTTTTCGTTTTTGCCTTTCGCAGGGCGCGGGCGCGCAGCGCTTTTCCTACGCTGAGTCTGACGCTATGTTGCCTGCCCCGTTCCGGTCGCCTTTTCCATGCCTTATCTGCTTTTTGTCACCGTACTCTGGGCGTTTTCCTTCAGCCTGATCGGCGAATACCTCGCCGGGCAGGTCGACAGCTATTTCGCCGTACTCACCCGCGTGGTGCTGGCCGGTCTGGTGTTCCTGCCGCTGACTCGCTGGCGCGGTGTCGATCCGCGCTTCATCGCCGGAGTGATGCTGGCGGGTGCGCTGCAGTTCGGCATTACCTACGTCTGCCTCTACCAGAGCTTTCGCGTGCTGACGGTGCCGGAGGTGTTGCTGTTTACCGTGTTGACGCCCCTGCATGTGGCGCTGATCGATGACGCGCTGAACCGCCGCTTCAACGGTTGGGCGCTATTGGCGGCCGCTGTGGCGGTTCTGGGCGCCGGGATCATCCGTTACGACGGCGTCGATGGCGACTACATACAGGGCTTCCTGTTGCTGCAGCTGGCCAATGCCACCTTCGCGGCCGGCCAAGTGTTCTACAAGCACCTGGTGCAACGTTATCCCTCCGACATCCCGCAGTACCGCCGCTTCGGTTACTTCTTCGTCGGTGCGTTGCTGATTGCGCTGCCGGGCTGGCTGCTGTTCGGCAATCCGCAGAAGCTGCCAACCACCGAGCTGCAATGGGGCGTGCTGGTGTGGATGGGCCTGCTGGCTACCGCACTGGGGCAGTTCTGGTGGAACAAGGGCGGAACGCTGGTGGATGCCGGCACCCTGGCGGTGATGAATAACCTGCACGTGCCGGTGGGCCTGCTGATCAACCTGCTGATCTGGAACGAGGCCGCCGACCTGCCGCGGCTTGCGCTGGGCGGTACGGTGATCGTGGCGTCGCTGGGCGTCAACCGTTTCGGTCTGCGTCGCCAGAGGGAGCGTTTCGCATGAATATCTCCGGGCGTGGCGTAGCGCTGTCCCTGGCGTCTTCCGTGCTGTTCGTGACCCTGCCGGGTTATATCCATTCGCTGGAGCCGCTGACCAGCATCCAGGTGATCGCGCACCGGGTGGTCTGGTCGATTCCCATGGTCCTGCTGCTGGTGCTGTTCACCCGCCAGGGTAGTGTGCTGTGCGACGCGGGGCGGCGCCTGCTGCGTGAGCCCTGGCTGCTGGCGTGCTTCCCGCTGACGGCGGCGATGATGCTGGTGCAGTGGGGCGTGTTCATCTGGGCGCCCATGGTCGGGCGCACGCTGGAGCTGTCGCTGGGCTACTTCCTGCTGCCGCTGACCATGGTGCTGTGCGGCCGGGTATTCTACGGCGAGCGCCTGACCACGTTGCAGGCCATTGCGGTCGCCTTCGCGCTGGCGGGCGTGCTGCACGAGCTGTGGCTGACCCGTGCCTTCTCCTGGTTCACCCTGATCACCGCGCTGGGCTATCCGCCGTATTTCATGCTGCGCCGCAAGATGGCCGTGGATTCACTTTCGGGCTTCGTGTTCGAGATGATCGTACTGCTGCCGTTTGCCCTGGCAACCCTGTGGCTGACCGATAGCGGCAAGGTGCTGGAGGAGGTTCCGCGCCTATGGGCGTTGCTGCCGCTGCTGGGGCTGATCAGCGCGCTGGCGTTCGGCGCGATGATGGCGGCCAGCCGGCTGCTACCAATGGGGCTGTTCGGAATTCTGAGCTACGTCGAGCCGGTGTTGCTGTTCGCCATCGCCGTGCTGTTCCTGGGCGAGGCGTTCAATCCGGCGCAGATCTGGACCTACGGGCCGATCTGGATTGCCGTGCTGCTGACCGGTTGGGATAGCGCACGACTGTTGCGCCGGCAGGCGCGTCGCGGCTTGTAGATGAGGGGTGGGCGCTCTCCCGAGAGGGGAGAGCGCTGTGTATCAGTCGTAGCGACCGCCGACGTCAGCCTTGGCCAGGGTTTCCGGCAGGATGCGGCGGGCAGCGGTGTAGTGCTTCTTCCAGTAGTCGCCACCGAGGTCGGAAACGCGGACCTTCTGGCCGCGGCGCGGCGCATGAACGAACTGGTTGTCACCGACGTAGATGCCGACGTGATCGACATTGCGGCGGTTGTGGATGCGGAAGAACACCAGGTCGCCGGGCTGCAGGTCGCCACGCGCCACTTTCGAGTTGCCGCGCATGCTGTACATCTGCTGCGCAGTGCGCGGCAGATCGACTTCGTCGACGTTCTGGAACACGTAGTTCACCAGGCCGCTGCAATCGAAGCCGCGCTTGGGCGAAGTGCCGCCCCAGCGGTAAGGCGTGCCGATCATGCTGTAGGCACGCTGGGTCACCTGATGCGCCTCGCTCTTGGTCTGCTTGACCGGCTTGGTGTTGAAGGTCAGCAGGGCGCTGCCCTGGACCGGGACACGGAGATCAACCGGAGCGGGTTGATAGGAACGCGTGATCTTGGAGGAGGCGGTTGCCTCGGTGGCGGCTAAAAAAGTCGCCAAGCCTATGGAAAGGCATGTCAAAAGGGTACTTCGCATTCGGCATGTCTTCTTGCTGGTTGATATCGCCCAGACTCCGCTGGATCGCCCTTGTTGTCGGCGTGGTTTCCTTTGGTCCGCTCAAAAATTCCACGCATTCTGAACGACTTTTCATGACAGTTCGTACCGTCTGTCGATTCTGACAATTCCCCTGTGACTTGTAGGACGCTGCGTGACATGTGTTCAGACGCATCAGTCACGGCCTGACCTTATAGCCGGAAGCCCTATAAACCGGGGGTTTCGGCGCAGGCGAACGCCACACGGAAATTGCTGGCGAAAAGCCAGGGCGAAAGGAGTTCTTAAGGAAAAACCCGACGAAATGCAGGTATTTGAGCTGAACGTATCAGTCCAGATGGGCAAGCAGAGCAGGAAGCACCTGTTCGCGCAGCAGCGGGGCGAGGTTGTGCGGATAGTCGCCAGCAGGGTCCAGCCAGGCCAGCTCTTCCAGTTCGGCGGCGGGCTGGACGGGGTGGGGCAGGGCTGCGACGTAGACCTGGGCGTCCACCCGCATGTCCGGTTCGTTGGCGGCGTTGGCCTGGAAGTGGCCGAGCGGCGTCAGGGCCGAGGTTGCCAGGTGAAGGTCGAGTTCTTCGCCCAGTTCGCGCAGCAGGGCCTGGGGCGAGGTCTCGCCGGGCTCGTGCTTGCCACCGGGCAGCATGAAGGCCTGGGTGCCCCGCTTTCGTACCAGCAGCAGGCGTCCGGCTTGATCCAGCAGGCAGGCGGCGGCGATACGAATGGTGGTGGTCATGGCGACGATGTTTCCTTCAGAACCTGATAGCGCATCTGCACGATGCCGCTGGGGAAACTGCGCTGCTCCAGCAGCTGCAGGCGTTGCTCGAGTCCGATGCTGAACAGGGGAATGCCGGCGCCGAGCAGGTGCGGAATGATGCTGACGATCACTTCGTCGAGCAAGCCTGCGGCAAGGAAATTACCCGCCAGGCTGCCACCGCCCACCAGCCAGATGCGCTCGCAACCGCGGGCTTCCAGGGATTCCAGGGCGTCGATCGGGGCATAGTGCTGCATCTCCACCTGTGGCGTGGCCCGGGGAAGATGGTTGGAGCGGGTCATCACCAGCGTGGGTTTGTCCGGGTAGGGCCATCGGCCGGCGTCCAGACAGTGCAGGTAAGTGGCGCGGCCCATGAGTAACCCGTCGATGCTCGTGTAGAAGGCGGAGTAACCCTGGTCGTCGGTTTCGCTGCCGTAACCTTCGAGCCAGTCCACGCTGCCGTCGGGGCGGGCTATGTAGCCGTCGAGGCTGGCGGCCACGTAATAAATGAGAGTCGATGGCACCTGGATTCTCCTTTTTGTCAGGCCCATCAGAGCATGGCATTGCCTCTCGTATCGCGTCGGTACGTTTGTCGGGTTATTGACGCGATGCGGCGGACACAGGGGCGCTCGGCAATAATTCCAGCGCGCGGGCGCGGCAAACATTAAGCTATGCAGCTATTTGGTCTTTACGTGATATCGAGGTCTGCCTTGTTCTCCCAATTCGCCCTGCACGAACGCCTGCTCAAGGCGCTCGATTCGTTGTCCTTCACCGAGCCGACCCCGGTCCAGGCGGCGGCCATCCCGAAGGCCCTGGAGGGACGCGACCTGCGGGTGACGGCGCAGACCGGCAGCGGCAAGACCGCGGCTTTCGTACTGCCGCTGCTGCATCGCCTGCTTGCCGAGGAAAAGCCCAGGAGCGGCGCCCGCGCGCTGATCCTGTTGCCGACCCGCGAGCTGGCCCAGCAGACGCTCAAGGAAGTGGAGCGCTTCGCGCAGTTCACCTTCATCAAGGCCTGCCTGATCACCGGTGGCGAAGACTTCAAGGTGCAGGGCGCGCGCCTGCGCAAGAACCCGGAAATCATCATCGGCACCCCCGGCCGCCTGAACGAGCAGTTCAACGCCGGCAACCTGCCGCTGGGTGACGTCGAGGTGCTGGTCCTCGACGAAGCCGACCGCATGCTCGACATGGGCTTCTCCGAGGACGTGCTCAAGCTCGCCGCGCAGTGCCCGGCGCAGCGCCAGACCCTGCTGTTCTCCGCCACCAGCGGCAGCGGTCTGCACGAGATGGTCGAGAAGGTCCTGCGCGAGCCTGAGGTCCTGCAGCTCAACCGCGTCAGCGAACTGAACGAGGATGTTAGCCAGCAGGTAATCCTGACCGACGATGTCGCGCACAAGGAAGCCCTGGTGCACTGGCTGATCGGCAACGAGACCTACGACAAGGCGATCATCTTCACCAATACCCGTGTGGCTGCCGATCGCCTGACCGGGCGTCTGATAGCCGCTGGCCACAAGGTCTTCGTGCTGCACGGCGAGAAGGACCAGAAGGACCGCAAGCTGGCCATCGAACGCCTCAAGCAGGGCGCGGTGAAGATTCTCGTCGCAACCGACGTGGCTGCCCGCGGCCTGGATGTCGACGGCCTGGATCTGGTGATCAACTTCGACATTCCTCGTCGTGGTGACGAGTACGTGCACCGCATCGGCCGCACTGGCCGCGCGGGCGCCGCCGGCACCGCGATTTCGCTGGTCGGCCATGGCGACTGGAACCTGATGTCCAGTATCGAGCGCTACCTCAAACTGCGTTTCGAGCTGCGGACCATCAAGGAGCTGAAGGGCACCTACAAGGGGCCGAAGAAGGTCAAGGCTTCCGGCAAGGCCGCTGGCACCAAGAAGAAAAAGGACGATGCGAAGAAGACCGGCAGCAAGGCACCGGCGAAGAAGAAGCCTGCTTCGAAGCCGAAGCCCGGCCCGTCCAAGGTCGTGAGCCAGGATGGCCTGGCGCCGCTCAAGCGCAAGAAGCCGGCGGCGGAGTAACGCTGTCGCGGCACCTGAAACGCCTCCCCTGACCGGGAGGCGTTTTTGTTTCTACCCCATCAGCCCAGGGACTCCGGCGGCGGATCGTAGCTTCCCGATTCGTAGCTCACCCCGTGGCGGATCACCGGCGGTGCGTCGCCCTCGTGCAGGCTGGTGACGTTGTCGATGATGGTCTTGTCCTCGATGGTCAGGCGGTCGAGCATCCGCAGGTGGCCGATCCAGTTGTCCACCAGGAACAGCTCCTGCCAGATTTCCGGGTTGCTCACGTCGCGGTACAGCGCCCATCGTTCCGCGCCATTGCGCAAGCGCAGGCGGCGTAGCGGTTTGGCGGAGCGGACGAAGTCACGGGTGCGCTCGGCGGGAATCCGGTACTCGATGGAAACCAGCACCGAGCCGCGCTCGGGGTTGAACACGAAGGTCGGCTGCCCTGGCACGCCCCCCGGCGCGCGGGCAATGCTGGTCGAGTCCAGCTCCGGCAGCCGGGAGTTGTAGAGCAGCGCCACCGAGACCAGCAGCAGGCAGCCGGCGGCAATCAGCGCGCCCTGCACACCCATGGTTTCGGCGAAATGCCCCCAGAGGAAGGAGCCCGCCGCCAGACCGCCGTAGATGGCGGTCTGGTACAGCGCCAGGGCGCGCGCCTTGACCCAGTCGGGCACGAGGATCTGCACGGCGGAGTTGTAGGTGGCGACAGCGGCGATCCAGCAGGCGCCGCCCAGTACCAGCGCGGGGAAGATCACCCAGAGGTTGTCCACGCCGCCGAGGATGAGCATGACCACCGCGAGCGTGGCGGCGGCGAAGCTGATCAGCCGGCTGCTGCCCAGCCACTGCCGCGCCTTGCTCACCACGGTACTGGCCACGATGGCACCCAGGCCCAGGGCGCCGAGCATGTAGCCGTACACCGAGGCGCTGCCGTCCGGGTTGCGGTGCGCCAGCAGCGGCAGTAACGCCCAGACGGCGCTGGCCGAAATACCGAAGACTGCCGAACGCAGCATCACCAGGCGGGTGACGCTGGAGTACTGGGTGAAGCGCAGCGCGGCGATCACGCCCTCCAAGATGTGCTCCGGCGGCAGCGTGCGCTTGGGCACGTCGCGGCGCCATTGCCAGATCGCCCAGATCAGCGAGGCGTAGCAGATGCAGTTGAACAGGAATACCCAGGAGGCGCCGGTGGCCGAGAGCAGCAGACCGCCGATGGCCGGGCCGACTGCGCGGGCGACGTTGTAATTGACGCTGTTGAGCAGCACCGCATCGCCGAGCATGCGCGGTGGCACCTGCTCGTTCACCGCCGCCTGCCAGGCGGGAATGGTGATCGAGCTGCCCAGCGACAGCCAGAGGATCGACACGATCAGCATCAGGGGGTCGAGGTAACCCATGAACGCCAGCACCGTCACCAGCGCGGCGCCGGAGAGCTCCACCGTCAGGCCTACCAGCATGATCTTGCGCCGGTCGTGGTTGTCGGCCAGCACGCCGGACATGATCGACAGCAGCACCAGCGGTAGTGCCGACGCCACCTGGATCATCGCCACCATCAGCGGGCTCGCATGCGCCTCGGTGACCACCCAGGCGGCGGCGACCGACTGTGCCCAGGTGCCCAGGTTGGCGAACAGGTTGCAGATCCAGATGATGCGGAACGCGGCGATGCTGAAGGGGGCGAGGATGCCGCTGCGGGGTTCGACTGGATCGGGCTTGAGGGGGAGGTCTTGCTTGGGTGAAACGGACTGCAGCATGGGGACGCCCTTATTTCGAGTGGTCGGCACACCTGCGGAACCGGTGCCTTTCCATGCCGGGCAAGTGTAGTGGCTGGGGCGGTTCGCGCCATTGATGATGGTCAGGCGTGGCGTTATCGGTGACACGCCCTGGCAAGCTTGGACAGTGCCGATGGGGTTTCTGATTGGTAGGCTGCGTCGGAATTTTCCGCATTGCACTGCCAAATAAGAGCGAAGAGCCGATGAAGCGACTTTCCATCAGCCTGCCCACCTGCCTGCTGGCAGGCGTGCTGGCCCTGCCGCAAAGCCTCTGGGCCTGGTCCAATCACACCCTGGGCAGCTACATCGCCCTGCAACAGTTGCCGGCGCTTGTCCAGGCGCCGGAAGTCGAGGTGGAGCCGCTGGAAAGCTTTGTCAGCCAGCAGCGCGCCGGCCTGGTGCAACTGCTGGACGAGCAGGAGGCCTACGCCCGCGAACACTTTCGCCAGTATCCACCGCGCCCGGACGACTTGCGCCTGACCGAAGAGGGCCGTGACGATTTGCGCAAGGCCTTCCTCATGGCGCTGCGCCTGAATCCTGAGATCAAGCTGGCCACTGCCGTGCAGCCGCCGCCCGGAGGTGAACTCCGCAATCATGCGGCGTTGCAGCCGGCGGACGTGCTGGTGTTCCGTAACCTCTCCGGCTGGAGCCCATGGCGCTTCGTGCAGTTGCAGGCGGGGGAGAAGATTCCCGCGCTGGACGTGCTGGCCAGTGCCGCCGATGAGCCGGACTTCGGCCACGACATCAACCTGTTCAGCGACAACCCCGGCGAAGCCGGCCAGCGCTACGGCTTCGGTACCCAGCCGTTCGGCGACCCGCGCTACGAATTCAGCTCCCAGGCGCCATTCCACATGGGCTTCTACCACGAGGACGCGATCATCTTCACCGGCGCGCCGTACCTGGAGCGCAACTGGCCGGAATGGCGCGCCTATCAGTTCTACGGCCTGGCGCGCTTTGCCTTCGAGAAGGGGCATCCGTACTGGGGCTACCGCTTCCTCGGCTGGGCGATGCACTACATCCAGGACATGACCCAGCCGTACCACTCGACGCCGCTGCCGGGCGAGACCACCGCCAGCATGCTGTGGACGGCGGGCAAGTCCATGGCCGGCTTCGATGCCGACAAGCAGGCGGCGATCCAGCGTGTGGCGGACCGGCATACGGGCGTGGAGCGCTACGAGGTGGACTGGCTGCGCGAGACGCTGCGCCTGGGTGGGCAGTCGCCGTTGCTGGCGGCCTATGCGGATGTGAGCGTGGACGGCAGCTATCCGCCTTATTCGACCCAGTATCTGCGCGAGGTGGTGGCGAGCGAGTCCCATGCCCGTGCGGCGGCATTTGATGCGGCAATCGGCCATTGGCTGGAGAGCGAGAAGGCGCCGGCGGGGGATTTCAGTGCGGGGAACTCACCGGAGCCGTTCCGCCACGATGAGGCATTGGATGAGCAGATCGTGCAATTGATCCGGCATTTCGGCGCGCACAGTCGCAACATTGCGAAGGCGGCCCTGCAGCCGTAACAGGGCAGTGCATCCCCGCCGGGGCTGCGTGGGCCGCGGCGGGAGTGCGCAACGCGATTAGCCGCCGGAGCAGCCGTTGCCCCACACCTGGTATTCGACGGTGTGGCGCTGGCCCTGGGAGTCTTCATAAGTCATGCGTGCCGGCACGATGCCGCACGCGTTGGAAACGTCCGTGGTCGAGATGACGTGGGCGACGTCCATTTTCATGTCGTAGGTGTACTGCTCCACGGCCGTGCTTGGCGCCTGGTCGGCGGCATTCACCTGCTCGGCCAGGGCGAGCGAAGAGAAGCCCAGCATGGCCAGGATGACTACAGCTTTCATGAATTTACCTGCCTTGTTCCCGGAGTCCGGACGTGACGGGGCCGTGACGTTCAGCTCATGGCTGCATCGGGAAGCGTTGGGGAATGATTACGGGTCTTGGGTGGTGTTGCGGCGCGCGCTGTAACAGCACGGAAATAATAGAATTTGCCTGACCTGAGTCATATATCCAGGCGCCAACAAGACTTCGTACTCAGAGGCAACAATCCAGGATTGACGCGGGTTGCAGGGCAGGTTCTGCGGTGGCTGGTCGCAGGTTGGCCCAGGTTCGCGATGTGGCTGCCGCTCCTACGAGCCATCTGAAGGATTGTGCCGTGCGATTCGCGAGCAAGCGCGCTCCTACAGAAGGGCGTCGGTGTGCTCTTCGTAGGAGCGCGCTTGCTCGCGAACCCGCCGGACTCAATCGCGCAACGGCGACTGCGGATCGAGCAGCGAAGTGCGGATGAAATGCAGGTAGCTGCACACCCGGCGCAGGGGCGAGGAATCGAAGTGCGGCGGGCGCCGGTCGTCCGTGGTGCGCGTGGCGTGGATGGCATGCTCCACCGCCGCCAGGGCGCGTTGGCGGTTGCTCTCGCTGGGCTGGATGAACAGCCGGATCAGCGCGCGACCCAGCGCGCGAATCGCCCGCCGCCAGGGCATGCGCTCGGCGTACCAGGGCTCCTTCGGCAGCGCTTCCTGCTCGCGGCGCAGTTCGATGATCGACAGGCCGATCTCCTGTACCTGGAAGGTCCAGCGCAGCAGCCGGCGTTGCACGTCCGGACGGCCTGTGGATAAGCCGTAGGCCTGGTTCAGCAGGTCGCGGGTGCCGCTTTCGAAGTTCGATGACAGACCCTTCAGCGGATCGCTGATCACCCGCACCACGCGCAGGCGCAGCTCTGCTTCCAGGCGCTCCCACAGCCACGGCCGGTTCGGCGGCAGGATGACGATCGCCGCGACCACCGCCATGCCCATCGACAGCAGCATCGCCAGGTATTCGTTGATGAAGGTGTAGGCGTCGTAGCGGGCGACGTTCGCCGGCAGCGAGGCGATGCAGAACCACACCAGCAGGCCGACGCCGTAGCCGCTCCATTTGGGCCGGGTAATCAGGAAGGCGCCGAGGGCGAACACCGGCGCGAGCACGAAGCACAGCAGCGGGAAGCCATCGATGTGCGGAAGCACGCGGAAGGTCAGGATGAAGCCGAGGGTTGCACCCAGCAGGGTGCCGAGGGTCAGTTGCAGCGACAGGCGCTTGGGGTTGGGCGAGGCGGAGGAGAGGGCGGCGATCAGTACCGAGGTCAGCGCGAAGGTGGCGCCGCTGAGCCAGGAGGTCTCGATCCAGAACACCCCTCCGACTATCACCAACAGCGCGCAACGGAAGCCCGCGACTGCGGCGGCGAGCGCGTTCGCCTTGGGCGTGAAGCGTTCCTTCCACTGCTCGCGTTCGTGTTTGTGCGCAGCCAGCGAGGCGTGGGTCTGGGCATAGTTGTGCATGTCGTCGGCGAAGCGGTAGAGCAGTTCGGCGGCGGTCTCGAAATCCAGCTGATCGGCTTCCCGCGGACAGGTGTGGCCGAGGGTGGCGCGAGCTTCGCGGATGCGCGGCATCAGGTGGTGCTTGCACAGCTCCAGCTGCACGCTCAGGCGCTCCGCGTCCGCCTCGCTCAGAGGGCGGCCATGCCAGCTGGCGAGCAGTTCGCTGACGTCGATCAGGCACGGCATGAGCACTTCCAGCACGTTGCTGGCCTGGCGCTCGCGCAGGCGATCGAGCAGGCGCTGCAGGGCGTGGAAGCGCGTGGTCAGCTGCATGAACTCGCTGTTCAGCCGCGCCAGGCGGCCGCTGCGCAGGCGCATGTGAGGGTCTTCAAACGCGGTGACGTTGCGCAGGCTTTCCAGGCCCACCACTTCGGCGGCGATGCGCGCGCTGGCCTGTTCGAAGCGCTCACGGTCCAGCGTGCCGTCGAGACCGGCGCTGGCCAGGCCGGCGAAGTCGCCGAAGCGGGTGTTCAGCGCGTTGCGCAGGGCGGCGGTGCTGGTCTGCGGCAGGACCACGGCGCTGATCACCCCGGTGCAGAGAATCCCCAGGGTGATCTCGATCACCCGCCACAGGGCCTGCATGAAGGCGCCTTCGGGGTGCAGGGTGGCGGGGATGCCGATCATCACCGCCGTGTAGCCGGCGAGCAGGCAGGCGTACGCACGGAAGTCCCGGTAGCGCGCCGCGCCGGCGGTGCACAGGCCGACCCAGATCGCCACGCAGAGCAGGAACAGCACCCGCTCCTGGGCGAACAGGGCGATGAAGGTGACCATCACCGTGAGCCCGGCCAGCGTGCCGAGGATGCGGTAGAAACTCTTCGCCAGCACCTGGCCGCTCTGCGGTTGCAGCACGATGAAGGCGCTCACCAGCACGGTGCTGGGCTGCGGCAGCTCCAGGCGGTAGGCCAGCCACAACGCCGTGAAGGCGGTGACCAATGTCTTGAGGATGAACATCCAGGTGACGCCGTCGGTGTGCGCCCAGTCGGACAGGGCGAAGCGCAGCGCGGCAGCCTTGGGCAGGCGCACGGAGAGACTGCTCATCAGGCTTATCTCGGCAGGCGTTGTCTGGGGCGGATCGGGTTTTGATAACCCTGTAGTTCGAAAGTGGAGCGAAGGGGTGGAAGCACGTTGCACGAAAGGCGGAGCACGGCTGCTTGTCCTGGGAGGTTGCGGGAGACCGCGTTGGGGATGGCGATTCTAGAAGTGCGCCGGGGGCAGGATAAGCTGACGGATGGGCGAATTATTGTTACCTGAAAGTACAATAATCCCCGCCCGGCACCTGTGCGACAATTCGCCGCCTGTCATGAAACTGTAACAAGGCGTTGCTCGTTCGAGCGCCGTTGCAGAGGCCGCCCGCCGTGGCGTGGACAGGCTCTCAGGAGAAATGATGGACCTGCTGCACAACATGCGTGCTTTCGTCTGTGTCGCCGAGACCGGCAGCTTCACCGCCGCCGCCCAGCGCATGGACCTCACCACCGCCTACGTCTCGCGGACGGTGGCCAAACTTGAGGCGCACCTGCGCACCCGCTTGCTACATCGCACCACCCGCCGCATCGCCCTCACCGAAGCTGGCCAGCGCTACCTGCTGCGCTGCCAGCAGATCCTCGGCTACATCGAGGAAGCCGAGGCCGAGGCGGGCGACGCCCACGCCCGCCCCCATGGCAAGGTAAAGGTGCACGCGATGACCGGCATCGGCCAGCACTACCTGATCCGCGCGATCTCCCAGTATTGCGAGATCTACCCGGAGGTCACCTTCGACCTGACCCTGGCCAACCGCATCACCGACATCCTCGACGAGGGCTACGACATCTCCGTGGTCATCGCCCAGGAACTGCCGGACTCGGGCTTCGTTTCCAAGCGCATCGGCAAGACCTACAGCGTGCTCTGCGCTTCGCCCGAGTACGTGGCGCGCCATGGCATGCCGAAGAAGCTCGCGGAGCTGACCGATCATCGCTGCCTGCGCCTGGTGAACTCGGTGATGTCGCTGGACAAGTGGCTGTTCGACGGCCCCGACGGCCAGGAAATGGTCGGCATCAACCAGACCCATTTCCAGGTCAACACCGCCGACGCCATGACCGAGGCCGTGCGCGCCGGCATGGGTATCGGCGCGCTGCCGGTTTACTCCGCCGTGCAGGGGCTGAAGGATGGCAGCCTGGTGCGCGTGCTGCCCGACTACAGCCTGTTCCACCTCAACGTCTATGCGCTGTACCCCTCGCGCCAGTACCTCGACGCGAAGATCCGCACCTGGGTGGAGTTCCTCCGCGACTGCGTGCCCGGCATGCTCGAAGAGCACGAGCGGATGATGCTCGAGCACCGCGCCCGAGTGCCTGCCTGAGCCACCGCCGCATAGCGGCATGCTGCGGAAACCCCAAGCGCCCGGCCCTCGCCGGGCGCGTCTTTTTCGGACCTTGCGTTCCGCTGTGTCGAACGCCGCTTTGGGAAAAGACGAATTCTCCGAACGCGAATATTTGCGTCAGTCTCCTCACGGGCCTGCCACCGGGCTCACCTCGCAAGCACAAGAACAAATTGAGGGTGACGCGATGTTTGGATCGATGTTTGGATCGACGGGGCGGGCGTTGCTCGCCGTCCTGGCGTTGGCCTGCGCTTCTGTCATACAGGCTGCCGATGAACCGCAGACTGCCCATCAACCGACTATCCATGAACCGACCGTTCATGAGCCGATAGTGATCAAGTTCGCCCACGTGGTCGCGGAGAACACGCCCAAGGGGCAGGGGGCGCTGATGTTCAAGCGCCTGGCCGAGGAGCGCCTGCCCGGCCGGGTTCGCGTGGAGGTCTACCCGAACTCCTCGCTCTTCGGCGACGGCAAGGAGATGGAAGCGCTGCTGCTGGGCGACGTGCAGATGCTTGCGCCGTCCCTGGCCAAGTTCGAGCAGTACACCAGGAAAGTGCAGATATTCGACCTGCCATTCCTCTTCGACGACATCGATGCCGTCGACAGATTCCAGCGCAGCCCGCAGGGCCAGGGCCTGCTGACCAGCATGCAAGGCAAGGGCATTCTCGGCCTCGCCTATTGGCACAACGGGATGAAGCAGCTGTCGGCCAATCGCCTGCTGCTGGAACCGGGCGATGCGCGCGGGCTGAAGTTCCGCGTGCAGGCTTCCGACGTGCTCAATGAGCAGTTCCGCCAGCTGCGTGCGATCTCCCGCAAGATGTCCTTTGCCGAGGTCTATCAGGGCTTGCAGACCGGCGTGGTCAATGGCACCGAGAACACCTGGTCGAACTACGAGAGCCAGAAGGTCAACGAGGTGCAGAAGTACTTCACCGAGTCCAACCACGGCCTGGTGGACTACATGGTGATCACCAACGCCAAGTTCTGGAACGGCCTGCCGCCGGACCTGCGTGCCGAGTTGGAGCAGATCATGGCCGAGGTCACCGTGCAGGTGAACCAGGAGGCCGAGCGGCTGAACCGCGATGCCCGCCAGCGTATCCTCGCCAGCGGCAGCAGCGAGATCCATTCGCTCACCGCGCAGCAGCGCGCCGACTGGCGCGAGGCGATGCAGCCGGTGTGGCGGAAATTCCGCGACAACGTCGGCGCCGATCTCATCCAGGCCGCTGAAGCCTCCAACCGTCCCCATTGATCCGTCCGGCCCTGCCGGATGGCGGGGCTTTCTGGAGCCTTTCCCATGAACCGACTCGTGCGCGTCTGGAACCACTTCGAGGAGGGCGCCATCGCCTTCCTGCTGGCGGCCATGACGCTGGTGACTTTCGTCTACGTGGTGATGACCAACGTCTTCACCCTGTTCTATGACCTGGGCGACCGCCTGCCCTCGCTGCAAGGGCCGTTCTACGGCATCGGCGACGCAATCCTTGGTGTCGCCCAGGACATGTCCTGGAGCAACGCGCTGACCAAGGCGCTGTTCGGCTGGCTGATCTTCTTCGGTATTGCCTATGGCGTGCGCACCGCCGGCCACCTGGGCGTGGACGCGCTGGTGAAGCTGGCGCCGCGCCGGGTGCAGCGCTGCATCGGCGTGCTCGCCTGCCTCTGCTGCCTGGGCTACGCCGGGCTGTTCATGGTCGCCAGCTTCGATTGGGTGAAGACCCTGTTCATTGCCGGCATCGGCGCGGAAGACCTCGACCACTTCGGCATCCTCCAGGCCTACATCGCGGTGATCGTGCCCATCGGCTTTGGCCTGGTGCTCCTGCGCTACCTGGAAATCCTCGTCAACCTGTTGCGCGGCCGCCAGCTCGGCCTGGGCCTAGCCGACGAGGCCGCGGAAGCCTCGAAGCTGGCCGGCGAAGAAGCCGCGGAGAATCGTCCATGACCGTGATGATCCTGTTCCTCCTGCTGTTCGTCTTCATGTTCATCGGCGTGCCCATCGCGATTTCCCTGGGCCTGTCTGGCGCGCTGACGATTCTCTTGTTCAGCCCGGATTCGGTGCGCTCGCTGGCGATCAAGCTGTTCGAGACGTCCGAGGCCTACACGCTGCTGGCGATCCCGTTCTTCCTGCTCTCCGGTGCCTTCATGACCACAGGCGGCGTGGCGCGGCGGCTGATCGACTTCGCCAATGCGTGCGTCGGCCACATCCGTGGCGGTTTGGCTATCGCCGCGGTGCTGGCATGCATGCTGTTCGCTGCGCTATCCGGCTCGTCTCCGGCGACCGTGGCGGCCGTGGGTTCCATTGCCGTGGCCGGCATGGTGCGCTCGGGCTACCCGCGAGAGTTCGGCGCCGGGATCATCTGCAACGCCGGTACCCTGGGCATCCTGATTCCGCCGTCGATCGTCATGGTCGTGTACTCCGCCGCCACCGAGACCTCGGTGGGCAAGCTGTTCGTCGCCGGCGTGGTGCCGGGCCTGCTGCTGGGCGTGATCCTGATGGTGGTGATCTACATCGTCGCCCGAGTGAAGAAGCTCCCGGCGCAGCCGCGCGCCAGCCTGCGTGAGTGGCTGTCCGCCGCGCGCCGCGCGGGATGGGGGCTGTTGCTGCTGGTGATCATCCTCGGCGGCATCTACTCCGGCCTGTTCACACCCACCGAGGCGGCGGCGGTGGCGGCGGTCTACTCGGCCTTCGTCGCGCTGTTCGTCTACAAGGACATGCGCCTGCGCGACTGCCCCAAGGTGCTGGTGGAATCGGGGCGGCTGAGCATCATGCTGATGTTCATCATCGCCAACGCCATGCTCTTTGCCCATGTGCTGACCACTGAGCAACTACCCCAGCAGATCACCGAGTGGGTGATGCAGGAAGGACTGACGCCGATCGGCTTCCTGCTGATGGTCAACATCGTGCTGCTGGTCGCCGGCAGCTTCATGGAGCCTTCGGCCATCGTGCTGATCCTTGCGCCGATCTTCTTCCCCATCGCCATGCGCCTGGGCATCGACCCGATCCACCTGGGGATCGTCATGGTGGTGAACATGGAAATCGGCCTGGTGCATCCGCCGGTGGGGCTCAACCTGTTCGTCACCTCGGCGGTTACCGGCATGCCGCTGGGCGCGACCATCCGAGCGGCGTTGCCGTGGCTGATGATCCTGCTGCTGTTCCTGATCCTGGTGACCTACGTGCCCTACATCTCGCTGGCGCTGCCCCACGCCCTTGGCATGTGACAGGTTGTCGCGGCCCCGTGAGTCCGTTGCCAAAACAACGGCTTATGGGGCTCATCACTAAGACTAAGGATTGGTAAGACCATGGTCGTATGGTTCGGGGGAGGGTGTCGCCGTTACAACTGATGGCAACAAAAACAACACTCTTCACCGAGGTAAAACGCCATGACAGCGGCATCCGTGTACCCCGTGCGTCCCGAAGTGGCCGCGACCACTCTGACCGACGAGGCCACCTACAAGAAGCTGTACCAGCAGTCGGTGGTCAACCCCGACGGCTTCTGGCGCGAACAGGCCCAGCGCATCGACTGGATCAAGCCGTTCACCAAGGTCAAGCAGACCTCCTTCGACGATCACCACGTGGACATCAAGTGGTTCGCCGACGGCACCCTGAACCTCTCCTACAACTGCCTGGACCGCCACCTGGCCGAGCGCGGCGACCAGATCGCCATCATCTGGGAAGGCGACGATCCTTCCGAGCACAAGGAAATCACCTACCGCGAACTGCACGAGCAGGTCTGCAAGTTCGCCAACGCCCTGCGCGGCCAGGACGTTCACCGTGGCGACGTGGTGACCATCTACATGCCGATGATTCCGGAAGCCGTGGTCGCCATGCTGGCCTGCGCCCGCATCGGTGCGATCCACTCCGTGGTGTTCGGCGGCTTCTCCCCCGAAGCCCTGGCCGGCCGCATCATCGACTGCCGTTCCAAAGTGGTGATCACCGCTGACGAAGGCCTGCGTGGCGGCAAGAAGACCCCGCTCAAGGCCAACGTCGACGACGCGCTGACCAACCCGGAAACCAACAGCGTGCAGAAGATCATCGTCTGCAAGCGCACGGGTTCGGACATCAAGTGGAACCAGCACCGCGACGTGTGGTTCGAGGACCTGATGAAGGTCGCCGGCTCCACCTGCGCACCGAAGGAAATGGGCGCCGAGGACCCGCTGTTCATCCTCTACACCTCCGGCTCCACCGGCAAACCCAAGGGCGTGCTGCACACCACCGGCGGCTACCTGGTCTACGCCTCGCTGACCCACGAGCGCGTGTTCGACTACCGTCCGGGCGAAGTCTTCTGGTGCACCGCCGACATCGGCTGGGTCACCGGCCACACCTATGTCGTCTACGGCCCGCTGGCCAACGGCGCGACCACCGTGCTGTTCGAGGGCGTGCCGAACTACCCGGACATCTCCCGCGTCGCCAGGATCGTCGACAAGCACAAGGTCAACATCCTCTACACCGCGCCGACCGCCATCCGCGCCATGATGGCCGAGGGCAAGGCCGCGGTCGAAGGCGCCGACGGCTCCAGTCTCCGCCTGCTGGGTTCGGTCGGCGAGCCGATCAACCCGGAAGCCTGGCAGTGGTACTACGAGACCGTCGGCCAGTCGCGCTGCCCGATCGTCGACACCTGGTGGCAGACCGAAACCGGCGCCTGCCTGATGACCCCGCTGCCGGGCGCCCACGGCCTGAAGCCGGGCTCCGCCGCCAAGCCGTTCTTCGGCGTGGTGCCGGCGCTGGTGGACAACCTGGGCAACATCCTGGAAGGCGCCACCGAGGGCAACCTGGTGATCCTCGATTCCTGGCCGGGCCAGGCGCGCACCCTGTACGGCGACCACGACCGCTACGTGGACACCTACTTCAAGACCTTCAAGGGCATGTACTTCACTGGCGACGGCGCCCGTCGCGACGAGGACGGCTACTACTGGATCACCGGCCGCGTGGATGACGTGCTCAACGTCTCCGGCCACCGCATGGGCACCGCCGAGATCGAGAGCGCCCTGGTCGCCCACCCCAAAGTGGCCGAGGCCGCGGTGGTTGGCGTACCGCACGACATCAAGGGGCAGGGCATCTATGTCTACGTCACCCTGAATGCCGGTGAGGAATCCAGCGAGCAGCTGCGCCAGGAACTGCGTGCCTGGGTGCGCAAGGAAATCGGCCCGATCGCCACCCCGGATGTCATCCAGTGGGCGCCCGGCTTGCCGAAGACCCGCTCGGGCAAGATCATGCGCCGCATCCTGCGCAAGATCGCCACGGCCGAGTACGACACCCTGGGTGATATCTCCACCCTGGCCGATCCAGGTGTGGTGCAGCATCTGATCGATACGCACCAGGCCATGCGCGCGGCCTGACCGCCGCCTGATGAAAACGCCCCGCTTGCCGGGGCGTTTTCATTTCCGCGTTTTGGCTTTTCGTTGGAGCGAGCTTGCTCGCGAACGCATGACGCCGAGCCAATCCGGTTCGCGAACAGGCTCGCTCCTACAGTGTGCCTTCTGCCCACCGGTAACATTTCCCCGCGACAAAATGAGGCGGCAGGAAACATTTCGCACAGCTTCGGTGCGTCTTTTCTCTGTGCACAGAATGAGTCAATATCGCGCACCCCGCGCAGGGGCTGGGCTCCGATATTTGTGGCCCAATTACTGCAAGTACGTTGGGTTTTACTATCCGCTTTCAGATCACGTAAAATCCGCGCCGTCAAGCCATCGGGGCTCCGCCCCCAGCGCTTCTATAATTACTTGTCGCATTGAAGAAATAACCGCTCCGGGGCTGTCGCTAGAATGCCGCTCACCCCGGTAGGCGCGCTTTTCACAAGAATCGCGCCGGCAATGCGCAGACGAACAATAACCTTCACTTCTGCACGGGCAGCCTGGGCCAACCCCTTTCTCCTGCCAATCGAAGTCCTACCCTCGAAGGAGTTACTGATGAAGAAGTTTGCACTTCTCGGTGCGCTGGCCCTGTCCGCGCTTTCCCTGGTTGCCCACGCTGACGAGAAGCCGGTCCGCATCGGCATCGAAGCCGGCTATCCGCCTTTCTCCTTCAAGACTCCCGACGGCAAGCTCGCCGGTTTCGATGTGGATATCGGCAACGCCCTGTGCGAAGAAATGAAGGTCAAGTGCACCTGGGTCGAGCAGGAATTCGACGGCCTGATCCCGGCGTTGAAGGTTCGCAAGATCGACGCCATTCTCTCGTCCATGACCATCACCGATGAGCGCAAGAAGTCCGTCGACTTCACCCACAAGTACTACCACACCCCCGCGCGCTTCGTGATGAAGCAGGGCGTGACCCTGAACGATCCGCTGGCGGACCTGAAGGGCAAGAAGGTCGGTGTGCTGCGCGCCTCGACCCATGACCGCTATGCCACCGACGTCCTGGCCCCGGCCGGTATCGAAGTCGTGCGCTACAACTCCCAGAACGAAGCCAACATGGACCTGGTCTCCGGCCGCATCGACGCGACCATGGCAGACTCGGTCAACCTCGACGACGGCTTCCTGAAAACCGACGCCGGCAAGGGTTACGCCTTCGTAGGTCCGGAATACAACGATCCGAAGTACTTCGGTGGCGGTGCCGGCATCGCCGTGCGCAAGGGCGATACCGCCCTGGCCGAGAAATTCAACACGGCCATCGCCGGCATCCGTGCCAACGGCAAGTACAAGCAGGTACAGGACAAGTACTTCAAGTTCGACGTCTACGGCGAGAACTGATCCACGTCCAGAAGTGGCGCAAACCCAGGCCCGGTCCTGAAGTTTGTGCCACTTTTTTATTGGGGGTGAGCCTGCAGTCGCGCTTGCCCTGAGCGTCCGTGTCGTTGCGGGCGGCGTCCGGTTTCACGAGGTACGAAATTATGCTCAATGGCTACGGAGCCACCATCGTCGATGGTGCCTGGCTGACGCTTCAGCTGTCGTTGCTGTCGATGGCCCTGGCAATCGCCCTGGGCCTGCTCGGTGCGGCCATCCGCCTGTCGCCGGTGAAATGGCTGGCCTGGTGCGGCGACCTCTATTCCACCGTGATCCGCGGCGTACCGGACCTCGTGCTGATCCTGCTGATCTTCTACGGCGGCCAGGCTGCCGTGAACTGGGTGGCGCCGATGGTCGGCTACGACGACTACATTGACCTCAACCCCTTCGCCTCCGGCGTCGGCACCCTGGGCTTCATCTTCGGCGCCTACCTGTCCGAGACCTTCCGTGGTGCCTTCATGGCCATTCCGAAAGGGCAGGGCGAAGCCGGTTTCGCTTACGGCATGAGCCCGCTTCAGGTGTTCTTCCGCATCCAGGTGCCGCAGATGATCCGCCTGGCCATTCCCGGCTTCACCAACAATTGGCTGGTACTGGTCAAGGCCACCGCGCTGATCTCCGTGGTCGGCCTGCAGGACATGATGTTCAAGGCCAAGCAGGCCTCGGACGCTACCCGCGAACCCTTCACCTATTTCCTCGCCGTGGCGGCGCTGTACCTGGTGGTCACCACCGTCTCCCTGGTACTGCTGCGCATGCTCGAACGCCGCTATTCGGTCGGCGTGAAAGTCGCCGAGCTTTGAGACAGGGAGCCTGATCATGATATTCGACTTCTCCGTCATCTGGGACAGCCTGCCGCTCTACTTCAGCGGCCTGCTGGTGACCCTCAAGCTGCTGGCGATCTCGCTGTTCTTCGGCCTCGTGGCGGCGGTGCCGCTGGCGCTGATGCGCTGCTCGAAGAACCCCGCAGTGAATCTTCCGGCCTGGCTCTACACCTACGTGATCCGCGGCACCCCGATGCTGGTGCAGCTGTTCCTCATCTACTACGGCCTGGCGCAGTTCGAGTTCGTGCGTGAAAGCGCGATGTGGCCGCTGCTGTCCAACGCCACCTTCTGCGCCTGCGCCGCGTTCGCCATCAACACCAGCGCCTACACCGCCGAGATCCTCGCCGGCAGCATCCGCGCCACGCCGCACGGCGAGATCGAGGCGGCCAAGGCCATGGGCATGTCGCGGATCAAGATGTACCGCCGCATCCTCCTGCCGTCGGCCCTGCGCCGTGCGCTGCCGCAGTACAGCAATGAAGTGATCATGATGCTGCAGACCACCAGCCTGGCGTCCATCGTCACCCTGGTGGACATCACCGGCGCCGCGCGTACCGTTTACTCGCAGTACTACCTGCCGTTCGAGGCGTTCATCACCGCCGGCATCTTCTACCTGATCATGACCTTTACCCTGGTGCGCCTGTTCAAGCTGGCCGAGCGCCGCTGGCTGGCCTATCTCGCGCCGCGCAAGCACTGAGGAACCGACCGTGGAACGTATCGATCATCTTCTGCCGTGGAGCAGCCTGGGTAGCGAGCGCCGCCTGAGCGTGTTCCGCTACGGCAAGGGCCCGCGCAAGGTCTACATCCAATCCAGCCTGCACGCCGACGAATTGCCGGGCATGCGCACCGCCTGGGAACTCAAGCAGCGCCTGGCCGACCTCGAGTCGCGGGGGCAGCTCAAGTGCGTCGTCGAACTGGTGCCGGTGGCCAACCCCATCGGCCTGGGGCAGACCCTGCAGGCCAGTCACCTGGGCCGTTTCGAGTTCGGCAGCGGGAAGAACTTCAACCGTGACTTCGTCGAACTCTCCGCACTGGTGGCCGAGCGCGTCGGTAGCCAGCTGGGCGCCGACGAAGCCGCCAACGTCGAGCTGATCCGCCAGGCCATGCGCGATGCTCTCGACGCACTGCCGCCGGCCTCGTCCGAGCTGCAGGGCATGCAGCGCATGCTGCTGCGCCACGCCTGCGACGCCGAGGTGGTGCTCGACCTGCACTGCGACTTCGACGCCGCCATCCATGTCTACGCGATCCCGCAGCACTGGCCGCGCTGGAAATCCCTGGCTGCACGCCTGAAGGCCGGCGTTGCGTTGCTCGCCGAAGATTCCGGCGGCAGCTCCTTCGACGAATCCTGCTCGCTGCCCTGGCTGCGCCTGGCGCAGGCCTTCCCGCAGGCGGCAATTCCCCTGGCGTGCCTGGCAACTACCGTAGAGCTGGGCGGCGTGGGCGATACCCGCGTCGAGCAGGGGCAGGCCAACGCCGAAGCCATCCTCGGCTTCCTCGCCGAGCAAGGCCTGATCGGCGGCGACTGGCCGGCGGCACCGGCCGAATGCTGCGAAGGCATGCCTTTCGAAGGTACCGAATACCTCTACGCACCCCACGTTGGCGTGGTGAGTTTCCTGCGCAAGGCGGGGGAGTGGGTGGAGAAGGGCGACGCGCTGTTCGAGGTGGTCGACCCGCTGAACGACCAGGTCAGCACCGTTTGCGCCGGGACTTCCGGTGTGCTGTTCGCCATCGAGCGTGGGCGCTACGCCCAGCCGGGGCTTTGGCTGGCCAAGGTGGCCGGGCGTGAGCCGTTCCGCAAGGGCCGGCTGATCAACGACTGAATTCGAGAACCGACACCATGTACAAACTGGAAATCCAGGACCTGCACAAGCGCTACGGCACCCATGAGGTACTCAAGGGCGTCTCCCTGGCGGCGAAGGCGGGCGACGTGATCAGCATCATCGGCTCTTCCGGTTCGGGCAAGAGCACTTTCCTGCGCTGCATCAACCTGCTCGAGCAACCTCACGCCGGCAAGATTCTGCTCAACGGTGAGGAGCTCAAGCTGGTGCCGAACAAGGACGGCGCGCTCAAGGCCGCGGACGCCAAGCAGCTGCAGCGCATGCGCTCGCGCCTGTCGATGGTGTTCCAGCACTTCAACCTGTGGTCGCACATGAGCGCCCTGGAAAACGTCATCGAAGCGCCGGTCCACGTGCTGGGCGTATCGAAGAAGGAAGCGCTGGAAAAGGCCGAGCACTACCTGGCGAAAGTCGGCGTGGCGCACCGCAAGGATGCCTATCCGGCGCACATGTCCGGCGGCGAGCAGCAGCGCGTGGCCATCGCTCGTGCCCTGGCAGTCGAGCCGGAAGTGATGCTGTTCGACGAACCGACCTCGGCGCTCGACCCCGAGCTGGTCGGCGAAGTCCTGCGCGTGATGCAGGACCTGGCCCAGGAAGGCCGTACCATGGTGGTGGTGACCCACGAGATGGGCTTTGCCCGCGAGGTCTCCAACCAGCTGGTGTTCCTGCACAAGGGGCTGGTGGAAGAGGCGGGCTGCCCGAAGGAGGTCCTGGCCAATCCGCAATCGGACCGCCTGAAGCAGTTCCTTTCCGGCAGCTTGAAGTAAGCTGTCTGTTACCGTCGCCTGGTGATCTAGCCGCATGACCGCACAACGCATCGGATTCCTGCTCTGGCCGCACACGCGGGCGCTGACGCTCGGTCTGGCCGAGGAGGCCCTGCGGGTCGCCCGCCGGCTGCACCCCGAGGCGCTCTACGAACCGGTGTTCATGAGCGCCGAAACGGTGGCCGAGGCCGAGGGCTGGCGCCTTCCAGGGCAGCCTTGGAATGGCGCGCTGGAGCAGTGCCAGCGCATCTTCCTGGTGGCCGACGAGGTTCCGCAGGCTGTTTCCGCGCCCCTGGCCAATACCCTCAAGCAGCTCTCGCGCAGCGGCGTAAGCATCGGCGCGCTGTCCGCCGGTATCTATCCGCTGGCGCAACTGGGCCTGCTCGACGGCTACCGTGCCGCCGTGCACTGGCGCTGGCACGACGATTTCACCGAGCGTTACCCCAAGGTCATCGCGACCAACCACCTCTTCGAATGGGACCGTGATCGCCTGACTGCCTGCGGCGGCATGGCAGTGCTCGACCTGCTGCTGGCGGTGCTGTCCCGCGACCATGGTGCGGAACTGGCCGGCGCGGTCTCCGAAGAGCTGGTGGTGGAGCGCATCCGCGAAGGCTCCGAACGCCAGCGCATCCCGCTGAAGAACCGCCTCGGCTCCAGCCACCCGAAGCTCACCCAGGCGGTGCTGCTGATGGAGGCGAACATCGAGGAGCCGCTGACCACCGACGAGATCGCCCAGCACGTGTGCGTCTCGCGCCGCCAGCTCGAGCGCATCTTCAAGCAGTACCTGACCCGCGTGCCCAGCCAGTACTACCTGGAACTGCGCCTGAACCGCGCGCGGCAGATGCTCATGCAGACCAGCAAGTCGATCATCCAGATCGGCCTGTCCTGCGGCTTCTCCAGCGGCCCGCACTTCTCCAGCGCCTACCGCAACTTCTTCGGCGTAACCCCGCGCGAAGACCGCAACCAGCGCCGCGGCCAGAGCGTCGCCGAAGCTGCCCCGGTGGTTGCCGAGCGCGGTTGACGGCTCTCAGGCAGGAGCGAGCTTGCTCGCGAAGGATCTTGCCGGGTGTGCCGACGTAAAGCGGCTCGCGAGCAAGTTCGCTCCTGCAAAAATCTCCCTCTCTGCTCTATTGCTGACCGTTCGTTCATCGCGCGAACAAATTCCACGCGTCCGTGTACCCGCAGCAGTCCGCAGGCCTTACACTGCGCCTTCCCGACGCTTTCTGTCGCATTTCCGTAAGCCTCGGCAATTCGCGGGTTGGCGCTATAACAAGTTGTCGCATGGCGGCAATGCCGGCCCGCTGTTCGTCCCTACAATCCATCCATCGATAGCCGCCTCAACCAGGCAGGAGAACACCGATGTCCGCTCCGCAAGCTCAGGTCCAACGCTCCGACTTCGACCAGGTCATGGTTCCCAACTATTCACCGGCTGCCTTCATTCCGGTGCGTGGCGAGGGTTCCCGAGTCTGGGATCAGAGCGGCCGAGAGCTGGTGGACTTCGCTGGCGGCATCGCGGTCAGTTCCCTGGGCCACACCCACCCGGCGCTGATGCAGGCGCTGACCGAGCAGGCCGGCAAGATCTGGCACGTCTCCAACGTCTTCACCAACGAGCCGGCGCTGCGCCTGGCCAAGAAGCTGATCGACGCCACCTTCGCCGAGCGCGTGTTCTTCGCCAACTCCGGCGCCGAGGCCAACGAGGCTGCGCTCAAGCTGGCGCGCCGCTACGCCCATGACGTCTACGGCCCCGAGAAGTTCGAGATCATCTCCATGGTCAACAGCTTCCACGGCCGCACCCTGTTCACCGTCAACGTTGGCGGCCAGGCCAAGTACTCCGATGGTTTCGGCCCGAAGGTCGAAGGCATCACCCACATTCCGTTCAACGACCTGGAAGCCCTGAAGGCGGCCATCTCCGACAAGACCTGCGCTGTGATCATCGAGCCGGTGCAGGGCGAGAGCGGCGTGCTGCCGGCCGACAAGGCCTACCTGGAAGGCGTGCGCAAGCTGTGCGACGAGAACAACGCGCTGTTGATCTTCGATGAAGTGCAGAGCGGCTTCGGTCGTATCGGCTACCTCTACGCCCACCAGTACTACGGCGTGACCCCGGACATCCTGTCCAGCGCCAAGGGCCTGGGCGGCGGCTTCCCGATCGGCGCCATGCTGACCACCGCGAAGATCGCCGAGCACCTGGTCGTCGGCACCCACGGCACCACCTACGGCGGCAACCCGCTGGCGTGCGCCGTTGCCGGTGCGGCCTTCGACGTGATCAACACCCCGGAAGTGCTCGAAGGCGTGAAGGCCAAGCACGAGCGCTTCAAGGTCCGCCTGGAGAAGATCGCCGCCGAGTACGGCATCTTCACCCAGGTGCGTGGCATGGGCATGCTGATCGGTGCGGTGCTCAACGATGCCTTCAAGGGCAAGGCCAAGGACGTGCTCAACGCCGCCGAGAAGGAAGGCGTGATGGTCCTGCAGGCCGGCCCGGACGTGGTGCGCTTCGCCCCCAGCCTGGTGATCCCTGACGCCGACATCGACGAAGGGCTGGATCGCCTCGAGCGCGCCATCGCCAAGCTGACCCGCGGCTGATCCCCCGGCTACGCTGAACCGGCGAGGCTCGCGCTTCGCCGCTCAACCGGCCGGATCGTCCCGGCCGGTTTCCGAGAATGCCCTGATGAGTGCGGCACAGGCTGTGTCGCGCCCGCGAATCAGAAAGCAAGAATCACGAACTTTTGTCTGGTTAGAGGAGTGACGCCATGCTGGTGATGCGCCCCGCCCAAGTGGCCGACCTGCAGCAGGTGCAGCGTCTCGCCGCGGACAGCCCGGTCGGCGTCACGTCGCTGCCGGACGACGCGGAACGCCTGCGCGAGAAGATTCTCGCTTCGGAGGCTTCGTTCGCCGCCGAGGTGAGTTTCAACGGTGAAGAGAGCTATTTCTTCGTGCTCGAGGACAGCGAGACCGGCCGACTGGTCGGCTGCTCGGCCATCGTTGCTTCGGCCGGTTTCTCCGAGCCGTTCTACAGCTTCCGCAACGAGACCTTCGTGCACGCCTCCCGCGAGCTGAAGATCCACAACAAGATCCACGTCCTCTCGCTGTGCCACGACCTCACCGGCAACAGCCTGCTGACCAGCTTCTATGTCGAGCGCGACCTGGTGAATACGCCGATCGCCGAGCTCAACTCCCGTGGTCGCCTGCTGTTCATGGCCAGCCATCCGGAGCGCTTCGCCGACGCAGTGGTGGTGGAAATCGTCGGTTACAGCGACGAGCAGGGCGAGTCGCCGTTCTGGAACGCCATCGGGCGCAACTTCTTCGACCTCGACTACACCGAGGCCGAGAAGCTCTCCGGGCTGAAGAGCCGCACCTTCCTCGCCGAGCTGATGCCGCACTACCCGATCTACGTGCCGCTGCTGCCGGACGATGCCCAGGAAGCCATGGGCCAGGTGCACCCGCGTGCGCAGATTACCTTCGACATCCTGATGCGCGACGGCTTCGAGTCCGACAACTATGTCGACATCTTCGACGGCGGCCCCGCGCTGCATGCGCGCACCAGCAGCATCCGCTCCATCGCGCAGAGCCGGCAGGTGCCGGTGCGCATCGGCGAAGGCGCCAAGGGCAGCCGCGGCTACCTGGTCACCAATGGCCAGCTGCAGGACTTCCGCGCCGTCGTCGCCGAACTCGATTGGGTACCGGGCAAGCCCGTCACCCTGAACCAGCAAACCGCCGAAGCCCTGGGCATCGGCGAGGGCGCCAGCGTGCGCCTGGTCGCGATCTGAGGGGAGAGAGCATGATCGTCCGTCCCGTAACCAGCGCAGACCTGCCGGCTCTCTTTGACCTGGCGCGCAGCACCGGCACCGGCCTGACCACGCTGCCGGCCAACGAGCAGCGCCTGCAGCACCGCGTGAGCTGGGCCGAGAAGGCCTTCCGCGGCGAAGCCGAGCGCGCTGACGCTGACTACCTGTTCGTCCTCGAGGACGACAGCGGCAAGGTCGTCGGCATCTCCGCCGTGGCCGGCGCCGTCGGCCTGCGCGAGCCCTGGTACAACTACCGCGTCGGCCTGACCGTCAGCGCCTCCCAGGAGCTGGGCATCCACCGCGAGATTCCCACACTGTTCCTGGCCAACGATCTCACTGGGCAGTCCGAGCTGTGCTCGCTGTTCCTGCATGCCGACCACCGCAGCGGCCTCAATGGCCGCCTGCTGTCCAAGGCGCGCTTCCTGTTCATCGCCGAGTTCCGCGAGCTGTTCGGCGACAAGGTGATTGCCGAGATGCGCGGCATGTCCGACGAGGACGGCCGCTCGCCGTTCTGGGAAAGCCTGGGTCGGCACTTCTTCAAGATGGAATTCAGCCAGGCCGACTACCTGACCGGCGTGGGCAACAAGGCCTTCATCGCCGAGCTGATGCCCAAGTTCCCGCTCTACACCTGTTTCCTCTCCGCGGATGCGCGGGAGGTGATCGGCCGCGTGCACCCGCACACCGAGCCGGCGCTGGCCATGCTCAAGGCCGAGGGCTTCAGCTATCAGGGGTACGTCGACATCTTCGACGCCGGGCCCGCCATCGAGGCGCCGACCGAGAAGATCCGCGCCATCGCCGACAGCCAGAACCTGGTGCTGGCCATCGGCACGCCGGGGGACGACGCCGAGCCCTACCTGATCCACAACCGCAAGCGCGAGGAGTGCCGCATCACCGCGGCCCCGGCGCGCGTGGCCGCCGGCTCGCTGGTGGTCGATGCGCAGACCGCCAAGCGCCTGCGCCTGTCCGCCGGGGCTTCGGTCCGCGCGGTGCCCCTCTCCGGAAAACGCAACTGACGCCGCCCGGCGTCAGGGGAGCCTGATGATGAATACCCACTACATTGCCGGCCAGTGGCTGGCGGGCGAAGGCGAGCCGCTGCAATCGCTCTGCCCGGTCAGCCAGGCCGTGGTCTGGTCCGGCCGTGCCGCCTCCGATTCGCAAGTGGCCGCCGCTGTCGCCGCCGCACGCAACGCCTTCCCGGCCTGGGCCCGTCGCCCGGTGGAGGAGCGCATCAGCGTGCTGGAACGCTTCGCCGCCGCCCTCAAGGGCCGCTCCGAGGAACTGGCCCGCGCCATCGGCGAGGAAACCGGCAAGCCGCTGTGGGAAGCCGCCACCGAAGTCACCAGCATGGTCAACAAGGTCGCCATCTCGGTCCAGGCCTTCCGTGAGCGCACCGGCGAAAAGAGCGGCCCGCTGGCCGACGCCACCGCCGTGCTGCGCCACAAGCCCCACGGCGTGGTTGCCGTGTTCGGCCCCTACAACTTCCCCGGCCACCTGCCCAACGGCCACATCGTGCCGGCCCTGCTGGCGGGCAATGCCGTGGTGTTCAAACCCAGCGAGCTGACCCCGAAAGTCGCCGAGCTGACCCTGCAGGCCTGGATCGAGGCGGGCATTCCCGCCGGTGTGATCAACCTGGTGCAGGGCGCCCGTGACACCGGCGTGGCGCTGGCCGGCAACGACGACATCGACGGCCTGTTCTTCACCGGCTCCAGCCGCACCGGCAACCTGCTGCACAGCCAGTTCGGCGGTCGCCCGCAGAAGATCCTCGCGCTGGAAATGGGCGGCAACAACCCGCTGATCGTGGACGAGGTGAAGGACGTCGACGCCGCGGTCTACACCATCATCCAGTCCGCCTTCATTTCCGCCGGCCAGCGTTGCACCTGCGCCCGCCGCCTGCTGGTGCCGCAGGGCGCCTGGGGCGACGCGCTGATCGAGCGCCTGGTGGCGGTGGCCTCGACCATCAAGGTCGGCCGCTTCGACGAGCAGCCTGCGCCGTTCATGGGCTCGGTGATCTCGCTGGCCGCTGCGCAGCACCTGATCAAGGCCCAGGAACAACTGCTGGCCAAGGGCGCCAAGCCGCTGCTGGCCATGACCCAGCCGCTGGATACCGCCGCGCTGCTGACCCCCGGCATCCTCGATGTGACCACTGTTGCCGAGCGCCCGGACGAAGAGTTCTTCGGCCCGCTGCTGCAGGTCATCCGCTACGCCGACTTCGACGCCGCCGTGCGCGAAGCCAACGCCACCCAGTACGGCCTCGCCGCCGGCCTGCTGTCGGACTCCCGCGAGCGCTATGAGGACTTCCTCATCGAAAGCCGCGCCGGCATCGTCAACTGGAACAAACAATTGACCGGCGCCGCCAGCAGCGCACCGTTCGGCGGCATTGGCGCCTCGGGCAACCACCGCCCGAGCGCCTACTACGCAGCCGATTACTGCGCATACCCGGTCGCCTCGCTGGAAAGCGACAGCCTGAGCCTGCCTGCAACCCTGACTCCGGGAGTGAGCCTGTGATGACCGCCTATGAAATGAACTTTGACGGCCTGGTCGGACCGACGCACAACTACGGCGGCCTGTCCTACGGCAACGTCGCCTCGCAGAGCAACAGCCAGGCGGCGTCCAACCCGCGTGAAGCGGCGAAGCAGGGCCTGTCGAAGATGAAGGCGCTGATGGAGCTGGGCTTCAAGCAGGGCGTGTTCGCCCCGCAGGAGCGTCCGGCCGTTGCCTCGCTGCGCGCCCTGGGCTTCTCCGGCACTGACGCCGAGGTGATCGCCAAGGCGGCGAAAGAAGCGATGCCGCTGCTCGCCGCGGTCAGCTCGGCGTCCTGCATGTGGACCGCCAACGCCGCCACCGTCAGCCCCGGCGCCGACACCGCCGATGGCCGCGTGCACTTCACCGCGGCCAACCTGAACTGCAAGTTCCACCGTTCCATCGAACATCCGCAGACCAGCCGCATCCTTGCCGCGATGTTCAACGACGAACAGCACTTTGCTCACCACGCCGCGCTGCCGGCGGTCGCCCAGTTCGGCGACGAGGGCGCGGCCAACCACACGCGCTTCTGCAAGTCCTACGGCGAAGCCGGTGTCGAGTTCTTCGTGTTCGGTCGCAGCGCCTTCGACAGCCGCTTCCCGGCGCCGCAGCGTTACCCGGCGCGGCAGACCCTGGAAGCCTGCCAGGCGGTTGCCCGCCTCCACGGCCTGAGCGATGACGGTGTGGTCTATGCCCAGCAGAACCCGGCGGTGATCGACCAGGGTGTGTTCCACAACGACGTGATCGCGGTCGGCAACGGCGAGGTGCTGTTCCACCACGAAGACGCCTTCCTCGACACCGAGCGCGTGCTCGCCGAGTTGCACGACAAGCTGGGCCGGCGTGGCGGCCGGTTCCGCGCCGTGTGCGTGCCGCGCGACCAGGTCACGGTCGAGGACGCGGTGAAGTCCTACCTGTTCAACAGCCAACTGCTTAGCCGCGCCGACGGCAACATGCTGCTGATCGTCCCGGAAGAGTGCCGCAAGAACGAGCGCGTCTGGAGCTACCTGTCGCGCCTGACCGCCGAGGACGGCCCGATCCGCGAGGTGAAGGTGTTCGACCTCAAGCAGAGCATGCAGAACGGCGGCGGCCCCGCTTGCCTGCGTCTGCGCGTGGCGCTGACCGACAAGGAGTTGGCGGCGGTCAACCCGGGCGTGATCATGACCCCGACCTTGCACGACACCCTGGTCACCTGGGTCGACAAGCACTACCGCGATCGCCTGGCCGAAGCCGACCTGGCCGATCCGCAATTGCTCGTCGAGTGCCGGACGGCGTTGGATGAATTGAGCCAGATCCTTAAACTGGGCTCGGTTTATCCTTTCCAGCAGATCTGAGTGACCGAAATGACCGAAAGCCTCCCGCTGATTCTCGAAGACAACAAGGGCGAGCGCCGCGAGACCCACACCGCGCGCCTGGCCATCCGCCTGGAAGGGCGCGAGCTGTGGCTGGAGGCCGACGGCAAGGGCGGCCTTACGATCTACGCCGATTCCCATGAGGACGACGCCGAAATCCCGCTGCTGGTGGTGCGCCCGCAGGCGGTGAACCAGTTGGGCCTGAGCCTTGAGCTCGAAGCCGCCGAAGTTCACGAACATGGTCCAGACTGTGGATGTGACCATCACCACTGATCGCGGAGTCCGCGGCCGCTTCGGCCGCGGGGAATGATGGAGGCGTCCGCATGCTAGCTCTGGGCAAACTGCTCGAACTGACCCTCGCCGGTCGTGAGCCGACGGAAAAGATTCAGCTCACCGCGGACGGCACCCGTCTGCACTGGCTGGCTGAAGGTGCCCTCGAAGTCACTCCGCCGGTGGCGCGCGACAATGGCCGCGACCTGCTGCTCTCGGCCGGTATCCACGGCAACGAGACGGCCCCCATCGAGCTGCTCGATCGCCTGGTACACCGCGTCGCCCGTGGCGAGCTGAAACCGGCGGCCAGGGTACTGTTCCTGCTCGGCAACCCCGAGGCCATGCGCCGCGGCGAACGTTACCTGGAACAGGACATCAACCGCCTGTTCTGCGGCCGCCACGAGGAGGGCAGCGGCAACGAGGCCCTGCGTGCGTCGGAGCTGGAGCGTCTGGCCGCCGCGTTCTTCGCCCGCGAAGGACGAGCGCGCCTGCACTATGACCTGCACACTGCCATCCGTGGCTCGAAGATCGAGCAGTTCGCGCTCTATCCCTGGGCCAGTGGTCGCGAGCATTCCCGCGATGAGCTGGCGCGCCTGCGGAGCGCCGGCATTGATGCGGTGCTGCTGCAAAGCAAGCCGGGCATCACTTTCAGCGCCTACACCTACAGCCAGCTCGGCGCCGAGGCGTTCACCCTGGAGCTGGGCAAGGCGCGGCCCTTCGGACAGAACCAGTCGGTGAACCTGGATCGCCTGGAGGCCATGCTGCAGGGCGTGATCAGTGGCCAGGAGGCGGACGGCGCACAGATCGACGGTCTGCAACTGTTCGCGGTCTCCCGCGAAGTGATCAAGCACAGCGACCACTTCCGCCTGCACCTGGACGACGCGGTGGACAACTTCACCGAACTGGACCATGGCTTCCTGCTCGCCGAGGATATTGGCGGCACCCGCTGGATCGTGGAAGAGCAGGGCGCGCGGATCATCTTCCCCAACCCGCGGGTGAAGAACGGCCTGCGCGCCGGCATTCTGGTGGTCCCCACCGAGCTCTGACCTCGACTGACCTTCCGCACCTTGTAGGAGCAACTGCCTGTCTCTGAAAGTTCGTGCCTGGGATTTCCCCTCTCCCTGAAGAGGGGGGACCGTCTGGTGCAGGTTGAGGCCGAAGTGTCAGCCGGCACGGCCTGCTCCCTCTCCCTTCAGGGAGAGGGCGGGGGAGAGGGCAAGCCCCGGAACGATATTCAGGTATAAGCGGGCCATGCCCGAGATCGCGCGCATGGCGCTCCTGCAGGGTGTGTCCCGCCTTGTTTCCCCTCCGGCGAGCGCTTAGCATCGGGCCTTTTCCGCCTGATGCCCGAGGAGCTCCGCCATGTCCATCATCGACCTTCGCAGCGACACCGTGACCCTGCCCACCGCCGGTATGCGCGAGGCGATGGCGCGCGCCGAGCTGGGCGATGACGTCTACGGCGAGGACCCGACGGTGAACCGCCTGGAAGCGACCCTGGCCGAGCGCCTGGGCTTTGCCGCCGCGCTGTTCGTGCCCACCGGCACCATGAGCAACCTGCTTGGCCTGATGGCCCATTGCGGACGGGGCGACGAATACATCGTCGGCCAGCAGGCGCACACCTATAAATATGAAGGCGGTGGCGCCGCCGTGCTGGGCTCCATCCAGCCGCAGCCCATCGATGGCGAGGCGGATGGTTCGCTGGACCTGGCCAAGGTCGAGGCGGCGATCAAGCAGGACGATTTCCACTTCGCTCGCACCCGCCTGCTGGCGCTGGAAAACACCATGCAGGGCAAGGTCTTGCCGCTCACCTACTTGGCTGCCGCACGGGAAATGACCCGCCGCCGCGGCCTGGCACTGCATCTGGACGGCGCGCGCCTGTACAACGCCGCAGTGAAGCTGGGCGTGGAGGCTCGCGAGATCACCCGCCACTTCGATTCCGTCTCGGTGTGTCTGTCCAAGGGCCTCGGCGCGCCGGTGGGTTCGGTGCTCTGTGGTGATGCCGATCTGATCGGCCGCGCGCGCCGCCTGCGCAAGATGGTCGGCGGCGGCATGCGCCAGGCCGGTGGTCTCGCAGCCGCCGCGCTGTATGCGCTGGACCATCAGGTCGAGCGCCTGGCCGAGGACCACGCCAACGCCGAAGCGCTCGGCCGCGGCCTGGCTGAACTGGGCTACGCCATCGAGCCGGTACAGACCAACATGGTCTACGTCGGCATCGGCGAGCAGGCTGGCGCGCTGGGTGCGCACCTGGCCGAACGGGGCATCCGCGTCAGCCCGGCGGCGCGCCTGCGGCTGGTCACCCACCTCGATGTGAAAAACGCCGATATCCCGCGTATCGTCGAAGCTTTTGCCGCCTTTCGTCGTTCCTGACAGAAATTATTGCGCGATAGCGGTTAACTATCGCGCAAAGACACTACAACCTTGATGCGGGGCCGATATAATGCGGCCCTTTGCCGGCGATTCGTGGCCGCATTTTTCCGTGGAAGAACCTATGAAAAGCGCTGAAATCCGTGAAGCCTTCCTCCGCTTCTTCGAAGAGAAGGGGCACACCCGCGTAGCGTCCAGTTCGCTGATCCCCGCGAACGACCCGACCCTGCTGTTCACCAACGCAGGCATGAACCAGTTCAAGGACTGCTTCCTGGGCCTGGAAAAGCGCGCCTACACCCGCGCCACCACCAGCCAGAAGTGCGTGCGTGCCGGCGGCAAGCACAACGACCTGGAAAACGTCGGTTACACCGCTCGCCACCACACCTTCTTCGAGATGCTGGGCAACTTCAGCTTCGGCGACTATTTCAAGCGCGACGCCATCACCTACGCCTGGGAATTCCTCACCTCGGACAAATGGCTGAACCTCCCCAAGGAAAAGCTCTGGGTTACCGTCTACGCCAGCGATGACGAGGCCTACGACATCTGGACCCAGGAAGTTGGCATTCCCGCCGAACGCATGGTCCGCATCGGCGACAACAAGGGCGCTCCCTACGCTTCGGACAACTTCTGGGCGATGGGCGACACCGGTCCGTGCGGCCCGTGCACCGAGATCTTCTTCGACCACGGCGCCGACATCTGGGGCGGCCCGCCCGGCTCGCCGGAAGAAGACGGCGACCGCTACATCGAGATCTGGAACAACGTCTTCATGCAGTTCAACCGCACCGCGGACGGCGTCATGCACCCGCTGCCGGCGCCTAGCGTGGATACCGGCATGGGCCTCGAGCGCATCAGTGCCGTGCTCCAGCACGTCCACTCGAACTACGAGATCGACCTGTTCCAGAGCCTGCTGAAGGCGTCGGCCGACGCCATCGGCTGCGCCAACGACGACGCGCCGTCGCTGAAAGTGGTCGCCGACCACATCCGCTCCTGCGGTTTCCTGATTGCCGACGGCGTACTGCCCTCCAACGAAGGCCGCGGCTATGTGCTGCGCCGCATCATCCGTCGCGCCTGCCGCCACGGCAACAAGCTGGGCGCCAAGGGCACCTTCTTCCATAAGATCGTCGCCGCGCTGGTGGGCGAGATGGGCGAAGCCTTCCCCGAGCTCAAGCAGCAGCAGGCGCACATCGAGCGCGTGCTCAAGACCGAAGAAGAGCAGTTCGCCAAGACCCTGGAGCAGGGCCTGAAGATCCTCGAGCAGGACTTGTCCGAGCTCAAGGGCAGCGTCATCCCCGGCAACGTGGTGTTCAAGCTGTACGACACCTACGGCTTCCCGGTCGACCTGACCAACGACATCGCCCGCGAGCGCAGCCTGACCCTCGACGAGGAAGGCTTCGAGCGCGAGATGGAGGCCCAGCGCGAGCGCGCCCGCTCCGCCAGCGCCTTCGGCATGGACTACAACAGCCTGGTGAAAGTGGATGGCGACACCCGCTTCCTCGGCTACCAGGGCGTTTCCGGCGCCGGCCAGATCATCGCGCTGTTCAAGGACGGCAAGGCCGTCGAGCAGTTGAGCGAAGGCGAGGAGGGCGTGGTCGTCCTCGACCAGACTCCGTTCTACGCCGAATCCGGCGGCCAGGTGGGCGACAGCGGGTTCCTAGAAGCGGCCGGCGTGCGCTTTGACGTGCGCGACACCACCAAGGCTGGCGGCGCTCACCTGCACCACGGCGTGGTTGCCCAGGGCAACCTGACTGTTGGCGCCGCCGTGAAGGCCGAGGTCGACGCTTCCGTGCGCCAGGCAACCGCGCTGAACCACTCCGCCACCCACCTGCTGCACGCTGCGCTGCGCCAGGTACTGGGCGATCACGTCCAGCAGAAGGGCTCGCTGGTCGATAGCCAGCGCCTGCGCTTCGACTTCAGCCATTTCGAGGCGATAAAGCCCGAACAGCTGAAGCAGCTGGAAGACATCGTCAACACCGAGATCCGCAAGAACTCAGAGGTCGAGACCGAAGAGACCGACATCGAATCGGCCAAGAACAAGGGCGCCATGGCACTGTTCGGCGAGAAGTACGGCGATCAGGTGCGCGTGCTGAGCATGGGCGGCAAGTTCTCCGTCGAGCTGTGCGGCGGCACCCACGTATCCCGCACCGGCGACATCGGCCTGTTCAAGATCACCAGCGAAGGCGGCGTGGCTTCCGGTGTGCGCCGTATCGAAGCGGTCACCGGCGGCGCTGCGCTGGCCTATCTCAACGGTGCCGAAGAGCAGCTCAAGGAAGCGGCCGGCCTGGTCAAGGGCAGCCGTGACAACCTGCTGGACAAGCTCTCCGGCCTCATCGAGCGCAACCGCCAGCTGGAAAAAGAGCTGGAACAGCTCAAGGCCAAGGCGGCCAGTGCAGCCGGTGACGACCTGGCGGGCTCCGCCGTGGAAGTCGGCGGTGTGAAGGTGCTTTCCTCGCGCCTCGACGGTCTGGACGGCAAGGCGCTGCTGGCGCTGGTCGATCAACTGAAGAACAAGCTGGGTAGTGGTGTCATCCTGCTGGGCGGCGTGTTCGAGGAGAAGGTCGTGCTGGTCGCCGGCGTGACCCAGGACCTGACCGCCAAGCTGAAAGCGGGCGATCTGATGAAGCAGGCCGCTGCGGCCGTGGGCGGGAAGGGCGGTGGTCGCCCGGACATGGCCCAGGGCGGTGGTGTCGATGCCGGCAAGCTGGACGAAGCTCTGGCGCTGGCAGTCAAGTTTGTCGAGCAGGGCCTCTAAGGCCCTGAAATACGGGGCCCGCAGCGCGTCCGGCGGGCCTTGGCAGCATGCGGTGATGCATGTTTAATGGGCGCCCTTCAGGAATCAGGCGGCTTTTGAAATGGCTTTGATCGTACAGAAGTTTGGAGGGACCTCCGTCGGCACCGTCGAGAGAATCGAGCAGGTAGCCGAGAAGGTGAAGAAATTCCGTGAAGCGGGCGACGACATCGTCGTGGTGGTGTCCGCCATGAGCGGCGAGACCAACCGCCTGATTGGTCTGGCGAAACAGATCATGGATCAACCGATTCCGCGCGAGCTGGACGTGATGGTCTCCACCGGCGAGCAGGTGACCATCGCCCTGCTGAGCATGGCGCTGATGAAGCGTGGCGTGCCGGCGATTTCCTACACCGGTAATCAGGTCCGCATCCTGACCGACAGTTCCCACACCAAGGCGCGTATCCTGAGCATCGATGATGCGAACATTCGCGCAGATCTGAAAGCCGGCCGCGTAGTAGTGGTCGCGGGCTTCCAGGGTGTGGACGAGCAGGGCAACATCACCACCCTTGGCCGTGGCGGCTCCGACACCACCGGCGTGGCGCTGGCGGCGGCACTCAAGGCCGACGAATGCCAGATCTACACCGATGTCGATGGCGTCTACACCACCGACCCGCGCGTCGTGCCGCAGGCTCGTCGCCTGGACAAGATCACCTTCGAAGAGATGCTGGAAATGGCCAGCCTCGGTTCCAAGGTGCTGCAGATCCGCTCGGTGGAATTCGCCGGCAAGTACAACGTCCCGCTGCGCGTGCTGCACAGCTTCCAGGAGGGTCCGGGCACCCTCATTACCCTTGATGAAGAGGAATCCATGGAACAGCCGATCATCTCCGGCATCGCCTTCAACCGCGACGAAGCCAAGCTGACCATCCGTGGCGTACCGGATACCCCCGGCGTTGCTTTCAAGATTCTCGGCCCGATCAGTGCCGCCAATGTAGAAGTCGACATGATCGTGCAGAACGTCGCGCACGATAACACCACCGACTTCACCTTCACCGTGCACCGCAACGACTACCAGGCCGCCCTGGAAATCCTCAAGCAGACCGCCATCGCCATCGGTGCGCGCGAAGCTACCGGCGACACCAACATCGCCAAGGTTTCCATCGTCGGCGTTGGCATGCGCTCCCACGCCGGTGTCGCCAGCCGCATGTTCGAAGCCCTGGCCAAGGAAACCATCAACATCCAGATGATCTCCACCTCGGAAATCAAGGTTTCCGTGGTTATCGAAGAAAAGTACCTCGAGTTGGCGGTCCGTGCCTTGCACACCGCTTTCGAACTCGACGCCCCCGCCCGACAGGGCGAGTAAGGCGGGAGATATCGAAAGGCGCGGCTACCCCGCGCCTTTTGTCGTTTTTGACTGTCTGACAGGAACTTTCTTTCCGGCAGGACTGGTCAATACTTGGGTGAAGGATTCGCGCACTTGATCTATACGAATCTGCCACCATTTCTTTTTTTGCAGACTGCTTATCCCGTAACACGTAAGGAGAAAGGAATGCTGATTCTGACTCGCCGGGTCGGAGAGACCCTGATGGTCGGTGATGACGTCACCGTGACTGTATTGGGCGTCAAAGGAAATCAGGTGCGTATCGGTGTGAATGCGCCGAAGGAAGTTGCTGTGCACCGTGAGGAAATCTACCAGCGCATCCAGAAAGAGAAAGACCAAGAACCAAACCATTAATTTTTCTAAAATTTTTCTTTGCAAACGGGGAAAACATGGATATCATGCGCCCCGTGTTGCGGAGAGGTGGCCGAGTGGCCGAAGGCGCTCCCCTGCTAAGGGAGTACACCTCAAAAGGGTGTCGGGGGTTCGAATCCCCCCCTCTCCGCCATTGCATCCTCTGGTGCGATGAGTTGTCCGGTTACGTAAGTGACTGAAAAGATTGAAAAATCTTGTTGACAGGTCAGAAAAATCGCTCTAGAATTTGCGCCCTCATCAGCGCACTCATAGCTCAGCTGGATAGAGT